>JAZDMQ010000101.1:0-2875 GCA_043800755.1 bacterium | reverse complement strand
TGGTCTCGGATTGCAGGCTGAGGGGGATTTTCAGCTTTCCACCCTCGGCGAAGGGGGCGCCTCCTTCCGGGGTGACCTTGATCTTGCTGCCTTCCACGGAGTCAATCGCCTGGGTGAAGCTCACCTCGGCCAGGATTTGATTGCTGTCCATCTGCAATGATGCGTTGTCTTCCGGGAAGGTGCTCTCCACCTCTAATTTGAAGAGCTCCCAGGTGCTTTTGACATATCGCTTGTCTTCCCGCAACAGCCCCCCGAATCGATCCAGCACCTTGATCAGATATTCCGCAGCCGGCTTAAGCTCTGAGAGGTCACTATCCCCCTCCAGGTCAGGAAGGATTCGGTTGAGGGGGGCCATGATGTCTTCATTCAATAAATTCGCAAGGGCATCGAGCTTGGATATCTGCTCGCCAAGGCCCTCTGCCAGGCTGGCCAGGTGGTCATTTTTGATGTCGCTCTGAACGAAATTCTTGAGGTAGCGCAGGAGGTTGCCGGTCTCCTCCTTGAGCACCTCCCCCTTCTCCAGATAGCCCTGCCACACGCGCATGAGGTGTGCGGGGGCTTCGCCCGCCAGATCAGGGATAGTGAAGCTGCCCTTTTCCGCTTGATCTGCAAAGCCTTGCAGTGCCTTTATCCAGGCCTCGAGGTCTTGTGAGTCGCGAACTCCGAGCTTCTCCGAGGCCACCGCCGAGATCCTCTCAGGAGCTACGCCGCCAAAGGCAAAGCCGAGCTTGAAGAGGGGGAGAAGGAGGTCCTTCATCTGCTGGGCATGTTGATTCCACTGATTCGTCCAATCCCCCAACCAGGCTCCGGATAGGCCGTGGAACAGGGCGAGGTACTCCCCGTAGGTCCGCCAACGGAGCCAGGTCTGATTCTGTAAATCGCTCTGGATGCAGACCTTGAGGGTAATCCTCGCACATCTCTCACCCGTGCCCCTGACCGTGCGGCTGGCCCAAAACCCGTCACTGTCTTCCTTTATCGGGAGGTTGGTGACGATCCAGTTGTCCAAGACCTTGTCGAAGAAGCCGACCCGGGCGGGGTTCGCAGTGGCGACGCCCTCCACCTCGAGCGGCAGCGTGTTGGCATCGGAGATGATGCTGACCGGCAGCTCGCCCGCCCCAAAGGCACCCTGGTCATCGTTGAGGGTCAAGGTGATCCAGAGGACGCTGTCCGAGGGAAAGGCACAGCCATCCTGGATCCCGCAGAGAGACCCCACCCCTCCGGCTGCCACCGAGCCTTTTTTTACGGTGGTTCCCATATCGTTAAACTCGATATGCAGCTTGTAATAGGGCCCAAACCAGTCGGGATTGCCGATCTTGGTAATCGACTCGACGAAGACCGTGACCATGGTGAAGCCAAACCCGAACATGTCTTTTCTCCTTGTTTGGCCAAGACCGCCTTGTTGAATTTAAGTGACTAAATCCCTTCCGGCTTGTCAGACTGTGCTTTGTTGGCCTTTTTACTCCCCTTGGCCTCCTCTGTCAATCCTTTTTTTCACATGAATTTTGCAAGTGGCGGCCTGGACCGGGCTGCCTTGCAGGACGGCCAACCCCTGAATCCCTGCATCTTCAGTCCTGGCCTGGCTTAAGATCAACAAGATCAATAGTGCAATCTCAAGAAAAACAGGGTATTATTTGGGATGAAGCACATCCACAGGGGCAGAGGAACCGAAGGAGAGGGGGAGGGGTGAGCCATGATGACGCCGGAGGTCAGAAGGGACTTGGAGAGGATGGACCGCAGGGGCTGGAAGAAGATTAGCCTGGAATTTGGCAGGGATCTCCTTGAAGTCTCAGTGCCGCCTAACTGTTCCGAGTTGACCATGGGCCATGTCCAGGCCCTCCCTGATCCCAAGGGGGCGATGGAAGAGGCCCTCCTCCACCCCGTTGGCAGTCCCGCCCTACGGGAGATCATTCGGGCCAAGGGAAAGCCCCCTGAACAGATGTCGGTGGCCATCGCGGTCTCGGACATCACCCGGCCGGTCCCCTACAAGGGAGAGGGCGGCATTCTCATCCCTCTATTGAGGCTCCTCGAGGGTTCCGGCCTCCGCAGAGAAAACATCAAGATCATTGTGGCCACCGGGATGCATCGGGCCAGCACCGAAGAAGAGAAGGTGGAGATGTATGGAGAAGAAGTCGTCAGGCAGTTTCCCATCCTGGACCACGACTGTGAGGGGAAGGGCCTCCTGGCGAGCATCGGCAAGACCCAGAGGGGGACCGCGGTCTATGTCAATCGGCACTTCTATTCCTCCGATCTCAAGGTTGCCACCGGGCTGGTGGAGAGCCACTTCATGGCCGGGATCTCCGGAGGCAGGAAGTCGATCTGCCCGGGATTGGTGGATGTGAAGACCATCCAGAGGTTTCACGGCCCCGACTATCTGGAGGATCTCCATGCCACCAACCTGATCCTCGAAGGGAATCCCTGCCACGAGGAGGCCCTGGAGGTGGCCAGGACGGTGGGGGTCGATTTCCTGGTCAATGTCACCTTGGACAAGGACCTGTGCCTCACCCAGGTCTTCGCCGGCGACCTGGTGGAGGCCCACCGGAAGGCCTACCAGGCGATCAAGGCCTATGCCGAGATCCCCCTGGATGGACCCTTCGATGTCGTGCTCACCCATGGCGGATATGTGGGCAGGGACCACTACCAGACGGCCAAGGCAGGGGTGGGGGCCATCCCGGCCGTGAAGCAGGGTGGGATCATCCTCATTGCGACCAACAATCGGGATACTCTGAAGCCCGTCGGCTCGCCCGAATACAAGACCCTGATCCATCTATTGAAGATGCAAGGGCCGGAGGGGTATCTGGCCTTGCTGCGGAGCCCGGACTGGCGGTTCACCAAGGATCAGTGGGAGCCGGAGGTCTGGGCAAGGGTGTTGCGGAGG
>JAZDMQ010000095.1:0-2846 GCA_043800755.1 bacterium | reverse complement strand
GGGCAGCAGGGTTCCTACCTTGTCCTCAATCTGCAGGGCTTCGTAGGCAAAAGGGGGGTTGCAGGCGCCCAGGATCTTGTAGTTGTGGAATTCGGCGCCGAGCTTCTTTTTCAGGGTTTCCCGGACATCGATCTCCGTGATGATGCCGAAGCCCTCCTTTTTCAGGCCTTCCGTGACCCGCGCTATCGCCTCCTCAAAGGAGGCAGCAATGGTCTTGCTGAAATAGTAACTCATCCTCCATCCCTCCTCCCTACCTAAAGGCCCTTTCCGCGTCGGGCCTGCGCCCTGGGGGTTTATTTGATCAGGTCCTCGATCAATTTTACGATCCCATCAATCTCCGCCCCGCGGATCGGCCCCTTCTTCACATACTTCACCTTCTTGTCCTTTCCAATCAAGAGGAAGACCGAGGTGTTGTTGCAGTCCCCCAGGGCCCAGGCCCCGGCCAGGCTCAGGTCAGGATCGGTCAAAATGGTAGTGTTATACTTCTCGATCTTCCCCCGGATGATCTTGCGGATGATGAAGTTGGGCAACTTGGAGTCCTTCAGATCGCCAACCCCCATTCCCCGGTATTTGCTCTCATCGAAGTTCTTGGCGTTCAGGACATCGGCCAGGGGATCGTTCATATCTGCTTCATCGGCGTCATTATAGAATACCCCAATCAGCTTCTTCCCGAAGTCAGGGATCCAGGCGGGCTTGTCCTCCGCGTCCCTGACCTGGACATTGTTCAACTCCTGGCCCAAGTTAGCCGCATGGGCCGCCATGGCCCCCAGGGCGAAGATTAGAGTGGCAAAAAATAGGGCAAGTTGCAATCGCCTTTCTTTGGCGCAGACAATAAACATAGGACCTCCTTTCAGGGAAGTTCGCTTCGGATCGATGCCACCAACTCCTCAATCGCTGTGCGGATAGGTGTGTAAGTGAGGCCCAATTCTGTCTCCGCCTTGCTCCCCTCGAACCTGAACCCCTCTTTCAGCGTCCTCATCTGATCCGTGGACATCCCCCACAGGGGCGGCTTTTGGGTCAAATCAGCCCATGCTGTCAAAACCGCAGCCGCGGCCATGACCAGGAAATCGGGAAGATGGATCTTGGGCAGGGGAACCCCGGAGATCTCTTCGATCATCTCGTTGCACTCCCGGATTGATAGCTGGTACTTGCCCACCAGGTATTTCTCCCCAATGTTGCCTGCCTTCTCTGCTGCCCTGACGATGGCCCCGGCTACATCCTGCACATGAACAAAGGTCAGGACGGAGGCGCAAAAAACCGTGGCCGGCAGCCGGCGATGAATCAAGTCTCTAATATATTGCCCGGTCGCCTTGGTGTCGCCTGGACCCAAGACAGCACCAGGGAATATCATGACCAGGGGCAGCCCCTTCTCCTGATAGAGCTCCCAGGCGATCAGGTCCCCTTCATACTTGGTTCGGGCATATTCGCTGAAGCGGACGGGACCGACCCGGCTTTCTTCGGTGAAAGAGGAATCCGCTGGCTTTCCGTAAACCGCTGCCGTGCTTACATGCACCACCTTGGAAACGCCCGTTTCCAAGGCGCATTCCATGACACTTCGGGTACCTTCGATATTGACGGTCGTATAGACTCGCCTGTCGGGCTCCCAGAAGGAGTAGATGTTGGCCAGGTGGATCACGCAGTCGCAGCCCTTCATACCCTCCCACAGGGAATCCCTGTTGTTCGCGTCGCCCCTGATCAGGGTGGCTCCCAATTTCTCAAGTTCCCCGACCTGGCTGGTCTCTCTGACCAGGCAGAAGAGCTCGTGCCCGGCCTGGACCAGCCTTCTGGCGAGGGGAGTGCCGATGAACCCGGTGGCACCAGTCATGAAGGTTTTCATGGTTCCTCCCGCGCAATGGATCTGTCTACTTTCGCTTGGGCTGCAGCCAACCCGTAGGCCAGTTGCTCACTCGCCTTCTTCATCTGTTCCAGCACTGCCTTCGCCTCTTCCCCCTGGAGTGGCACTGGCTGGGCATAATTCTCGATCCGGACCGGCAGAAACTCGACCTTAACCAGGGCCCGGTCGTAAAAGGTGTAGCGGCCCAGGACCCCCACCCGGGTTCCCTCGCTCCACATCTGGTCAAAGATGAAGTTCCCCTGCGCATAGGCAATGAACTTGCCTTGGTAGATCTCGATCGCCTGAACCTGGTGCGGGTGGTTGCCCAGGATCAGGTCGGCGCCGGCATCGGCTGCCAGATGGGCGATTTCGATGGGATCATCGGGTGCGATGCCCGGCGCGGCCTGGGGCAGTTCGACATACTCTGCACCCCAGTGAAAGGCCACCACCAGGATGTCCACCTGGGGCCGCAGGGCCTGGATCTGGGCAACCATCCCTGGTCGCTCGATCACCTCGCCGACTCCGTTGAAGGCGAGAAAGCCGAACTTGAGGCCCCGCACCTCGCAGATGGCTGGCCTTCGCCGATCTGCCCACGCGATGTTAACGGCCTCCAGATGCCTGATCGTCTCAGCGATGCCGGATCGCCCATAATTTTCGATGTGGTTGTTCTCCAGGGTGGCCACATCCACACCGGCGAGCTTGAGGGCCTCGGCGAAGCCGGGGCGTCCGCAGAACTGATAGCGGGAACTATGGCGGGGGCATCCCTTGATCAGGGGGGCCTCCAGGTTGATGACGGTAAGGTCAGCGGAGGCAAGCAGATCCTGGGTTGCTGCCACCGGATAGGAGAAATCGTCCCCACGCCTGCGGATGGCCCGGTCGGTTCCGCGGGCCGGGATGACATCGCCGGTAGCGAGCAGGACCCGGAGCCGACCGCGATCAAGCTGGAGGGCTGACAGATCGCGGGGCGGAAAGATATCGGCTAATTCGAGGTTCTTGATCTGCTCAGAGACGG
>JAZDMQ010000093.1:0-4186 GCA_043800755.1 bacterium | reverse complement strand
TTTCCGGCCGGAGCGTTATGACCGGTACCAGGCGGAAGAGGTTCTAAAAGCCCTGGAGGCTCGTTTGCGGGGTTAACCTCACACATCGATCCGCCGCACATCGAAGCGGTGCTTGATGGTCTTGGCTTGGACCATGTAGATTACATCCTCTGCGATGTTGGTGGCGTGGTCGGCAATCCGTTCCAGATGTCGGCCCACCAGGAGGAGATGGACGGCCCGGGTGATGGTGTGTGGGTCCTGCATCATGTAGGTGAGTAGCTCCCGGAAGACTTGATCGTTCAGGGCATCCACCTCGTTGTCGCGGCGGCAGACATCGCGGGCCAATTCCGGGTCTTTGCGGACGAAGGCATCCAGACTGTCCTTGACCATCTTCTGCGATAGCTCGGCCATGCGGGGGAGATCGATCAGGGGCTTGAGCTGGGGTTCCTCCAAAAGCTCAATCGTCCTCTCCGCGATGTTCACCGCCTGATCGCCCATCCGCTCCAGGTCGCTATTGATCTTGAAGGCGGAGGTGATGAAGCGCAGGTCGATAGCCGCTGGCTGATACAGGGCCAGCAGCTTGAGGCAGAAGTCGTCGATCTTGATCTCCGCCATGTTGATGGCATCATCGGAGTTCAAGACCAACAAGGCCAAATCCTGATCCCTCTCCACCAAGGCCTTGATCGATCGGTGAAGCGCCTCCTCCACCAGGCTGGCCATAGAAAGAAGCTGGCTCTTCAGCGACTCCAGTTGTCCATGAAAGTGCTGTTCCATTATCCAAACCTCCCTGTCACATAGTCCTCAGTGCGATGATCCGAGGGCCTGGTGAAGATCAGCTCCGTCCGGTCGAATTCGATCAATTCCCCCAGGAGGAAGAAGGCGGTGTAATCAGCAATCCGGGCGGCCTGCTGCATGTTGTGGGTGACGATCACGATGGTGTACTGGCTCTTGAGCTGATTGATCAGCTCCTCGATCTTGGCGGTGGAGATGGGATCCAGCGCCGAGGCCGGCTCGTCCATGAGCAAGATCTCGGGCTTGATGGCCAGGGCCCGGGCGATGCAGAGCCGCTGCTGCTGCCCCCCGGAGAGGTCCAGGGCATTGATGTGGAGGCGATCCTTGACCTCCTCCCAGAGGGCCGCATCCTTCAGGCTTTGCTCCACGATCTCCTCGATCTGGGCCCGCTGGTGGATCCCCCCGATCTTAAGGCCATAGGCAATGTTGTTGTAGATGGAAAAGGGGAAGGGATTCGATTTTTGAAAGACCATCCCCACCCGTCGCCGCAGCTGGATGACATCGACCTCGTCCCCGTAGATATCCTCCCCATCGATCAGTACCTTTCCCTCGGCCCGGGAACCGGAGATGATGTCGTTCATCCGGTTCAGGGTGCGCAGGAAGGTGCTTTTGCCGCAGCCGGAGGGCCCGATCAAGGCGGTCACCTGATGGTCGGGGATCTCCATGGAGATGTCACACAGGGCCTTCACCTTCCCATAATAGAAATTGAGTCCTTCTACCTTGATCTTGGCCTCCGGCCGCGGATGGCCTGGACCCCGGGCGGAGGGATCGAGGGTAACCTGACCGGTGCGCCCTTCTATGGGCGAGGGCATCGTTACCATTTCTTTCTCCTGCGGAAGCGCGATCGGATGAGGATGGCGCCCAGGTTCATGCTCAACACCAAAATCAACAGAACCAGGGCGGTTCCCGCCTTGGTCTCCATCTTGATATTCGGAATCTGGGTGGCAATGACATAGAGGTGATAGGGCAAGGCCATGGCCTGATCGAAGATCGACTTGGGAAGGCTGGGCAGATAGAAGGCAGCCACGGTGAAGAGGATAGGGGCGGTCTCTCCTGCGGCCCGGCTGATCCCCAGGATGGCCCCGGTCAGGATCCCGGGGATCGCGTTCGGCAAGACGATCTTCCAGATGGTCTGCCATCGGGTCGCCCCCAGGGCCAAGCTGGCCTCGCGAAATGAGCGTGGGACGGCCAGAATAGCCTCCTCCGAGGCCGTAATGATCACCGGCAGAATCATGATGGCCAGGGTCAGGGAGCCGGCCAAGATTGAGGTTCCAAATTTCAGGAAGATGACGAAGAGGCCCAGGCCAAAGAGTCCATAGACCACTGAGGGGACCCCGGCCAGGTTGGCGATGGCCAGACGAATCCAGCGGGTGAGCCGACCTTGCCGGGAGTATTCGGTCAGGTAGATGGCCGCACAGACCCCAAGGGGGAGGGCGAAGAGGACTGTTCCCAAGACCAGGTAGAGGGTTCCCACGATGGCTGGAAAGATCCCCCCCTCCCTCATCCCCATCGTCGGCGCTTTGGTCAGGAAATCCCAGTTGAGGGCGGGTAGGCCTTGATAGAGGATGGTGGCCACGATGAGTCCCACCGGGATGATGATGATCAGGGTGGCCAGAAAGAGGAGGAAGAAGGCGATCCGCTCCGCCACCCGTGGCCCCCAGCGGAGCCTTCGCCCCAAGATCTGATGCCCGATTTCCGTCATCGGCTCATAGGAGATGGCTGAGTTTTGGTTTCTTACCTCTGGCAATTCACCTCTCCTTTCGGGAGAGCACCGCCCCGGCCCCGAAGTTGATGAGGAAGGTGATCACAAACAGGACGATGCCGATAGCAAACAGGGCAAAGTAGTGTGGGCTCTGCTGCACCGTCTCTCCCATCTCGGCGGCGATGGTGGCGGTGAGCGTGCGCACCGGTTGGAGGAAGCTGCGAGGGATGACCGCCGCATTGCCCGTGATCATCATCACTGCCATGGTCTCTCCAATGGCCCGGCCCACCCCTAACATCACGGCGCCCAAGATCCCGGAGGCCGCGCTGGGAACCACCACCCGATAGATGGTCTGCCAGCGGGTGGCGCCCAGCGCCAGGGAGGCCTCCCGGTAAGCGGAAGGCACCGCAGTCAGGGCATCCTCGGCAATGCTCACGATGGTGGGCATGGCCATGAAGGCCAGGGCAATGGATCCGGTAAGGGCGGTCAGGCCGGTGGGGAGAGAGAAGAGGTTCCTGACCCAGGGCGCCAAGACTGCCATTCCAATAAATCCGATCACGATGCTGGGGATCGCGGCCAGAAGCTCCACCCCTGATTTGAGCCAGTCGCGAACCCAGGCGGGGGCGACCTCCGAGATGAAGACCGCCGCGCCGATGCCGAGAGGGATGGAGAGGATCAGGGCACCGAGGGTTACCAGGAGAGAGCCGAGGATCAGGGGGAGGATGCCGAATCGGGGGGATCAGAGATGGGATACCAATTCTCGCCCAGAAGGAAATCCTTAAGGGAAGTGAATTTGAAGACCGACAGCCCCTCCCGGAGCAGAAAGAGAAAGATCAGGGCCACCAGGAGGATGGAAGCCATTCCGTTGAGGGAGATCCACCTCTCGATCAAAAGCTCCCATATAGATCGCGCACGCCGGGATACCAAGATAGAAAATCCTCCACCCGAGCCCCCTTGCCGAAGATAAGGAGGGAAGGGAGGCTTGAAAGTCTCCCTTCCCGGTTCGCTGTGGAAAGGGGCCGGTAGAACGAGCCCAGTCTACTTCACCTGGACGAAATCCAACTTGGATACAATCTCCTGTCCTTCCTTGGAAAAGACAAAGTCCAGCATTGCTTTGACTGTCCCCTGAGGCTCCCCCTTGGTATACCAGTAGATGGGCCGGGAGATGGGGTACCTTCCCTTGCGCACATCCTCGGTGGAGGGCTTTACATAACGGCCCTGCTCCTCCTTGGCCACCGCGATCACCTTCTGCTTGGGGCTAATATATCCCATCCCGTAATAGCCGATGGCGTTGGGATTGTTGGCGACTTCATCGGCAATGGCCTGCGAGGAGGACATCAGCAGGGCAGTCGGTGCGAATTCCTCCGGTCCCTTCTCCTTTCCCCTCCGCAGGATGTGTTCCTTGAAGTAGACGTGGGTCCCCGAGTTCACCTCGCGGGAGAGCACCACGATCTGGCCGGGCTTTCCGCCCACCTGCTTCCAATCAGTGAGGCTGCCCATGAAGATCCCCCGCAGCTCTTCAGAGCTCAATCGGGAGACTGGATTCTTGGGATTGACCACCACGGCGATTCCGTCCAGGGCGACCTTGAATTCCTTGGGGGTGATGCCCTTAGACTTGGCCTGCACCACCTCCGCCGGTTTCATGGACCGAGAGGACTCGGCAACATCGCAGGTGCCGTTGATGAGGGCGGCGATGCCGGTGCCCGAGCCGCC
>JAZDMQ010000052.1:0-7889 GCA_043800755.1 bacterium | reverse complement strand
GCTTGCCCGCAATGAGTCAGCCCTCACATGGGACAACCAATCCGAAGGGAAAATTCCGGTATCGGGTCTTGGAAAATTCCGGGGAAGATCCAGGCTTCAGCTGTAGATACCGCAGCGAAGACGAAATGTGAAAAAGCCCCGGGGCGAGGACGAGCGCTTACCACCACTCGCTCTTCATTATTAGCACAGAATCAGACGTCGACCTTTCTCGATGAACAGCACGCTCGAAGACGAACCAACAAGCAGATTCGCCGTTTTCCAGGCCTCGCGCAAGGAACGCACCGTGACAATGTATGTGCCGCGAAGTTGGGCTGCCACTGCCGGACATGTGACAAGGATGACCGTCGCGTTCTTCTGCACAATCGGCTTGGCCAGGATGTTCGCGCCGTGTGCCCCGAGGTTGAACTGTTTCCGATCAAGAACGTCTCGGGCCACCTCCATAGGCGTCTTGTCCTTGAGCCACGCCAGAAATGTCTCCTCCGCCCCGAGCCCATCCGGGCATTCAGCGCACAGAATGACAACGCCATTCTTCCTCACGGTCTCGATGGCCGGGATAACAGCCTTCTTTCCCTGTACGAGGTCACAGTCATACGGGGCCCCGCCTGCCGAAGAGATGACGATGTCGGCTTCCATTTTCTCCACTTTATAGATTCGTTGGCCCCACGCGCAGCCGGCCTCATGGGCCTTTACTGGATGTCCCGCTACGACCTTGACGACCTCGTCGTCAGGGCCGACGACTGCATACACGATGAAGTGCAACGGGAGCTTCGATGCGAACTCGACAGCATCTTCGTTGACGGGATTCCCCGCCAGTCGCCCGATTTTCGTCTCGGGATGAGTCAGGAAAAAGTGGTTGTTGTCGATCGACGTATGGTGTGCCAGACCTGGCATAAGGATCTTTCTTCCTCCTGACCAGCCGCAGAGGTAGGAAGGTTCGATAATGCCCATTCCGATCACCACGTCGTGCTCGCCCACAACCTTGTTGACCCAGATCGGCGTGCCCCGACTTGTGCAGCCTTTTTTCAGGATCGCCGCGTCGTCAAAGGGGTCGTGCTGAAGCACGGCATAGGCCTTGAGGACATCAGCCCCCAGATGCTTCGCCAACTCGGGCTTCGTCATCTGCCGATGACGCCCCGTGGCTATGATGATCGAGGCCACAACCCCTTGACGGCGGCACGTTTCCAGGACGGGCAATAGCAGCCTTCTGGGGGAAGGGCGTGTATGGTTGACGGTGGCAATGAGTGCTGTCCGTTTGCCCTTTAGAAGATTCGCCAGGGACACAGAGGCGATTGGTCGCTGCAGCGCGGCATGAACGGCCGAACCCACGTCCTTGACTGCCTTCTCCGGTTTGGGGGACAGGATCCCGACAACGCGTTCATCGCTCACATCGAGGGACAACCTCTTCCCGCCATATCTCACGAAGTATCTCATGCAGAAGAGTACTCCTTTCTCTTCCTGCTCCTCTCCCCACTCTACTCTATAGACATAAGCGTTAAGCGCTACCGTACGCTTCGGTTAGTTCGCTTAGGGGTCACCCCTGCGTTTCCTTGGACCTTCTGCTGGATCCTGGATCCGATGCCCAGGACAACTTCAGTCTTCCGGCAGCGGCTGGCCTTTGGTTTCGGGCGCCCAGATCAACGCCACCAGGCCGAGAACGAAGATGAGCGACAGGGCGGTGGCGGCTTTGCGGAAGGGATCCGCGACGCTATGCTGTATGAGCAGTTGGTTCAGCCCCATCAGCATGGGCGGAAATGCGGCGGCGAGATAGCGCACGGTATTGTAGCAGAAGCCCACTCCCGTGCCCCTAAGCCGCGTCGGAAAGAGTTCGGGAAAGTAGATCGAGTACCCGCCGAAGACCGACAGCTGGGCGAAGCCCATCATCGGCAGCATCCAGTAGGCGTCAGTCCCGGACTTCAGATTGTTGAAGACGAAGATGGTCGTGATCAGGCAAAGGATGAACGAGCCGGCAAAGGCCGGTCGCCGACCTACAAACGTGGCCACCAGGGTGAACGTCATCATCCCCAGGAGGGATCCCACGTCCTGCAAGGCGGTCCCGTAACCGCGCACCGTGTCGATGACGGTCTGCGACTCGCCCTTCAGTGCCATGGAAATCAGCTCCGGCGAGAAGAAGCCGATGCCCCAGAGTCCGGCCATACCCGCCAGGCCCAGGCCGACCCCGACCAGCAGGTTCTTTCGCCAGCGCGGATGGCGGAACAAATCCGGAATCGAGCCGATATCCCTCCGCTCGCCCCTGGCACCTTTGGATCTCTCCTTGGCTTCCTTCCACGCCGGGGGCTCTCGCAAAAAGGTAAGGATGGGGATCACCAGCAGAGCCGGCAGCACCCCCACGAAGAAAATGATCCGCCAGCCGGAGTAGCCGAAAAGGAAATCGGCCTGACCGGGCCTGATCTGCGTGCTCAGGAGGGAACCGATGATGTTGCCGCACGCCGAGAGGGACTGGAGCACACCCAGAGCCAATGAGCGGAAATTGCCCGGAACGCTCTCCGCCACCAGCGTGGTCGCCGCCCCAAACATGCCCCCCATGCCCAAGCCGACGAGAAACCGGTAGATCACGAACTCTTGTGGCGTCCGCGCGAGGCCACAGAGCCCGGTGAATCCTGAATAGGCCAGCAGGGTGAGGACCATCGTTTTGACACGGCCCCAGCGATCGCTCATCGTGCCGAAGATGATGCCCCCTGTCGCCCAACCGATCATCATCACTGCCGTGGCCCACCCGCTCCACGATTTGACCACCGCGTCCGCCGCTCCGCCCCCCAGGAGTTCCTTGAGGGCCGGTTCCCGCGCCAGAGTGAAAATCCGCATATCCACGACGTCAAACACCCAGCCGCAGGCCGCAACGATGACTATCAGCCAGTGGTAAGCCGTCACGCCTTCGAACACGCTGACCTGCTTGGAGGCATTCGGACTCGGGCTTTGCATGAAAGCTCCTTTTGGTAGAAGAAGGGCCTATCTCAACTTGCCTGCGGAATCCCGATCCAGATAGATTCTTACATAAGGGTGCAGTCTCAGCGCGGATGAAGGACAGGTGGATGAGATGGGCCCCTCCCACATTTTCCTCATCGCATCCGCCTTCTGGGGCCCGGGGACGATGGCATAGATCTCTTTGGCCGAGAGGATGGCCGGAATGGTCAAGGTGATGGCTCTCCGGGGAACGGCTGCCAGGGAAGGATACCGGGCCTCCGGGTTGGGGTGATCTTTGTAGTCACGATACTGCTGCCTGACCGAACGGGGCTGTATAGTGACGAGCCGGACCATCTCGGAATCATGAATGTCGGAGCCCGGCTCATTGAAGGCGATATGTCCATTCTCCCCGATCCCGACACAGGCGATGTCCAGACCACCCTCTCGCCCGATGAGGGCAGCATATTGCCGCGCCACCTGCTCCCCCCCACCCTTCAGTGCCTTCATGAAGTAAACCGCCTTGGGACGGACACGAGCGAAAAGGTGTTCCTTCAGATAGGCCTCGAAAGTATTCGGATGCAGCCGCGGCAGCTCCACGTAATCATCCAGATGGAAACAGATGACCTCGCCCCAGTCGAGGTCTCTTGTTTTGGACAGGTGGGCCAGGAATTCATTCTGGGAAGGGGCGGCGGCAAAGGCCATCTTGACCCCGCGCTTCTCCACGATGAGGCGTTTCATGGCCCGGGATACCTCTCTGGCTGCGGCTTTCCCCGCCTCTTCCCGGTTGGGGAGAATGTTCAACTCCAGAGAACGCTTGATCGATGGCTGGTTGTTGTTCATCTTTCCTCCCAACGATACCCCTTTTCCCTATCTTGTAATCATCCTTGAGTCTGAGCTCTTTAGGCTTTTGCCCTCCTGAGTCAAATCCTGATTTCCACTCTCGTGGATTCGCTTTACAGCTCATGCAGAATGTTTTCGAGATACTCACGGGCATTCAGGTAAGTAAGGTCGGGTTCATCGGCCACATTGATTTCGAGGTCAACATAGCCCTCATAACCGACCTTTCTCAAGGTTCTCAGAACTTCTCGCCAGCCGATGTTACCCTTGCCCGGAGCCCAGTGGAAGTCCTGCACGCCGTCATTGTCGCAGGCGCAAAAGCCAAAGAGCTGCCCTTTGACCTTCTCAATTGCCACGGGCAAGCTTTCCCGTTGGTAAAACAGGTGCGAGGTATCGATGAGGATGCCAAAATCCTTGGATCGAATTTCGTCGGCTAATCGTAGATAACCATCCGTTGTGCTCACAACCGACATAGGCAGGGGTTCTATAGCAAGACGCAGACCTCTTGAAACCGCCATTTCCAGGCATTCCCTGATTGTTTCTACGTAGGTATTCCATACCATTTCCCAGCTGCCTGAGGGAGGCAGTACAATCGATTCCGGTGGCGCTCCTGGGTATGTCTCCATATAAGAAATAACCGCTTCCGGTGGAGCGGAAGAGACCAATGAGATCGTATCGGTAAGTCCCATTTGGGAAACGACATCGACGATACGCTCGAAATCCCTCTTCCCTTCCTGGCGGATTTCTTTTGTAATGCTGGCGAGTTTGGCGCGTGGTGCACACGCCAAGAAAGCAGTGGATTCCAATCCCAAGGCATGGAAATGATCACGAATTTGGCGAATATTTTGAGGGGTATAAGCGTCATACTGCTCATCACAGTATATTTCCAGACCCAGAGACGGGAAACCCAATTCCCGGGCACGCGCAGCCCCTGCAATGACTTGGTCATAAAAAACCTGATCTCCATAATGAGCAAAAAGAAAGGCCGGGTTAAGTCCGATCTTCAAGATACACCTCCGTTGTTTAAAAGGGTCCTGGCCTAAGGGCTCACGCCAAGTCCACCCTCTGACCCTTCTCCGCCGAGAGATAGGCAGAATAGATGACCCTGACCGTATCTTCGGCAAGGTCCAAGCCCGAGATGGGTTCGCGCCCCTCGAGGAGGCAGTCGATGAAATCCTCTAATTCTTGGGGATAGCCTCCCATCCAGTCCTCATCCGGACTTGCAAAGTTCCATCCTGCCTTTGTCGCCAGCTTCTCCGTAATGTATTCATCCTTGAAGACGTCAGGATCAGGGGCGTAGACCTGACACGCATTATTGGGATTGATGTTGGCAAAGACGACTGCGTTGGAGAGGTAGACCTCCATCCATTTTCGCACTCCGCCCAGGATGCCATCCGAGGCGAAGACCACTGCCTTGGAGGTGTCCTCAAACGTGATGATCGCCGTAAACCAGTCTTCCACATCCTCCCACGAGGTGACCAACCACTTCCTGGGCTCTCGTTGGAAAGAGGGAATACGCGTGTGCTGTCCCATCTCGCCGGTCACGGATTTTGGCCTTATGGGCTTACCCTCCCGCAATTGCCCTTCATAGGATTTAAGATGAATGGCTGTACCCACGGGGTGGGAGCCGACGCGAAGCAGCGCTCCCCCTCCGGAAGTCTTCCATTTCCGAGAGTATTCTGCGTGAGAACCGGAATGGCTTTCCTCGGCCCGCATATCCATGATGGTTCCACCGCTCACCTTCACGATCCGCTTCAGCTTGGCGATGGGGGGGGCGTAAACCCAATCCTCTGCATAACAGAACCGGATTCGACTCTTTTCCACAGCTTTCCGGATTCTTGCACAGCTCTCCATTGCACCCCTTAGCATCACCTCCCGGGGAACCCGAAATCCGATCCCTTCCCCCTCTACGTCTTCTCCAAAATAACCGGTGAGTGGCTTCTCGCAGATGATATGTTTTCCAGCCTCTGCCGCCGCGATGATCATCTCCTCGTGGAGATTGGTAGGGGTGCAGAGATCGATGACATCCACATCCTTCCTCTCCAGGAGCTTCCGATAATCGGTGTAAACAGAGGGGATGTTGAACTCCTTGGCAGCTTGTTGAGCGCTTGCCTCCGTGCTGGAGGCAATCCCGACGACTTCCACCTTCCATCCCCTGAGCTTTGCAAAATTATTGGCCAGATGAGTTCGGGCTGCAAAACGGGAACCCACCATCCCCAGTCGCACTTTGTCCATAAGAGACCTCCTTTGCCGGAAAAGCGCATGGCCTCCGTCAGCGAGAAGCGCTGCAAAATGCCCGCACTCCGCCTTCGGGGCCTTGGGCCTTTTGGTTTATAATGGACCTCTCCTGCTCTGACGACTCAAGATATCCCAGGGCCTTGGATGCATCGCTAACATGAATCCCACGCCATTGTCAAGACAAGAAAGCAAGACCATGATTTTGCTTGACAAACGGCAATACGCCCTTTAGCGTGCACATTGAAATTGAACGCAACACAAGTCCAAGGGTTTCATTCCCGGAAAGGGGGCAATCTATGAAAAAGGCTGTCAGAATTGGAATCGTGGGCGCGGGGTTTGCTGCCTCTTTTCATCTCCGCTCCTACCGCCAGGTTCAGGGCGTGCCCGTGGAGATTGTCGCTATCACAAGTCTCCGTAAAACTCGGGCTGAAGACCTGGCACGGCAGTACGGCATCCCCCAATGCTATGATGATTACCGATATATCCTGGACGACCCATCCATCGAGGTGGTGGACCTCGCTGTTCCCAACGCCCTCCATCTCCCCATGGTCCTGGAGGCTGCGCAGGCGGGCAAACATATCATCTGCGAGAAACCCTTGACGGGTTATTTTGGCCAGGGCGAACCGGATGAACAGGTCGGGGCCACGCCCAAAAAGAAGATGCTGGAGAGGGTCCAGGAGGACCTCAAAAAGGTGAGCAAAGTGATGGCGGCCCATCCGGTAAAATTCTGCTATGCGGAAAACTGGGTGCACGCTCCGTCGTTCAAGAAAGCCCTGGAACTGATTGAGAAGTGTCTCGTCTCCGGAGCCATTCTGGAAATCCGGGGCGAGGAATCTCACAGCGGCTCGCATGCGGAGTATGCCAAATGGTGGCGCCATGCCGGGGGCGGAGCGATGGCCCGCCTCAGCGCACACCCCATCGGTGCCGGCCTTTTCTTGAAACGATTCGAGGGAGAGAAAAAGTATGGCCGTCCCATCCTGGCCAAGGAGGTTTGGGCAGATGGGACCGACCTGACCAAGACCTCGGCCTTTGCCGGTACGAAAGGCAGTCCTCTGGTTACCGGTTGGGGAGATGTGGAGAACTGGTCGCTGCTTACGGTGACCTTCACCGATGGGACGAAGGGAGTTTTCTTGGCCACCGATGACCTGCTGGGGGGAATGGAGGCCAACATGGAGGCCCGTCTGACCAATGCCCGGGTGAAATTCGACCTCTGCCCGGTTCGCGCCTGCCAGTTTTACACAACAGACCCAACCCCGGTAAAGGATGTTTACTTCAATGAGAAACAGGAGACGAAGGCCGGGCTTTCCTTCCCCAACCCCAACGAGGATTGGTTCTTGGGGTATCCTCATGAGATGCAGGATTTCATGGAGGCCATCGCTTTCGACCGCCCGCCGCTCAGTGGGTTGGATCTGGCGAAACAGGTGGTGGAAGTGATCTATGCCGGCTATGTCTCGTTGGAAGAAGGCCGAAGAGTGGCCCTGCGTTAGCGGATGGGTGTGAGTCCAAGAACGACTGATACGAACCACTCACCTAAGTGTCACGTCTCAGAAATTCATGGAAGAAGTTTTCTGGCCTTATCCTCTCACCCTCTCCTTTATCCCCTCCCATCGAGGGAGGGGAAACCTAAGGGATTGCAGTGAATTCCCTCCCCACTGATGGGGGAGGGCGAGGGTGGGGGTGAAAAGAACATATGAAACCTACTTGTGGGACTGAACCCTAGCTGGGAGGAGCCCATGCAAGACGACCTTTTGTACCTGCCGGTTACCATCGGCAATGTGGAGCTGAGAAACCCCTTCATTGTGGCCTCGGGGCCGACGGCCAAACAAGTCGACCAGCTGGAGCTCGCGGAAAGACTCGGCTGGGCAGCGGCCTCTACCAAGATGGCCTTCAAC
>JAZDMQ010000020.1:0-12201 GCA_043800755.1 bacterium | reverse complement strand
CTGCGCCACTTCGGAGTGGAGGTAACCTATCCCCCGGGGCAGACCTGCTGCGGGAAGCCGTCCGACAGCGGCGGATACACCAAGGAGACCAGGAAGGCAGCGGAACACTTCATCTCAGTCTTCGAGGGCGACGACCCCATCCTCATCCCCTCCGGCTCCTGTGCCTCCATGGTAAAGAATCATTACCCGAAGCTGTTCAAAGACGATGATCGCATGCGAGAGAAGGCGGAGGCCGCAGCGGCCCGCACCTACGAGCTGTCCCAGTTCCTGGTTCATGTCCTGAAGACCCACGAGGCGGGATTGGTGGGAAAGGGCCGGATCACCTACCACGCCTCCTGCCAGCTCACCCGAGAGCTGGGCGTCCGGGAGGAGCCGCTGCTCCTCCTCCGATCGGTCAGGGGGGCGGAGTTCGTGCCGCTTCCCGATGCGGAGCGCTGTTGCGGGTTCGGAGGGATCTTCATGGCCAAGCTGCCCGAGGTCTCGTACGCCATGGCGGAGGAGAAGGCGGATAAGATAATCAGCACGGGGGCGGATACCGTCACCGGCTGCGACCATGGCTGTTTGATGAACATTGCCGATGCGTTGCGGAAGCGGGGCAGCAGCATAAAGGTCAAACATCTCGCAGCCGTCCTGGCGGAGGGGCTGCGATGAGGACCTCCTCCGAGAAGATCCCCTTTCGCGCCAATGCCGTCCAAGCCTTAGATGACCCTGCCCTCCGCGCCACCCTGCGCAACATCACCGAGATCTTCACCCAAAAGCGGGCCGATGCCGTATCATCGCTGCCCTTTGAGGAATGGCGAGATCAGGCCTCGGCCCTCCGCTTGCAGGTATTGGACAATCTCGAAGATTACATTGGCCGTTTTGCAGGAAATGCCACCAGGGCAGGCGCAACGATCTACAGGGCAAAGGAAGCGGCGGCGGCTCGAGAGATCGTCGCCTCCCTATTAAAGGAGCGTGGGGCGAAGAAGGTCGTGAAGTCCAAGTCCATGGTCTCGGAGGAGATCCACCTCAACGAGCATCTGGGCCAGGAAGGGATCGAGGCGGTGGAGACGGACCTGGGTGAGTACATCAACCAGCTCGCCGGGGAAGGCCCCTCCCATATCATCGTCCCAGCCATCCACAAGAACCGCAGACAGATCGGCGAGCTCTTCGCCGAGAAGCTCGGAGCGGGTTACACCGAGGACCCGACCGCCCTCACGAAGATCGCACGGGAGATCCTGCGCCAGGAGTTCCTCTCCGCCCAGGCCGGGATCACCGGAGCCAACTTCGCGGTGGCCGAATCCGGCAGCATCGTCCTCTTCACCAACGAAGGAAACGGCCGCATGGTGACCACCCTGCCGCCTCTTCACATCGCCGTCCTCTCCATCGAGAAGGTGATCCCCTCTCTGACAGATCTCCCCCTCTTCATCCGCCTGCTCCCCCGCTCTGCCACCGGCCAAATCCTGACCAGCTACATGTCGGTCATCACGGGAACGAGGAAGCCCGGTGAATTTACAGGTGCCCAGGAGCTCCACATCGTCCTGGTGGATAACGGACGCTCCCGCGTCCTGGCCGGGGCATACCGGGAGATGCTGAAATGTATCAAGTGCGGCGCCTGCCTGAATGCCTGCCCCATCTATCGCGTGGTGGGCGGCCACACCTACGGCGCCACCTACCCCGGCCCCATGGGGGTCGTATTGACCACGCTGCTGGACGGAATGGAGAGGGCCCATCCCCTGCTGGACGCCACCACCTTGTGCGGCGCCTGCGCCGAGGTCTGCCCGGTGAAGGTGCCCCTGGTCCAGCTCCTGCGCGGGCTACGGGAGGAGAAGGTGGAGAAAGGCCTCACTCCCTGGGTGGAGCGAAAGGGGATGATGGGCTTCGGTTGGGTGGCAAAATGGCCGCTCCTGTTTAATCTGGGCCAGATCGCAGGGCGGGTCTTCTGGCCGATTGCCAAAAGAATTGCCGGGGACAAGATTCTTGGCCGGATGCCGGACTTTGCCTCCAGGCCATTCAGGCGGAGGATCTCATGACACGCGGGGAGATCATCAAGCTCTTCATTCAGAATGCTGCCAAGGCCGGGGCGGAGGTGCAGGTGGTAAAAGACCAGGAGGAGCTGAGCCGGGTGGCCCTGGAAATCCTGAAGGGAAGGGGCTCGATCTTCTGTCCGAATATGACGGAAAGGGAGAAGGCCCTCCCCCTCCCGGCGGATCGTTGCACGCAGGCCTATGCCAGTGCCTCCCTCTGCATTGAGGAGGTTTTAGGGGCGGTGGCAGAGACAGGCAGCCTGGTCCTGTCGAGTCGAGAAGGAAAGCCGGTTCAGATCGGTTTATTGCCCGCCCATCATGTGGCCATTCTCCGCGCGGAGAAGATATACGAGGATCTGGATGATCTCTTCGCCACCTATGGCGATTCTCCGCCCACCAACATCACCCTGGAAACAGGACCCAGTCGAACAGCGGACATCGAGCTGACTCTCACCCTGGGAGTCCACGGCCCCGAGCGCTTGAGCATCATCGTGGTTTGAGGGGGAGAATCGAATGCATAATGCCATTCCATTAAGAGTTCAGCACCCCATCAGGGCCTGCTTCGTCGATCGGCTCGGCAGCAAGGACGCCGCGAGGCGCTTTGGCTGCAAATCGATCTTCCATTCCACCCACAGAACCGATAGGAACAAATATGGCCACGAAAAAGCTCCTACGGGAAGAGGTCTCCGTTCCTGAGGCAATCGTGCGCGTACTGGAGGAGGCTGGCATCGATATGGTTTTCGGGATGCCCGGCGGCAACGCCATGCTCATCTTCGATGCCCTCTACAGCCACAAGTCAACCATCAGGACGGTCCTGGTCCGCCACGAGTCCCTTGCCGGCGTCATGGCCGAAGTATACGGACGGCTGACTGGCAAACCCGGAATTGCATTGGGACAGGGGCTTTTCATGCTTTCCAACGCTCTCCTGGGGGTGCTCGAAGCACACGCGGGCAGCTCCCCGATGCTCTTGCTGGCCGACCTGTCGGACAATGCCCCCTTTTCCCATCATGCGCCCTATCAAGCCGGGACCGGTGAATACGGCAATTGGGACGCGAAGCGCAGCTTCTCCGGAGTAACCAAAATCACCCTCGAAAGCAGGGATGGTGCGCAGGCCGTCCAGAATACGCAACTGGCCATCAAGCATGCCCTGAGCGGGGAATGCGGACCGGCGGCTTTGCTCTATCATAGCGCCGCCCTCGCCGGCCGCGTGGGACCGAACACGGTGCCCTCTCTCTATCCGACGCAATCGTACCTGCCGGGCCCCCCTTCCCATGCTGGCCCCGCATCGGTATCTTCCGCTGCCCGTGCCCTGATGGAAGCCGAGCGGCCTCTGATCATCGCCGGAGGAGGCCTACGGGGCTATAATGCCCGGACCGCATTGCAGGGCCTGAGTGAACTGCTCGGCGCGCCGGTGGTCACCACGGCCTCGGGGAAGGGGGCGTTCCCGGAAGAGCATGCGCTGGCCGCAGGTGTTTTCGGAACTTTCGGCTTGCCGGCCGCAAACGCCCTGGTGTCAGACGCGGATGCACTCCTCGTGGTGGGATCAAAGCTTGCGCCTACGGACACAGCACGCGAAAACCCCGGGCTCATCGACCCACAGCGCCAGATCATCATCCAGATCGACATCGAGCCTAAGAATGCGGGCTGGACATTCCCGTGCGATCACGTGGTTCTGGGTGATGCAGCGGCCGCTTTGTCGCAGATCAGTGCCGCCATTCATGATTCGGGGCCCATCCCGGCGGAAATACTTGACGCCAGGAAGGAAATAGTTGGAGCAGTCCGGAGGAAGTATGGGTTTTTCGATGCGCCGGAGTTCCGCTCGGATGCTGTGCCTATGCTGCCGCAGCGGATCATTGCGGAGATTCGCAAGGCCGTTTCCGATGACGCCGTCCTCACCTGCGACGGGGGTGAGAACCGATTGTTCATGACCTACTTTTATCAGATCAAACGCCCGGGGACCTTCATCTCCCCCACCTCCACGGGTGCGATGGGATATGCTATCCCGGCGGCGCTGGCTGCCAAGCTCGTTTATCCCCATCGTCAATGCGTGGCCGTATGCGGAGACGGCGGCTTTTCCATGGCCCTGGGCGGGTTGATGACCGCCTGTGAAGAGCACATCCCCATCGTGACCGTCGTTTTGAACAACAGCGCCTTGGGCTGGGTCAAGCACTTCCAAAAGGAGCGGGTGATCGCCTCTGAGCTCTCGGATATGAATATGGCCGAAATCGCTCGGGCTATCGGTTGCCGAGGTTTCAGGGTTGAGGAGCCTGGCCAGCTGGCCGGTGCGCTGGCGGAGGCGCTGGCCGGCGATGTCCCTGCTGTCCTGGATGTGCGCACCTCGCTTGAGATCGGCTTCGAAGACATCCGGTCCCCCCTTGCCGGCACCCTCCTGCGTGGCCGGTGAGCGAAGGCCAGCGGGTAAAGCCAGCGTCCTCCGGACTGTTCCGGAGACGGATCAATT
Organism: bacterium; assembly: GCA_043800755.1. Taxonomy (GTDB): domain Bacteria; phylum Methylomirabilota; class Methylomirabilia; order CAVQYV01; family CAVQYV01; genus JAZDMQ01. Next base: position 7,734 of record JAZDMQ010000020.1, on the reverse strand, counting down.
TCTTTTGCATTTGAGGGGATAGGGGATAGAGAATGAAACTCGAGGGCAAAGTGACAGTGATCACCGGTGCGGCAGGCGGTATAGGCCGTTCGCATGCCCTGCGGCTGGCGCGGCTGGGCGCCGATGTGGTGATCAACGACATTGACCTGGAAGCTTACAGGAAATATGGGGAAGAGATTACGGCGGATTCCGTGGTGGAGGAAGTTCGTAAGCTGGGGGTCCATTGTATCGGCATCGAAGCGGATGTATGCAAGAAGGCCCAGGTCGAGGGTATGGTGAGAAGGGTGCTGGACGAGTTTGGGCGCATCGACATCTTGATCAACAATGCCGGTGGACTGGCCGGAGAGGTGTCGCGGAGCTTTGCATCCTCGGTCCCGGAGGAGGATCTGAGGGCCACCCTCGATCGGAACCTCATGGGGACCATCTTTTGCTGTCAGGCAGTCGCCGATCCCATGAAATCCCAAAGATGGGGCAGGATCGTAAACACCTCATCCCAGGCTGCGCTTCAGACCATGGAGGACGGAAGCTTTGCTTCCTACGCTGCGGCCAAGGCCGGGGTCATCGCCTATACCAGGTACCTGGCGCAGGAACTGGGCCGGTATGGCATCACCGTCAACTGCATCTCTCCTGCGTATGTCAGCACCGCGCGAGTCGAAAGGATACTGTTTTCCCTTCCCGGAAAGAGAGAGCAGTTTCTGTCTCAAATACCCCTGGGGAGGATGGCTGTCCCTGACGACATTTCCAAAGGGGTGGAGTTTTTCGTCACCGATCTCGGGGATTATGTCACGGGACAGTGCTTGAGCATCTGTGGGGGGGCAATCAAATTCTGAATCCCTCAGTCAGCTGGTAGTGGATTGTGAAGGGCTTGTTGGTGATGAAGAGGACCGTCGCATCTGTTTCAGGGGTCGCCCCATGCTCCATGACCTTGCCCTCGGGAAACCAGAGGAAGTGCCCCGGGCCGTAATGACTCCCCTGAGTGACCAGGGTCCCCTCCAACACATACAGGCCGTGGGCGCAGGGATGGGTGTGGCGCGGGTTGATGAAACCGGCCGGATAGCGGACCAGGCGGACCTCCATACCGGTCTCCGGGTCCACAATCAGGTCCTTTGGGTAGAGCGGCCCTCCCACCCTCGCGTTGAATCGCTCCTGCCATGGCATCGAATGGGTATCCATCGCCTCGAGGTCTTTCCCATCCATCATCTTCTCCTTCCATCCCGTCGCCGAGATGACGTCCCTCCTCCCCTACGTAATTACTCATAATGGGTTCACATCCGGATGACCTTTACGGTCTTAATATCTTCAAGGACTTGATAAACGAGGCGGTGTTGAATATTTATGCGGCGGGATAAGCGCCCGAGAGATCTCCAATGAGTTTCTCATACGGAGGGGGGCCCTTGAAGGGATCCTCAGAAGGGGTACCCAGCGGTGTTTCGGCCTTTTCCTTGTGCCCTGAAGCGGCTAGTTTGCGAGCGTCCCTTTGGGCTTCTCGGGTATAGACGATTTTCCACTTTACCATCCGGGCTTCTCGCTGCACTTTTCCACCGGGGTCTTGAGTCCCTTGCGGATCGATTCGCGCATACCCGGAATGGAAAGAAGATACAGAGTCTCCTGGATGGCTCGCCAGTCCTCTTCCGAGATCAACAGGGCGTTGGCCCTCTTCCCTGTGATCTGAATCGGTTCATGGGATTCCGCCGCCCGATCGAGCAACTGATAGAGCTTTGCCCGGGCCTCTGTGGCTTTGATGCTTGTCACACGATCCGCCGTCATCTCGGAGACACCCCCGAAAAAAGCTTGACAAGCGCCTATTATTCTACTAATAAGTATAAATGCTGAATATTGTGCTTACCTTTCTCCTAGGAGATTGAATATTATTCGACCATGGACGATATAAATCGAAAGATATTAGCTCTATTGCAGGCGGACGCCAGGCGTAGAAATGTTGACTTGGCGAGGGAATTGGGCGTGGCCCCTTCCTCCATGCTGGAGCGGATAAGACGTTTGGAGGGTCGAGGCTATTTCAAGGGGTTCAGGGCGATCCTGAACCCGGAAAAGCTGGGCTATGGCGTTCAGGCCCTGGTCTCCGTCTCGCTGGTCGCACACAGAACCAAGACGATCCGGTCCTTCGAAGAGGGGGTTCACCGGATTCCCCATGTCCGGGTGTGCTACCATGTCAGCGGTCGTTTTGACTACATTCTGTTGGTGGTGGCCAAGGACGTCAATGATCTCGGGAACCTGGTCAAGGAACAGATTGCTTCCCTCCCCGGCGTCAGCCAAACCGAAACCTTCATCGTCTTCTCCGAGATAAAAAGCGACAACGGATATCCGATCGAGGAAAAGGAGAAGGGGACAAGCCGCCCTCGAGTATGAAGCAGACCCCGCTGGTCGAGAGCCATGGGAGGATGGATCTGCCGAGCGATATCAGCAGCAAATCAACTGAACAGCGGAGGAGAGCACCCGTCGATTCGATCCGCAGCACAGGGTACATCCGGGAAAGGAAAGGAAATTGACCATGCCTGTGTCACAAAACCTCTTGACAATTCCTCAAGAACGCGTGGACGAGATCAATGCTTTACTGACAGACCGTAATAATCCGGTCGTCACCCAGATACTGGAAGTCGTCGAGCGTTATGGCGGCCCCAAAGAGATCAACCGCAAAGCAGCAGAAGCCAGCGATCTTGGCAATATCACTGCACGGTTGAAAGAGGAAAAATCCCCCTATCTTGACGACCTGCAATGGCTCACAGAGCAAAGGGATGAGGGAGCCTTTGTTCCCTTCGCCGATTATCGACAAAGGGTGGGTGCTGGAATGACGCAATTCAACCAGAAAAACGCCGTTACTCTGGAGATCAGCGCGCTGCAATACTTTCCCTGGCTCATCGCTGAAGCCAGGCATGCCATCGAGAGACAGGATTTGATGCCAGGACGCTTTATTCGAGTGCGCAACATGGCGGAGCAGAGTAAGGACCAGGGAGACCTCCTGGCCATTGCTGCGGCCATGCAAATAATGGGCGCCACCTGGGTCGAAACTCTTGACACTAAAGGCACCGACGGCTCAAACGTGCACCTGGGGGGACCAGCCACCATTACGGGGTACTTCGGGGGGATTGGCCAACCCAATGATCATCCGATCAAATGGCTCGACGAGTTCCTGCATTATTACACCACCTGCGGCGTGCGACAGGTCCTGAACATCAATCCCGGAACGGTCTTACTAGGCCACTTTCTTCATAAGCTGGGGGTGGACAACGAATTCAAGATCTCCGTCTTCATGGGAAACGACAACCCCTTCGCCATTCTCTGGACCCTCATGACTGCCCGATTGTTCAGCCGAGAGGATGGCACTACCTCCCTCATTGGGCTTAACATCTCCAACTCGGTGAACAACGAGACCATTCGCCAGTCTGCCTATCTCAGAAAAGCCCTCGGATTAGAGGATACGGTCCGGTTCGAGCACCACATCACGGAGGCGTACAAGTCTATTGTAATCCAACCCTACAACAAGCGAACCGAGCTAGTGGAGATCGCTAAGGAGGTCCCCAACATCGCTGCCAAACATGAAGGCGGGGATCCGGAAATCGAAGCCCAGCGCGAGCATCCTTCGGATATCTTGGACTACTTTTTGCCCAAGGAAGAAGTCTTGAGGCAGGGGCTCATGGAGGCTTTGGAGCTCAACTACCTTGACAAGCACGATGCCGTCAACCGGACAGCAGAGGCATTAACAAAAGCTGGCATTGGAGTAGTGTACGCAAGGAACTTGCACTGACAATTCCCATTGTCCTTCTCGCAGGACAGGGGGGCCCCCTGTCCTGCTATTGCGACGAAGCCACAAAGCCGTCCGGTCAGAGAGCTACCTTCTGATCTCGTTTCCAGGTCTCTGCCTTCCTCCTGCAAGTATCTTCTCCAATAGCTGATTTGTTCAAGTGTGAAGCAACTTCTGCATCAACGTCCCCCTTTTCCACCCTGCATCAACGTCCCCCTTTTCCACCCACTCTTCCACCCTAACGTCCCCCTTTCACCCTTTAGGCGATGGGCGGGCGGGTCTTGGGAAGTGAAAAACGCGGGGAAAAGGGCGGCAGAGGTCTCGATAAGGCCTGAGACCTTGTCCCCTTCGGCCATGATGCGGTCCCTGCTAACCGTTATCCCGGAGGTCTTGTTCCGGTGTCACGCCCAGGGCGACGAGAAACCGTGACACCATGTTGTAGGCGGCGATCACACCCACCAGCTCCACCACCTGCTGGGCATCAGCCAAAGCGGCCTTCACCGCAGCAAAGGTCGAATCGGATACCTGGACATCGCGCGTCATCTCCAGGGTGAGTCGAATCACCGCCCGCTCGGCCGCATTAAATAGGCCTGCGTCGCCGTCTGCCCCGGCGAAGCCTCGCAGCGCTTCCGCCTGCGCCTCTGTTCCACCCGCCTTGATGAACTCCGGCAGATGATGACGAAACTCGTACTCGGCGCCATTCAAGACCGCTACGCCGCAAATCGCGAGCTCCCTCAAGTGGGGCGGAAGGCTCAGTTCATTCCTCACCGCGCCCAAGAAGCCGTTCCAGCCCCTGGCATACGCCGGGCTGTGAAGGAGCACGCGATCCAGGTTCAGGAGTCTTCCGCCGCGACGCGCGCGGATGCGCGCCACGATCTCTTCAGGTCCGAGCTCGTCGTCGGCTTGGTACGGAATACGGGGCATCTATTCGAGCTCCTGGGGTCCAACCCCGCAAGAACAAGGCCGCCTTGACCAAGAACCCCCGATCGGTCATCGGAAGTTCAATCCGACAAATAGTATTCCACCGTGGAAACCACCCGGACCTTCTTGATGTAGGGGGTGTTGCTATCCCGGTCCTCAATGGTAAACTGCCCCTGGGATGCGCTCTTGATCTTTCCGAGCTTGCTTTTGGAATCCTGGGCGAACTTCTCCGCCACCTCCCTCGCGTTCTTGGTCGCCTCCTCGATCATCTGGGGTTTGATGTCATTCAGCTTGGTGAATAAAAAGTTGGTCTTCGCCTCGTAGTTCTCCCCGGAAATGGCAATTCCCAGCTTGCCCAGCTCCACCAGCTTCTGCATCGTATCCCTGACCGCATCCACCTTGCCGGTATAAACGCTGATCGCGGAGCTGCCGGTATATCGGTACTTGCCCTTGTCGGATTCCCCATAGTCCTGGGCCTGCCGATCCCGGATCGCCGGGGCGGAGGTGAAGATCTCCTTTTTCTCGAAACCGTGCTTCTTGAGAAATTCTACGATGAGGGTGTTTTTCCTTTGGATCGTGGAAAACAGGCTGTTCAAGTCGTTATCCGCTTCGCTGAATTTGATCGGCCAAATGGCCATATTGGCTGGCACCTCGCGCTCGGACAGCCCCTTGACCGCGATGGTCCGGTCCAAGGCTTTGATCCGGGTGATGCCGCCGGATATGAAATAACCGAGCAAGGCCAGACCGATACAGATAAAGGCTCCCAGTATGAATGCTGCACGGATGTCCTTGTTTTCCATGTTTTCCTCCACTGGTCAATTCCAATTGTCTGCCTGACCCCACAATCAGGGCCCGCGATCACTTTTCAATCTCCTGCCACACCACGACCAGCACACTCCCTCGGCTCCACCAGGGTGCGGCCCATGTCGGTAGAGGCGTAGACCCAGAGGATGGACATCTTTTTGGTCTGCGAGGCATTGAGGAACCGATGGGGGGTGCCGGCGGGCACATGGGAGGTGTCGTAGGGCTTGAGCCGCAACCGCTGGCCGCCGAACTCCACCCAGGCCTCCCCCTCGATGATGGTGATGGACTCCTCGCAGCCATGGATATGGCAGGGCAGAGAGGCCCCGGGATCGAAGGTCGCAACTCCCACGCTGATGAATTGGGTGCCGGTCTCCGGCACCGCCAGCTTCTTCACCCGGATGCCTTTGTCGTATTCGTACGGCTCCACCTGATCACTGAAGACGATGCCCATTCCTGCTCCCTTTCAGGATAGAATCATGTTCGCCTGTTTACGGACTCCTCCACCGATCCCTTCATAGCACAAGAGACCAACTCGTTCAATCGCAAATTATTCCCCCTTCAGGGGTTGAATTGCACCCCGATCGCAGGTATAATTCGGCCCGTCTTTCGTCTGGGAGGAGGAATACCTGAAAAACCATTGGAGCTTCCCGCAGCCCTACGGCAAGGACTGCGTTCGCTCTGCATTTTCAAGGAGAGGAGCAGCATGAAGATCACCGATGTGGTGGCAACGCCGGTCAGCATGAAATTGACGGAGTCCCGGTGGTGGGGGGCCATGGCCTCCCCTACCATCGGCTGCATCATCGTGGAGGTCAAGACCGATCAGGGGATCATTGGTCTCGGGGAGGCGGGATTCACCTCCATGTACTGGCCCAGCGTGGGCCCCATCATCACCGAGACCCTCAAGCCCCTAATAGTGGGCGAGGATCCGCTCCTGATCGAGCAGCTCTTCACCAAGATGCACCGCGCCACCCACGGCTGGGGCCGCCGGGGCTTCCAGACCTATGCCGTCTCCGGCATCGAGATCGCCCTCTGGGACATCCTGGGCAAGGTGGCAGGGCTTCCGATCTGGCGCCTCTTAGGAGGTTTTCAGAAGAGCATCCCTGCCTACTGGGCCCCCTGCCTCAAGCCGGCCAAAGTGATTGCCAAGGAATGTGAAGGGGCAGTCAAGGCGGGCTTCCAGGCGATCAAGCTGCGGGTGGGCCTGGGTCTGGAGGAGGATCGGAAGATCGTGCGATCGGTCCGCAAGGCGGTGGGGGAAGAGGTCGCCCTGATGGTGGATGCCAACATGTCCTATGACTACCGCACCGCCGTGACCATGGCCGAGGAGTTCTTGGAGCTGGGGGTCAAGTGGCTGGAGGAGCCCATTGAGACCCACAGCCTCACCCAGTATATCGAGGAGCATGCCCGGCTCAACGAGTCAACCGATATGCCGCTGTCCGGCGGGGAATCCCTCTTCACCCGGTGGGAGTTCGTGGAGGTGTTCCATCAACGGGCCTTCGATGTGGTCCAGCCGGATGCGGTCTCCGTGGGCGGCATCGCCGAGACCAAGAAGATCGCGGCCATGGCCTCGGCCTATAACATCCCCTGCGTCCCCCACATCGCCTGCTCTTCGGTGTCGGGGATCGGCTTCGTGGCCAATCTCCATGTCATCGGTTCCTTGGACAATGCCCTCTATGTCGAATACGATGCCTACGACAGCCCGATCCGGGACGAGCTCTTCCGGGAGCCGGTCAAGGCGGAGAAGGGAGCTGTCCAGATGCCCACGAAGCCAGGTCTGGGCCTGGAGCTGAACCGGAAGGCCATGGCCAAGTACGCCATGAAGCCCTAAGGGAAGGTTGGACGGGAGCCGGAGGGTGGATCCCCTTTCTCACATCACCTCTACGGCACTGGCGGCCTCAGTCTTCGTGCGCCAGGAGAGGGACAAATGGCCGATGATCGGGACCGCCGTGGTGGCCGGGGTGGCACCGGACCTGGATGGGCTCAGCCTGCTGTGGGGTTTCTCCGCCTATGTCCGCTATCACCAGAGCCTGACCCACAACCTCTTCGTGGTCCCGGTCCTGATCCTCCTGGTGGCCTATCTCTTCTATCGCTTCAGCCCCTATCACAACTTCCCGGCGCTGCTCGGCCTTTCTGCCCTGGGCGGACTCGGACACCTCCTGCTGGATCTGACGATCACCTGGGGCATGGCCCCCTTCTGGCCCCTCAGCCCCAAGACCTATTGCCTGAATCTGGTCCTGCTCACCGATCCC
>JAZDMQ010000006.1:0-5050 GCA_043800755.1 bacterium | reverse complement strand
TCAGGCCATCTATGCGTTGGATGCCACGGTGATCGATCTTTGCCTGTCACTCTTTCCCTGGGCGAAGTTCCGCCGGCACAAAGGAGCGGTGAAGCTGCATGCATTGCTCGATCTACGGGGCAACATCCCGACCATCGTCTTTATCACCCCGGGAAAGGTTCACGAGGTCAACCTTCTCGATCAGATCCCGATCGAAGCCGGGGCCATCTACCTCTTGGACCGTGCTTACGGAGACTTTGCCCGGCTCTACCGGATCCACCAGTCCTCGGCCTTCTTCGTGACGAGGGCCAAAGGGAACTTTCGGTTCGAGCGACTCTATTCCCGGCCCGTCGACAAATCAGAGGGCGTGCAGTGCGACCAGATCATCGTCCTTCACCACTTCTATGCCAAGAAGGATTACCCCGAGAAGCTGCGGCGCATCCGATTCTACGACACCGAACAGAACCGGAGACTGGTCTTTCTGACCAACCACTTCTCCCTGCCGGCCCTCACGATCGCCAAGATTTACAAGTGCCGCTGGCAGATCGAGTTGTTCTTCAAATGGATCAAGCAGCACCTACGGATCAAGGCCTTCTACGGGACCTCCGAGAACGCGGTCAAGACTCAGATCTGGACTGCCATCTCCGTATATGTGTTGGTGGCCATTGTCAAGAAGCAGCTTCATCTGGAGCGGAGCCTCTACACAATTCTCCAGATTCTCAGCGTGACTCTTTTCGAGAAAACTCCGATTTTACAGGCCCTTTCGAGCACCGATTACGAAGATCAGGGTGGGCAGTTTCATAACCAGTTGAATTTATTCGATTAACGTTGGGACAGTAGTGTAGATATATGAGTATGCGATAACCCCCTGCAATTGAATAACCACCCTTCGCCTTCGGGTTAAACGGCCGAACCTAAATCTCAGTATACTCAAGGAGGTATTATCAAGAACATTCCTCCGATTCCGTATTCCTCCGCCTCCGCCGTCCTCTATGGTCGGCGTCTCCCGGGCCTCGTCTTCAACTTTTGAAGATATTTGCCTCTTCATAGTTCTTGTTCGCATTACTCGCCTCGCTCCATAGGGGGAAAAAACTGGTTGAGCAAGCTGGCTGGGAAAATTGATTTGCTTTAGTTTCAATTATATCACCTATATCATATATGTCAAATACTATTTTTAAGGAAGAAAATCGCAATAGGGATCGAGGATCGGGGTCACATCTTCATATGTCATTAGATATCCCCTGACCTATGCTCCGGCAGTCGGGGTATACCCCACTCCGAGGTTCCTTCCAACCTCCTGATTTCGATAGACGTGGCCTAATAGCTGATGCCTTCCACCCAATCCTTATCGTAGACGGTCTTCTTGCTACCCTGGATAGCTTGAATCTCCTGCTCGATCTGGCTTACCCGATCCGCTCCGATGGCAACTTCGAAAGTGATCCGGAGATCTTGACTCTCCCCGGGCTTGAGGGGCGGATAGTGTCCATTTTTCCGCTCGATATTGCGGTGGTTGGGATATGCCGTGCCAGGCTCGATGCCCGTCACATAGCCATCTTCCAACGCCACCAGGTTCTTCCACAGCGTCAAGAAGGGCAATTGGCTGAGCGAATAGGCATAGCTGACCCCCAGGTTACCTTCCTTGTTTCGCAGCAAGAGCTTGGTTATTCCGTTCTCATCGCCATTGAGCTTGATGAACCACACTTGTCTCTTATATCCCGCCCTGGGCTCCCGGAAGGTGACGATCTCTTCGGGAGCGCTCTCCGGGAAACCCCCTTTGGCTTGCGGTGTGATGCGGCCAAATGGGGCCGCCAGGCGGGAACCTTTGGCGAGGAGTGGATGGCCATAATTGGCGTGGTAGAGCATCCCGCATTCCGCATCCACACCACCCCGATTGACGATCTGATCTTTGATGGTGAACTGGAGCGAATCCGGCTCGGTGGAGAATTCGGATACGAGCTCGAGGGTGGGGCGATACAGCCTTGCTTCGAAGACACAGCCCTTCACCGTGAGGGCATAGGGGGGCTTGGTATCCACCATGACCTCCACGCGGGAGGCGGGCAGGTAGTCGACCAGGCCATGCAAGGTGATGAATTCGCCCGTCACCTCGTCCTTGCCCGGGGCGCCGAACCAGCGCAGACCGCAGCGAGGAAGCCATGCTCCCCAACCATGCCTCCATCCGGCTCCGTCATCGAGGAGCAGGTTCACATATTTGGGGTGTACGATCTCTGTGACCGGAGCATCCCACCCCACCCTCGTTTCTTTGCAACGGACATCCCAGATGGACATTCCCCGGGTGGGGACGATAGTGAAGGTCAGGCGCCCGTTGTTCACGACGATGATATCCACTCCATCCTGGCGCCCGCCTTGCAAAACCCGTTTCTCAATCGACCAGGATCCTGGAAGTCCCAGATCGCTTGCTTTGATAACCTTCTCACAGAGGTTCGTCGAAGATGCGCTATCGGTAAGAAGATAAGAGACGACCGATTGATCGGCGAAAGCTGGCGGGCAAACAAAGAGACTTCCCAGCAAGAGCGAAAAAACAACGGACATCAGCACCTTTGCCAGCTGCATTGGCTTCCTCCTTTCCATTGTAGGTCTGCGTCAAATCCCCAGATAGGCCTTTCTCAGATGCTCGTTCGCCAGGAGTCCTTTCGCCTCTCCCTGTAAGGTGATCCTCCCATTCTCCATCACATAGCCCCGCCTCGCCAGGGCCAGGGATTTCTGGACATCCTGCTCCACCAGGAGGATGGTGGTCCCCTGGCGATTAATCTCCTCGATGGCCGCGAAGATCGATTTGACCATGATAGGGGCCAGGCCCAGAGAGGGCTCATCCAGCATAAGCAGCCGGGGGACCGCCATCAATCCTCTCCCAATGGCCAACATCTGCTGCTCTCCTCCGCTCAGGGTGCCTGCCAACTGGTTCCTTCGCTCCTCCAAAACGGGAAAGAGCGAAAAAACCTGGCCAAGAGAATCACCTGACCTCTTCCTGGCCGCGGGGGTGTAAGAGCCCAACTCCAGATTCTCCAGGGCAGTCATGTAAGGAAAGAGTTGGCGGCCCTCCGGGATCTGCACAATCCCCAGGTTCACGATCGAATGGGCGGGTAGATCGTTGAGCCTCCTCCCGCAAAAGAGGATTTGACCGGATCTGGGCTTGAGGAGGCCGGAGATTGCTTTGAGGGCGGTGCTCTTCCCTGCCCCGTTAGCCCCTACCAGGCTGACGATCTCGCCCTGTTCCACCTCCAGGGATACCTCAGAGAGGGCCAGGGCATCCCCGTATCGCACCTCGATTTTCTCTACGCTAAGAAATAACATACTCTTCCCCGAGATAGGCCTTGATCACCCGCTCATCCTTCGCCACTTCCTGCGGGGTCCCCTCCATGATCTTCTCTCCGTGATGGAGGATGGCGATGCGATCCGAAAGGGACATGATGGCATGCATGACATGCTCCACCACAAAGAGGGTCACTCCCCCTTCCCGGATCTTGCGGATCAGGGAGAGGGTCTCATCGACTTCATGCGGGGTCAGGCCGGCCATCACCTCGTCGAGGAGAAGAAGGTCGGGCTTGGTGGCCAAGGCCCGGGCCAACTCGAGGCGCTTTCGATCCGGTAGGGTGAGGCTCTTGGCCAGCATCTCTTTCCTGTCTCCCATCCCCATCCAGTCCAGGATCTCGGACGCTTCTTTGCACGCTTGCTCCGCGCTTCTGATCTTGGAAAAGGCTCCGATCATGACATTTTCCAGCACGGTCAAATTGCCAAAGGGCTTCACCACCTGAAAGGTGCGGCCAATTCCCAACTGGCAGACCTGATGGGGGCGTCGAATCCCGGAGAATCCTTTGCCCTGGAATTCGATGGCCCCGGAATTTGGCCGATAGACGCCGGAGATCAAGTTGAAGAGGGTGGTCTTTCCGGCCCCGTTCGGGCCGATCAGGCCGAAAATCTCCCCCCTCCTCACCTCCAGGTCCACCTCCTTGACCGCGGCCAGGCCACCGAAGTATTTTGTCACCTTGCTGGTGCGCAGGATTACCGGACGGGCATCAAGGCCCATGCCCATGCCTCCGCCCCTCTCTTCTCCTCATGTAGCCGATGCCTCCATAGCTTGCTCCAGTAAATCACCGCCCGCGAAAATCTCTCACTTCCCCTTGGCCCGCTCTTCCCAAGTGGGCAAGGGGAGCACCATCTCCTTCACGGCAGCCGCGGCAGGCCACACCGTGTATTGCTCCTGATTGAACCATTGCATCACCACGGGCTTGGCCCGCAGATCCGTTCCCTGGTTCGGATGTCCCGGAGGGGCGAATTTCACCCCCCACCCCGTGGGCGTGGTGCCTTCGGGAATGTCGGTCTCCATGGCGGCCTTGCGGATCGCCTCCGGATCCATGGACTTCGCCCTCTTGATCACATCCCAGAGGACTCTCACCCCCATGTAAGCCCTCAGCGAATGGCCGGAGCGCGGGGGATGGCCGTAGAGCTTTTCGTATCGCCGGGTAAACTCCTTCACCCCCGGACAGAATTTTTCGTTGACATTTCTCGGTTGGGTAATATCCACATTCAGGATGTAGTTGATGTCGTTCCCCAGGGCATCGGCCGAGTCTTTGAGCCCATGCCCTCCGCCAGTTCCGATCATGGCCTTGACATTCAAGTTCAATTCCCTGGCCTGCCGCCAGAACAGGATCGCATCATTGGCGTAGGAGGTGGCAATGAGAATGTCCGGGTTCACGGACTTCAGTTTCATCACCAGCGAGGAGAGGTCCACGGCTTTCGCATTGTAAGGCTCATCCGCAACCACCCGAAAACCCCTCTCTTTGGCCGTCTTCACAGCCGAGGTCCCCACCGAGGTCCCATAAAGCGTGTCCTCGTAGATGACCGCCACCTTGGTGTCCTGGGGCTTCAATTTCAGTGCAGGGCAGATCTTCTTCTCGGATAGCTCGATACACATGATGCCGAAATCGGATGCCAGGGGACTAATGCGAAACAGATAGTTGAATCCCCTCTGGGTGAGGGCGTCGGCGATGCCACCCATCTCGAAGCAGACCACCTTATATTTCTCCGCCACAGCAGTGGAGGCATAGGCGAT
>JAZDMQ010000165.1:0-5520 GCA_043800755.1 bacterium | reverse complement strand
TTTCGCGGTCGATCCCGACCTGGTCTATGTGACCACCCACCTGGAGGGTGCCAAGACCGCCTTTTTGCCCTTCAATCAGGGCAAGTTCGGCGGAGCCGGCAACCCACCCAAGCCTCCCACCGAGAAGGGCTATGCCACCGACTACCTCTGGGAACGGATCTGGGCGAAAGACAGCCTCCTGGGCCTGATCCAGCGCTTCATCCAGGAGATCGAGGTGGAGGACGAAAGAGGGAAAAAGACGGGCGAGCGGCAGCTCATCTTTCCGCGTTACCATCAATTGGACGCCGTGCGGCGCCTGGTGGCCCACGCCCGATCCAACGGACCGGGAAGCCGATATTTGATCCAACACTCCGCCGGAAGCGGCAAGTCCAACTCCATCGCCTGGCTCTCTCACCAGCTTTCGATTCTCCATGATAGGCTGGATCGTCGCGTTTTCGATTCCATCGTGGTCATCTCCGACCGCCGGGTCATCGACCGTCAGCTCCAGCGCACGGTGCGCCAGTTCGAGCAGACCAACGGGCTGGTGGAGAATATCGATACTACCAGCCGCCAGCTCCAGGAGGCACTGGAGTCCGGCAAGCAGATCATCGTCACCACCCTGCAGAAGTTTCCGGTGATCGTGAAGGAGATCGGGGAGCTTGCCGGCAAGCGGTTTGCCGTCATCGTGGACGAGGCCCACTCCTCCCAGGCGGGAGAGAGCACCAAGAGCCTCAAGACGGTCCTATCCTCGGGGAACCTGGAGGAGGCCGAGCAGGAGGAGGCCGGGGCCCAGACCCCGGAGGAGGAGCTCGAGGATCTGGTCCTGGAGGAGGTGAGAAGTCGCGGAACGCTTCCGAATGTGAGCTGGTTTGCCTTCACCGCCACGCCCAAGTCCAAGACCCTGGAGCTCTTCGGGACCAGGCGGCCTGACGGTCGCTTTGAGGCTTTCAGCCTCTACTCCATGCGGCAGGCTATCGAGGAGAGGTTCATCCTGGATGTCCTGGAGAACTATACCACCTACAAGACCTATTGGAGGCTGCTGAAGAAGATCGAGGACGATCCCCACTACGAGAAGGGGAAGGCGAGCTATCTGTTGCGTTCCTTCGTCGATCTCCATGAGCATGCGATCCGCAAGAAGTTGGAGATCATGGTGGAGCACTTCCATGGGCAGATGGCCCATCGCATCGGAGGCAAGGCCAAGGCGATGATCGTGACCCGCTCCCGCCTCCACGCCGTTCGCTACAAGCTGGCCCTGGATGCCTACCTGAAGGAGCGCGGCTATCCCTACCAGGCGCTGGTTGCGTTCTCAGGCACGGTGCATGACATGGGATTCGAATACACCGAGGCCCACATGAACGGTTTTTCCGAAGGCCAGACGGCAGAGGTCTTCAAGCGACCCGAGCGTCGCTTCCTGGTGGTGGCCAACAAGTTCCAGACCGGATTCGACCAGGCGCTGCTTCACACCATGTATGTGGACAAGAAGCTGGGGGGCGTGAACGCGGTCCAGACCCTCTCGCGGCTGAATCGGGTGGATCCGGAAAAGATGGAAGCAATCGTGCTCGACTTCGCCAATGAGACGGAAGAGATCCAAAAGGCCTTCCAACCCTACTACGAGAAGACTCTTCTCTCGGAAGCGACTGATCCCAACCTCCTCTATACTCTGGAGCGGCAGCTTGCCGACTTCCCTGTGTACGTCCAGGCAGAGGTGGAGGCCTTCGCCCGGGTTTATTTCCGCCCCAAGGCGACCCAGGATCAGCTTTATGCCGTCCTGGCGCCCTGCGTGGATCGATACCAGGCCCTGGACAAAGAGGAGCGGGTGGACTTCCGGGGGAAGCTGACCGACTATGTTCGGCTTTATGCCTTCCTCTCCCAGATCCTCACCTTCGCCGACGCGGATTTGGAGAAGCTTTACGTCTTCGCCCGTTTGCTGCGGCGTTATCTGCCCCACGAAAAGGAGGATCTGCCTCGCGAGATCCAGCAAAAGATCGATATGGAGTCCTATCGGGTGCGGGAAGGCTACCAGGGCAAGATTCGGCTGGAGCGCGGGGAGGGGGGACTGGAGCCTATCGGGCCCAAATCGGGTTACGGCCTCGGGCCCGAGCAGATGGAGCCCCTCTCCCAGATCATTCGGGAGCTCAACGAGCGCTTCGGGACCGATTTCAGCGAGGAGGACCGGATCTTCATCCAGCACCTGGAGGAGCAGCTCGCCGAAGATCCTGCCCTGGTGGCGAGCGTCCAGGCCAACACCCCCGAGAACGCCCGCCTGACCTTCGACTATGTGGTGACGGACCGTCTGCAGGAGTTGATCGACACCAACTTCAAGCTGTACAAGCGGATCACGGACGATCGGGATTTCTCCAAGTTCTTCCTGGATTGGCTCTTCCAGCGCTTCCGCAGCAGCGTGAGAGAGGAAGGACCGGAGAAATAATGGATATCAGAGGAAATTCTGGGGACACCATGCTTATCTCCAACGAAATGAGTACGGAAGCCGATAGAGATCTTTGAACGGAAGATCAAGGCCAAGCTCGATAAAATCTGCGGCAGCACATGATTTCGAGGCTCGAAAAAGCATGCACTTCCAGATGGTCTTCGCGTGAACCGGGACTCAAGAATGCGTTGACAAACGGCGCAATTGCGCGGTATATATGCGCATATGAACCTCTTGGCGGAAATCCTATCTTCCAGCACGCGGGCGGAAGCGCTCCGGTTGCTCTTCGATCTATCGGATACGGAGTTTCACCACCGAGAAATGGTTCGGCGGTCCGGGATGAGCGAAAGCGCCATGCGTCAGGAATTGGGCAAGCTCGTTCGTTTGGACCTGGTTCGGCGGCGGCAGGATGGAAACCGCGTCTATTTCAGGGCCAATCGTGAGCATCCTCTGTTCCCGGCGCTTCAAGACCTTGTGCTCAAGACGGTCGGATTGCCTGCTCTACTGCATTCCAGGCTTCAAGTGCCCCAGGTTCGGGTCGCCTTCATCTTCGGCTCCCTGGCAGCGGGTCAAGAAAGGGCCGGCAGCGATGTGGATCTCATGGTGATCGGCGATCTTGGCTTGCGAGGGCTCACGGATTTGCTGTCCGGGATTTCCGAGACCATCGGTCGAGAGATCAACCCCCATATGATGACCGTGACCGAATATCAAAAACGGAAAAAAGCTGCTGATCATTTTGTGACGCGCGTTCTGGAAGGACCCAAGCTGTTTCTTGTAGGAACTGAGCATGAGCTTGAAGCAATGGGCAGCTAACGGATGGCTCAGGGGAGAGCCGACCAGTCCGCATGAGATCAAGAATCTTCTGGCCATCGCGGAGCGCGACCTGCGGGATGCCGCCAGAGACATATCGGCCGATTGGCGATTCGGCATCGCCTACAATGCAGCCTTGTGGTCGGCAGGCTTATTAAAGGAAATGGCATTATCCTTTAATAATCTTCTGTGGAACTAAAGAGACATTAGTTCAAGCTTCATTTCAAGACCCAAGTTCCAGCTTGGACCCATTGAAGAGAGCGGTCAGGGAGGGACAGATGCGAAGTGAATTCACAGCCATCATCGAAAGAGACGGGGATTGGTATATCGCCTATTCCCCAGAGGTTCCAGGAGCAAACGGCCAGGGGAGGACCATTGAGGAATGTAAGAAGAGCCTGGCCCAGGCCATATCGCTGATCCTTGAGGATCGGCGCGAGGACGGACTGCGCGGCCTGCCGGAGGATGCCATTCGTGATGTCGTCGCCGTGCCATGAAAAGGGAAGCCCTTCTTCGACATCTGCGCCGGCATGGATGTTATCTCAAAAGAGAGGGAGGCGGCCACTCGCTCTGGGTGAACTCGGCAAACGGGGCCATGGAGACCGTGCCACGGCACTCGGAGATACCTGAAAAGCTCGCCAGGAAAATCTGCAAAGGCCTGGGGCTTCCCGGCATAAGGAAATGAAGCGTACTATAAAAGACATGCCCGAACATGCCCGACCTCGCGAGAAGTTGCGTGAGCGGGGGCCGCAAGCGCTTACCGACCAGGAGCTCGTCGCCGCGATCCTCGGCATGGGCACCGCTGGCGTGGATGTGCGGACGATTGCCCGACAGGTTACGGGCCTGATTCGCGAGCACAAGCAGGACTTGAGACTCCATCATCTGCTCTCGGTGCCCGGTGTGGGCTTGGCCAAAGCCGCGCAGATTCTTTCAGCCTTTGAACTGGCCCGCCGGCATTTGCTCAAGGAGACCATCAAGATCACCGGGGCCAGGGATGTCCTGCCCTTGCTCAGCGATATCGCGGGCAAGCAGCAGGAATACTTCGTCTGCATCTCCCTGAACGGCGCCAACGAGGTCATCGCGAAGCGGATCGTCACCGTGGGCCTCTTAGACAAAAGCCAGGTTCATCCCCGGGAGGTCTTCGCAGATGTGCTCACCGACCGGGCCGCCGCCGTGATCCTGGCCCACAACCACCCCTCCGGGGAGCTGGAGCCCAGCGACAGCGATCTCAAGATCCACGAACAACTGACAGAAGCCGGCAGGATCTTGGGAATCCGAATCCTGGATCATGTCATTGTGTCCAAGAAAGGCTACTATAGCTTTCAGGAGGCAGGCCTGATCTCAAGTTAACGCGTGCCTTCTCTATACTTGATACCCGCCTTGTCCTAGCCCGCCAAACCAGCACCTATTATCTCCATTGCTGATCCTGACCCTCAGGTTTATTCGTCTATAAAAGGCTATGCAACTCAGAGCAACTCTCTTGGCCGTTGGGGTGGTGGACCGGTCAGTGCCGAAAGGGCAGGAGGAGCAGTCGAGGCAGGGTCAGGCGTCGGGGATCGCGAAAATAGCCGAGGCCGATGGTCATGCCTTCATGACCGGCGGCCGGCTGGGCGCGGTAGGTGCCGAGGAGGCGGTCCCACCAGGGTAGGTTGAAGCCGTAATTGCTGTTGGTCTCCCGCATCAGGACGGAGTGGTGCACCCGGTGCATCTCCGGCGTGACCACGAAGAGACGTAGCACCCGATCGATCCATAGGGGAAGACGAACATTGCCGTGGTTGAACATCGAGGTGCCGTTGAGCAGGACCTCGAAGAGGATGGCCGCCAGGGCCGAGGACCCCAAGACCACGATCGCCGCCAGCTTGATCCCCATGGAGAGGAGGATCTCCACCGGGTGGAAACGCACCCCAGTGGTGACATCGAAATCGAGGTCGGTGTGGTGTACCATGTGCAAACGCCAGAAGGCAGGGATGGCGTGAAACATGGCGTGCTGGAGATAGATGATCAGGTCCAGCGCCGCCACGGCGAGGGCGATTTTCAGCCCCGGAGGGAGGGAGAGGTTGTTCAAAATCCCCCAGCCGCGCCCCTGGGCCAGCCAGGCCATGCCGGTCGCGGTCAGGGGGAGCAGCAGGCGGAGGGCCAGGGTATCGATGAAGACCAGGCCCAGATTGGACGACCAGCGGAGGGATTTGCCCACCGTCAGGCGGCGGCGCGGGGCGAGCCATTCCCAGAGGGCCATCGCCGCCAGGACCCCGAAGAAAAAGCCAAGTCGGATTCCGGATTCATGTTCCAAGATCCATCTACTCACC
>JAZDMQ010000147.1:0-38079 GCA_043800755.1 bacterium | reverse complement strand
CTGATCCCGGCTTACTTTATCATCCGCGCCAAGGCCAATCTCCGGTTCCGGCGAATCCGCTCGCTACCGGTAGACAAAAACACGGGGGTGCGATGCGATCAGCTGATTATGCTCACCGGAAGGCACTCCCAAAAGGAGTATTCCGAACCGTTGCGTCGGGTACGATACCTCGATCCCGAGCGCAGCCAACACCTGGTCTTCCTCACCAACCACTTTGCGATCGCTGCCATTACCGTAGCCGATATCTATCGTTGTCGTTGGCAGGTAGAATTGTTCTTCAAATGGATCAAAGGCCACCTTCGGATCAAAGTCTTTTACGGCACCTCGCCCAATGCAGTCAAAACCCAAATCTGGATCGCGATCAGTGTGTATCTGTTGGTGGCTATCGTGAAAAAGCAATTGAATCTCCCCATCAGCTTGCACACTTTTCTGCAAATTCTCGAGGTCAACCTCTTTGAGAAAAGGCCAATAAATCAAATAGTTGAGGATACCATGCGTCATGAACTCATATGCCAGGTTGATAACCAGTTGAATTTATTTGGTTATTAACCGGACAGTAGTGGATCTGGATTTATAATTCCCTCCTCCCCTCCATGGATTTGGCCAAGGTAATCTCATCCGCATATTCTAAGTCAGACCCCATGGGCAGGCCATGGGCCAAGCGGGTGATGATCACCCCCATGGGTTTCAACAAGCGCTGCAGGTAAAGGCAGGTCGCCTCCCCTTCCACGTTGGGATTGGTGGCAATGATGACCTCCCGGACCTCCCCTCCCCGCAGGCGCTGGAGCAGGGCCTCGGTCTGCAATTCATCCGGGCCTCTCCCCTCCAGGGGGGAAAGGGATCCTCCCAGGACATGGTAGAGCCCCTTGAATCCCTTGGTCCGCTCAATCGCCAACAGGTCATTGGCCTCCTCCACCACGCAGATCATAGATCGATCCCGATCCTGACTCAGGCAGATCTCACAGCGGCCGTCCTCCGCGATGTTGAAGCAAGCGGGGCAGGTGTGGATCCGCTCCTTCACCTCGGCAATGGCCTTCGCCAAAGAGAGCGCCTCTCTCTTGGACATCTTCAAAAGATAAAAAGCCAGCCGCTGGGCGGTCTTGGGGCCAATGCCCGGGAGCCGGACCAGCTCTTCGATGAGGCGATCTAAAGAACGGGGATAATCAGCCATCTCGATGATTGCATCAATCTAAGAGTCCCTAAAAGAGGCCGCCGGGGATGCCCAGCCCCCCGGTGAGCTTGTTCACTTCCTGGCCGAAGAGCTCCCGCGTTTTCCTCAGGGCCTCATTGACGGCCGCCACAATCAGATCCTGCAACATCTCCAGATCCTCGGAGCCCGCCACCTCTGGGTCGATCTTGACGGAGACGATCTCTTGCCGCCCATTCGCCACCACCACCACCATCCCGCCGCCAGAGGAGGCCTCGACCGTCTTGGAGGCCATCTCCTCCTGGATGCGATCCATCTCCGCCTTCATCTTCTGCGCCTGCTTGACCAAGTCCCCCAGATTTTTCAAAAGAATCCCTCCTCTTCCTGGCCCATCCTATCTCCGTTCCACCACCCGCCCCTCAAAGACCTCCAGGGCCTTCTCCACCAGGGAATTGGCCCCCGGGGCCTGAGGTTCCGCCACGCCCGGATCCGCTGGGGCGGTAACGGGAGAGGCCTCCCTGCGCTCACCCTCTCTCTTCCCAAATTCAAACCGAATCCTCAATTCCTGCCCAAAGGCATCCCTCACCGCCCTTTCCAGGATCGCTTGATTGGCCCGATCCTCAAGGGTCTCGGACAGGTAGCTGTTGACCCCCTCCACCAGGACCGTCAGAACCCTCCCCTGGAGACAGGCCGAAGTGAAATACTCCAAAAGCGGGGCAAGGGAGACCTTCTCTCGTTTGACGATCCGCTTGAGTTCCATCCAGCCGGGATCCTCCAGCCAGTTGCGGGAGGCTCCCTCTGGACCCACCTTGCCCTCCGCGGCCCGACCTCCCTGGGAATCGCCTGCCTCTGCTGGCGAGGCTGGTCTGGCGGGGGGCGCACTGGCCGGCCTTCCCGGAGTCATCTCCCCCTCGGGCCTCGCAGATCTAAAGGTAAGGGCCTCCTCCATCTGACAAAGCCTCTTCCAGATGTCCTCCAGCGAGGTGAGCTTCCTCCCCTCCACGGCGCGCAGGAGCGCCATCTCCAGGATGAATCGTGGGTAGGGAGATCTCCGCATCTCTATCTCCGCCTGAATCAGGATCTGGAGCAGGCGGTCAAGCTCCGGGAAGGTCCATTTTGAGGCCCCTTCCCTCAGGAAATCCGAGGAGCCCGCACTGGCCGTCACCAACGCCCCTGGCGAGGATGTCACCTGGATGACCATTAAATCCCTGACCAGCTCCAGGAGGCCCATGCAGAAAAGCCGCAAGTCGTGGCCGGCGGAGCAGAGATCCTCCACCAGTTGCAGCAAGGCGCTGCCCTCCCCTGTTAGGAGGTGCCGAGCAGCTTCCTCCACCTTTTGGCGGTCCACTACCCCCAGGATCGTCACCACATCCTCCGCCCGCACCCTCGGTCCACTATAGGAGACAACCTGGTCCAGCAGGCTCTGGGCATCTCGCAGGCTCCCCTCTGCGGAGCGGGTGATCATCTGGACGCTCTCCGGATCGATCTCGATTCCCTCCTCCCGGGCCATCTCTTGTAAGCGTTGGGCGATCTCTGGCGAGGAAATCCGTCGAAATTCGAAGCGCTGACAGCGAGAGAGGATGGTGGTGGGGATCTTGTGGGGCTCGGTGGTGGCCAAAACGAAGACGACCTTCGGGGGCGGCTCCTCCAGGGTCTTGAGAAGGGCGTTGAAGGCTGGCTCGGTGAGCATATGCACCTCGTCAATAACGATCACCTTGTAGCGCCCTCGATAGGGGGAGAAACGAACATTCTCCCGGAGCTCTCGAATTTCATCAATGCCTCGATTGGAGGCCCCGTCGATTTCGATGACATCCAGGTGGCGCCCCTGGGCAATGTCCTGGCACGAGGGGCAGGCATTGCAGGGCTCCTGGGAGATCCCCGCCTCGCAGTTGAGCGCCTTGGCCAGGATGCGGGCGGTGCTGGTCTTTCCCACTCCCCGGGGCCCCGCGAAGAGGTAAGCGTGGGCGATCCTGTTGGCGGACAGCGCATTCATGAGGGTCTGAGTAACCACCCCCTGGCCCACCACCTCCTCGAAGGTCTGGGGCCTCCACTTCCTGGCGAAGACCAGGTATGACATCCCGCTCCTCTCTCGCATAACAAACCTTGGCCGTGCACCCACCTTTGATCTCTTCCCCCAGGCGATCTCCCCTGCTTTCCGCTCCGGCCAAGCTTCCCCGCGGCACCCGGGGGCGTCTGCTTACCGCTGCTTCCTTCCGGACCTGACGGGGTTCGCAGGCTCTCGTTGCGCGGGACCTGGCCCTCGACGCATCTCGCAGGGGATCAGACCCTCAGAAAATGAAGACCGGGGGTGGGGATTCAACCCCGCTATAGCGGATTGCGGGTACAGGGGGCCGCTACCTCCCCGTCTAGCACGACCAAGCCAATCCTCAACCAAAAGACCCGAGCTCGCCTCAAAACCTGTCCCCTCGCCCTAAAGCGCCCGGCTTCTCTGCCGGGTCCTCCGGGGTAGGGGTGGCGGAGAGGGTGGGATTCGAACCCACGTGGGAGTGACTAGCCCCCAACTCGATTTCGAGTCGAGCCCGTTACGACCACTTCGGTACCTCTCCCTCCCAAATCCGCCTCGAAGCGGCGGCATCAGTGAAGGGTCAGGGCGTTTGCCCTCATTTCTCCTGCTCCAGGCGCCGACCCTGGAAGAAGGCGCGGATCAGGGCGCGGCACTCCTCCTCCAGCACGCCCTCGCTGACCTTTACTCGATGATTGACCCGTTGATCGTCCAGGAGGTGAAACAGGGAAACGACGCCCCCCGCCTTCGGGTCGCGGGCGCCGAATACCAATCGGGCCAAGCGCGCCTGGATGATTGCCCCTGCACACATGCTGCAAGGCTCAATGGTGACATAGAGGGTTGCCCCCGGCAACCGATAATCTCCTGACCGCCTGGCCCCCTGCCGCAGCGCCAGGATTTCGGCGTGCGCCGTGGGGTCAGTCAATTGGATAGGGCAGTTATGCGCCCTCCCTATCTCCTCCTCTTCTTCTGAGACCAGGATGGCCCCAATGGGCACCTCCCCCTTCTCTGCCCCTTTCTTTGCCTCTTCCAGGGCCATCGCCATGAAAAATGTATCTGATCCCTTCTCGATCGAAGCCATCACAGAATAATTTGGCGCGCCCAAGAGGATTCGAACCTCCGACCTACAGATTCGTAGTCTGCCGCTCTATCCATCTGAGCTATGGGCGCGCGATCTTTCTAAGGATGGGTCTGGCGGAGAGGCCGGGATTCGAACCCGGGGAGCAGTTTCCCGCTCACACGCTCTCCAGGCGTGCTCCTTCAACCACTCGGACACCTCTCCGTGGCTTGCCATCAAGTTCTATCTGCTGGCCTTCCCCTCCTGTAATGCGCCCAGAGGGCCACTTCCCATTCGTTATCTTTCCTTCGGAGCCTTGATCTTTCTAAGGATGGGTCTGGCGGAGAGGCCGGGATTCGAACCCGGGGTACATCTTTCGACATACACTCGCTTAGCAGGCGAGCACCTTCGGCCTACTCGGTCACCTCTCCGGACAGTCAAACCTATTGAAGTTGTGATTTGGTATCAAAAAGAGTGCAATGAATCCTGGATTTGGCGGAGGGAGTAGGATTCGAACCCACGTCTCCCGGATGTGGGAGAAACGGTTTTCAAGACCGCCGCCTTAAACCACTCGGCCATCCCTCCCCCGGCCTCGTCCCTACGGGCTCCTCTGGCTATTCCCCCTCACGGGGCAACGATCCTCTCCAATCCGCCCATGTAGGGTCGCAGGGCTTCCGGGATCACAACGCTTCCATCCGATTGCTGGAAATTCTCCAGGATGGCGACCAGCGTTCGGCCCACCGCCAGGCCCGACCCATTCAGGGTGTGGACATAATCCAGCTTCCCCTTGCTGCCTGGGCGGTAGCGAATGCCGGCCCTGCGGGCCTGGAAGTCCTCGAAATTACTGCAGGATGAGATTTCGCGGAAGGTCCGCTGGCTGGGAAGCCAGACCTCAATGTCGTAGGTCTTGGCTGCCGCGAAGCCCAGATCGCCCACGCAAAGGACCACCACTCGATAAGGAATCCCCAGCCGCTGTAGCACCTTCTCGGCGTCCTGCAACAGCCTCTCCAGCTCTTCGTAGGAATCCTCGGGGGCCGTGAACTTCACCAGCTCCACCTTGTTGAATTGATGCTGACGGATGAGGCCCCGGGTATCCTTGCCGTAAGAGCCTGCCTCCCGGCGGAAGCAGGGGGTATAGGCCGCATATTTCAGGGGCAGCTTCTTGCCGTCCAGGATTTCATCCCGATGGATGTTGGTCACCGGCACCTCGGCCGTGGGAATGAGAAAGAGGTCTTCCTCCGTGGTGCGGAAGAGGTCGGCCTCGAACTTGGGGAGTTGTCCCGTCCCGATCATGCTGGCCCGATTCACCATCAGGGGTGGAAAGATCTCAATGTAGCCATGCTCCTGGGTGTGCAAGTCGAGCATGAAATTGCTGAGGGCCCTCTCCAGCAGGGCCCCTCTGCCTTTCAGTAAAGGGAAGCGGGCCCCGGCAATCTTGGTGGCCCTTCCCAGATCGATCACCTCCAGGGCATCCCCGATCTCCCAGTGGGGCTTGGGGTCAAAGCGGAAAGAGGGGGGCACCCCCCAGCGCCTGACCTCCTGGTTGTCCTCGCTGCTTCTCCCCCGGGGAACGCTGGCGTGGGGCAGGTTGGGGATTTGGAGCAGGACCTCCTGCAGCTTCCTTTCGCAATTCCCCTCCTCCTCGTCCAATTCCTTGATCCGGTCGGAGACCTCCTTCATCCTCGCAATCTCGGATCCGGCGCCCTTCCCCTCCTTCTTCAGGGCGGCCACTTGCTCTGACGTCCGATTCCTCTCTGCCCGGAGGGCCTCGAGTTGCTGCAAGATGCGCTTTCTCTCCCCGCCCCAATGCAGAAATTCGATCGGATCGAAGGCCTCGCCCCGCTCCGCCATCTTTTCGGTGATCAGCTCGATATTCTCTCTGACAAATCGAAGGTCCAACATCTTAGGTCAAATCCTCAGCAAAATCGAAACCTTATAAGCTTTAACACGATCAGCCCAATCCGTCAAGGCCTTTGCCCGAGCGAAGAGGGGGGAGCCGCTTCAACTTCTTCCTCCTCGCAGACCAGGCGGGTGACCGCCGCCACGCGATCACTTTCCTCCAATCCCTGTAGTTTCACCCCCTGCGTATTCCTCCCGATGGCCCTGATCTCCTCCACCCTCAGGCGGCTGACCTTCCCTTCATGGGATATCATCATCAGATCATCCTGGGGGGAAACCTGCATGATGCCCACTACTTCCCC
The DNA here is from genome assembly GCA_043800755.1 of bacterium. Classification (GTDB taxonomy): domain Bacteria; phylum Methylomirabilota; class Methylomirabilia; order CAVQYV01; family CAVQYV01; genus JAZDMQ01. The sequence continues at coordinate 31,651 of JAZDMQ010000147.1, read as the reverse complement.
GTTTCTCCCCCGGGTGCGGATGTTGATGATCCCCTTGCCCCCCCGATGCTGGACTCGATATTCGGGGAGCTCGGTCCTCTTGCCATACCCCTTCTCGGTCACCGTCAGAATGGCGGTCCCTTCGGCCAGGACTTCCATGCCCACGACCTGGTCCCCGCCTCTCAATGCGATTCCCCTGACTCCGTGGGCCGTCCTGCCTATGGGCCTGATGTCCTGTTCCGAAAATCGTATCGCCAGACCAGCGCGGGTGCCCAGGAAGATGTGGTCCTCGCCCCTCGTCGTCCCCACTCCGATCAGCTCATCCCCTTCCCCCAGATCGATTCCTATGATCCCTCCAGCCCGGGGGTTGGAATAAGCGACCAGAGGGGTCTTCTTGACGATCCCTCTCTTGGTGGCCATGATCAGGTAATGGCCTTCCTTGAACTCCCGGAGAGGAATCATGGCGCTGATCTTCTCCTGGGGGGACAATGCCAGGAGGTTGGAGATCGAGCGGCCCTTCGCCGCCCTTCCCAACTGCGGGATCTGGTGCACCTTGAGCCAGTGCACCCTTCCCTGATTGGTGAAGAAGAGGATTTGGCTAAAGGTGGAGGCCACGAAGAGGTATTCCACGTAGTCCTCCTCCTTGGTGGCCATGCCCGTGGAGCCCTTGCCTCCCCTTCTTTGGCTCCGATAGAGGGTAAGGGGGCTCCGTTTGATGTAGCCCCCGTGGGAAATGGTCACCACCATCTCCTCATCGGCGAGCATGTCCTCCAGGCGGATCTCCCCCTCCTCCTGCACGATTTGGGTCCTCCGCTCGTCCCCGTAAGCCTCTTTGAGGGCCTGCAGTTCGGCAATGATGGTCTGTCGCAAGAGGGCCTCGCTCTCCAGCAGGGCCTTGAGGTGGGAGATCGTTTTCAGGATCTCCTCGTACTCCTCGATGATCTTCTCCCGCTCCATGCGGGTCAGGCGCTGCAGCCTCATATCGAGGATGGCATCAGCCTGAGCCGTGCTCAGCCCGAACCTGGCTGTCAAGCCCTCCCGCGCTTCCTCGGGAGACCTCGACCCCCGGATCAGCTTGATGACCTCGTCGATCCGGTCCAGGGCAATGCGGTAGCCTTCCAGGATATGGGCTCGCTCCTCCGCTTTGCGCAGATTGAACCGGGTCCTTCGCAGAACCACCTCTTTCCGATGGGCGATGAAGTACTCGAGGATCTGCTTCAAGGAGAGGACCTGGGGCTGGTTGTCCACCAGGGCTATCATGATCACCCCAAAGGTCGTCTGCATGGGGGTCAACTTAAAGAGCTGGTTGAGGATGACCTCGGCCACCTCGTCCTTCTTCAGCTCGATCACGACCCGCATCCCCTCCCGGTCGGATTCGTCTCGTAGGTCGGCAATCCCTTCTACCCTCTTCTCTCGAACCAGCCTCGCGATCTCCTCGATGAGCTTCGCCTTGTTCACCTGGTAAGGCAGCTCCGAGATGATGATGCTCTCCTTCCCTCCCCGAGAACGCTCCACAAAGGCCTTGGCGCGCATCTGGATGTGGCCTCTCCCCGTACGGAAGGCGTCCATGATCCCGGTCGTGCCGTAGATATATCCCGCGGTGGGGAAGTCCGGGCCCTGGATGAAGACCATGACCTCCTCCAGCGTTGCCTCCGGCTTTTGCAAGAGGCATACGAGGGCATCCACCACCTCGTTCAGATTGTGGGGAGGAATATTGGTTGCCATTCCCACGGCAATGCCCGAGGATCCATTGACCAGAAGGTTGGGGATGCTTGCGGGCAGCAGGCGAGGCTCGGTCAGCGAATCATCGAAGTTGGGGACGAAATTGACCGTTTCCTTCTCGATATCAGAAAGCATCTCCTGGGCGATCGTGGCCAGCCGGACTTCCGTATAGCGCATGGCCGCCGCCGCATCCCCATCTACCGAGCCGAAATTCCCCTGCCCAGCGATGAGGGGATAGCGGAGGGAAAAGTCTTGCACCATCCGGACAATGGTATCGTAGATGGCCACATCCCCATGGGGGTGGTACTTCCCCAGGACCTCTCCTACCACGCGGGCCGACTTCTTGAAGGGCCTGTTGTAGGCCAGGCCCAGCTCATACATGGCGTAGAGGATGCGGCGGTGCACCGGCTTCAGGCCATCCCTCACATCGGGCAAGGCGCGCCCAATGATCACGCTCATGGCGTAATCCATATAGGAGTGCCTCATCTCATCTTCGATATTGATCGGGGTCTTGCGGAAAGCCATTGCCATCTTTTCGCGTCCTTAGATATCCAGGTTTCTCGCCTCGGGGGCATGCTCCTGAATGAATCGTCGTCGCTCTTCCACATTCTCCCCCATCAGCGTAGAGAAAGTCTCCTCTGCCGCCACCGCGTCCTCAATGGTCACTTGGAGCAAGCCGCGGGTCTCGGGATTCATCGTCGTCTCCCAGAGTTGCTCCGGATTCATCTCGCCCAGGCCTTTGTAGCGCTGGACGCTGATTCCCTTCCTCGCCATCTTCATGACCTTTTCTAAAAGCCCCAGCCGCGAGCTGGCCTCCTCGGGTCCTCCCTCGCGTTCGATCCTATAGGGTGCAGCGCTCAGGCCTTCCGATCGCGCGGAGAGGCGCCGTATCTCCTTGAATTCCGGTGAATTTAAGAGATCCGCGCCGACTGCCACCTCTTCCGAGTCCCCTCCCCGAGGGGAAAGGATGAATTTCAACCGGCCGTGCTCCTCATCCTTTTCTATTCTTCCCTGGACGGGTGCCAGGGCGGGATAATCGCTTTCGAGAATGTGAATCAACAGGGTGAAGGCCTCCTTTGCGGAGCTCTCTTCGCGAAACTTCTCTTCCGAGAGGGAGGCCCTGGCAGAGGCCCTCACGATCTCGCCGTAAAATCCCCTCTTTTCGAGGACCTTGATGAGTTGCTCGAAGGCGATGATATCCTTCAACAGGAAGGAGAGCTTTTGGCCCTCCAGGGCGGAGGGTGCGCCGGTGGCCCAAACCTTTACCCCTTCAATTCCCACCTCCAACAGGAACTCCTGGAAGGCCCGTTCATCGCTGAGGTAACGCTCCGCCTTGCCCTTCTTCACCTTATATAGCGGCGGCTGGGCAATGTAGAGATATCCTCTCTCGATCAGCTCCTTCATGTGACGGAAGAAGAAGGTCAAAAGGAGCGTGCGAATGTGGGCCCCATCGACATCGGCGTCGGTCATCAGGATGATTCGATGGTAGCGCGCCTTGAGGGGATCGAATTCATCTCCCCCGATCCCGGTCCCAATCGCCGAGATAAGGGTCCGGATCTCATGGTTACTCAGCATCCTGTCGAAACGAGCCTTCTCCACGTTCAGGATCTTGCCCTTTAGAGGGAGGATGGCCTGGGTTCGGCGATCTCTTCCCTGCTTGGCCGAACCCCCCGCGGAATCTCCCTCCACCAAGAAAAGTTCGCTGGCCGCGGGGTCCTTCTCCGCGCAGTCCGCAAGTTTGCCGGGCAAGGAATCTCCATCCAGGGCCCCCTTGCGGCGCGTCAATTCTCTTGCTTTACGGGACGCCTCTCGTGCCCGCGCGGCATCGACTGCCTTTTCCAAGATCTTGCGGGCCACGGTGGGGTTCTCTTCGAGGAATTCCCCCAGCTTCTCATTGACCACCGCCTCTACGAGCCCCTTGATCTCCATGTTGACCAGGCGCGCTTTGGTTTGGCCCTCGAATTGCGGATTGGGCAGTTTCAAGCTGATGACCGCCGTCAGCCCCTCGCGGAAATCCTCCCCGGAGATGTCCACCTTCGCCCTCTTCAAGAGGTCGTTGGCCGCCGCATAGTTATTAAGGGTACGCGTAAGGGCAGAGCGAAATCCGATCAGGTGGGTTCCGCCATCATGGGTGTGGATGTTGTTGGCGAAGGAGAATACGGTCTCCGCATACCCGTCGTTATACTGCAGGGCCACCTCAACCTCTACCGCCTCCTTCTTCTGGGAGAAGTGGATGGGCTCCCGGTGGAGGACATTCTTGTGCTTGTTCAGGAGTTCCACAAAGGAAGGGATCCCTCCCTCATAGTAAAAGACGCGTTCCTCTCCTTCGGTTCTTTCGTCAGCCAGGGAAATGTACAGGCCTTTGTTCAAGAAGGCGAGTTCCCTCAACCGGTGGGAAAGGGCATCGAGGCTGAAGCTTCGCTCGGAGAAGATTTCAGGGTCGGAGAGAAAGCAAATCTTGGTTCCCGTGGATTTGGTTTTTCCTATCTCCTCCAGCGGCCCGGTCGGCTCTCCCCTCTCGTAGCGCTGATGATAGACCTTTCCCTCTCTCTTGATCTCCATCTCCAGCCACAACGAGAGGGCATTGACCACCGACAGGCCAACCCCGTGAAGCCCCCCGGAGACCGTATAGGCCTCATTATCGAATTTTCCTCCCGCATGGAGCGTCGTGAGCACCACTTCGGCGGCTGGCCTTCCCGACTCCTGATGAATATCCACCGGGATTCCGCGACCATCGTCGTCTATCGTAATGCTCTCGTCCCGATGGATCCGAACCTTGATATTCTTGCAGTAGCCGGCCAGGGCCTCGTCGATGCTGTTGTCCACTACCTCGTAGACCAAGCGGTGGAGGCCTTCCGACCCGGTTCCCCCAATGTACATCGCGGGCCGGGTCTGGACGGCCTTCAGGCCCTCCAAAACCTTGATTTGTTCCGCTCCATAGTGTTCGCTGTTCATTGCCATCTCTTCACCCACCTGCTGCCAATTGACATGAATGAATCCATCTTTGCCTCACCCCTGCGCCACCTTCTCTGCCCGACCCTCATGGATCCTGAAGACCTCTGCCCCCGGCAAAAGCGGCTGAACCAGGGTGAGGTCCGTGCAGGTGACCATCGCCTGACCGCCCGCCAATAGCCTTGCCGCAACCTTCCCTCTCCTCTCCTCGTCCAGTTCCGAAAAGAGGTCATCCAAAAGGACAATTGGGGGCTCGCCCCGGATCTGTTCAAGGTGGGAGAGCTCAAAGAGTTTCAAAGAGAGGGCCAAGAGGCGCTTTTCTCCCCGGGAGCTAAATCTTCGCACATCGTATCCCTCCAGTTCCACCAGGACCTCATCCCGATGCGGGCCAAAAAGTGAGAAGCCCGCCCTCATCTCTTTCTCCCAGCCTTCCCGCAGGTCTTGGAGGAGGTCAGGAGAAGGAAATGGGGCGTCCTGGGGCATCAGTGGCCGATATTTTACTGCCACCCCTTTCCTGCCCCCCAAGGAATACAGGATGGAGGGCAGCTCCCGGTTCAGCCTGGAGACGATCTGGCTCCGGCCCTGGAAAATCTTCCCCCAGGAGTCTGCCAACTGTTCATCCCAATAAGGCAACTGGGCCTTGTTTTTCAGCTTCAGCAGCCGGTTGCGCTGCATCAGGATCCGCCGCAGCCGCGCCAGTTCTTCCAGATACCCGTGGTCCTCCAGGGCGACACAGCGATCCAAGAACCTCCGGCGCAGATCATGTGCCTCCGCGACGAGGGCCAGGTCGTCCGGACAAAACATCACCGCGGGAAGCTTGTTCCAATACCTTCCTGGGTGGCTGACCCTTTTCCCCCCGACCCAGAGCACTCTCTCCTTTTCCCCCAGCCAGATTGCCAGATCTCTCTCCGCGACCCGATCCTCCATCCTCCCCTTGATAGAAAAACCGGGGGCCCCATGGCGGATCATCTCCTGGGGGCGATGACACTGTGGGGAGGAGAGAGAAGAAAGATAATAGATGGCCTCCAAGAGATTGGTCTTCCCTTGTGAGTTCTCCGCCTGCAGGAGGGCAACCCTTGCCGCGAAGGTTAAAGATGCCTCCTCGTAATTGCGGAAATTCCAGAGCCAAACCTGTTTTAGGAGCACTCGCGTTTCACAAAAAAAGGCATCAAGGATGCCTTCCGGGGATGGATCTTCGGATCAGTAATAAGACCCTGCTCTGACCTCCCTTTCGGTCTCAGATTCTCATCGGCATAATCACACACTGGTAGGAATCTCGGCCCAGAGGCTGGAATAGGGTGGGACTCAAGCTGTCGGAAAGATACATCATCACCCGCTCCTCTTCGATGGCCCCCAAAAAATCCATCAAATACTTAGCGTTGAAGCCGATGGAGAGATCTTCCTCTTCATATTCGACATCGATTGACTCCTTTGCCTCCCCGAGATCCATGTTGGTGCAGGTCACTAACATCTGATTCTTTTTCAGCTCGATTTTGGTGGGGGCGCCTCTCTCGCCCACAATGGCGGAGGTCCTCTTTAAGGCTCCCCAGAGGTGTTCCTTATTTAGAATTACCTTTTTGTCTGCAGCTTTTGGGATGACCGCCGCGTAGTTGGGGAATTGTTCCTCGATCAGGCGGCTGATCAAGGTCGCGTGTTGGAATTGAAAGATAATTTGGGAGCCCAAAAATCGGACCACGGTGCTCTCTTCGTCGTCTCGCAACATCTTTAGAATCTCAGAGAGGGCCTTCCTGGGAATAATGGCATCCTTGGTTAATTCTCCTACGATCTCTGTTCGCGGCATTTTGACGATGGCCAAACGGTGCCCATCGGTGGCCACCATCTGCATGTCCTCCTTTATTTGGAAGAAGACCCCCGCCAAGGAATATCGGGTTTGGTCGGTCGAAACGGCGAAGATGGTCTTCAAAATCATATCCTTGAGAACCTTCTTAGGAATAGAGAAAGACTCTCCTCCCTCGAGGGCGGGCATCTGGGGAAACTCCTCTTTGGATATTCCTTTCAAGCGGAACTCTGCCCTCTCGCAGCGAATGGTTAAAAGCAGATCTTTGTCGGCGTGGATCTTTAGGGGCGAAGGCGACAGCTCCCGGAGGATGTCGTAAAACCTCTTAGCTGGTAGAGCAATTGCGCCGGGTTCTAATATCTCTGCTTCGATTGCCACCCGGATCCCTACCTCTAAATCGGTACAAAAAAGGATTATTTGGTTATCCAAAGCCTCGAGGAGTATATAAGAGAGAATAGGGAGGGTTTTTCTGGTCTCAACCACCCCCTGAGTCTGGGCGACTGCATTCAGCAAGCTATCCTTTTCAATCCGAATATGCATTCCGTGCTCCTTTCGCCCCATACACTATTTCCACAACGCTAATATCTTTCTTAATAAATATTTAAAAATTAGAAGAAGGAGTAGTGCAGCTATTGGAGAGTGGAAAAAGAGAGTAAGTATTCAGTTTCAAGACCCCGGCCTCTTAGAATAACCCGTGAATAACCAATAAAGTTATGAGATTATTTTATTGGTAATCGTTTCAACCTCTTTACGGAAGGCCTTTTCCTGAATTATCTTATTTTTCACCTTATTGCAGGCGTGGATAACTGTTGTATGATCCTTTCCCCCAAAGACCTTTCCTATTTCAGGCAAGGAGGAGTTGGTCAGTGTCCGGGCCAGATACATGGCCATCTGCCGTGGGACGACCACCGATTTATTCCGGTTTTTTGACTTCAGGTCAGAGACCTTTAAAGAGCAATGCTCGGCCACCACCTGCTGTATGTCGGAGATGGTGATCACCTTTTCATTCTTGTCCAACAACTCCTTGAGGATTTCCTGGGCGAATTCAATGTCGATCTTTCGGCCGGTAAGGGAAGAGAAAGCCACGATTCGAACCAAACAGCCCTCCAGCTCTCGGATACTCGATTTGATCTTGTTGGCGATGAAAAGGGAGACATCGTCGGGAAGGTCAATGCCCTCTGATTCGGCCTTCTTGCGGAGGATGGCCGTCTTGGTCTCCAGATCCGGGGGTTGTATATCAGCCAGGAGCCCCCACTCGAAGCGGGATCGTAGCCTCTCTTGCAGGGTCGGGATGTCTTTGGGGATGCTGTCGCTGGAGATCACGATCTGCTTGTGGGCATCGTGGAGGTCATTAAAGGTGTGGAAGAACTCCTCTTGGGTCCTCTCCTTTCCCGCGATGAATTGAATGTCATCTACTAACAAAAGATCCACACTCCGGAAACGATTTCTGAACTCGGTGACCGAGTCGTACCGGAGGGAGTTGATCAGCTCGTTCATAAACTTCTCTGAGGAGACATAGGAGACCTTCAGAGACGGGTTTCTTTCCAGCGCCCGACTCCCGATGGCATGAAGTAGGTGCGTCTTGCCCAGGCCGAAACCACCATAAATGAAAAGGGGGTTATAGGCCTTTGACGGCTCTTCGGCGACACGGAGCGAGGCGGCCCTGGCAAATTGATTGGACGAGCCCACCACAAAGCTCTCAAAGGTGTATTTGGGATTGAAGCGCGGAGAGCGGTCCTCAGGGCGGGGCCCGGTCCGCGGGCTCGTCTTCTTCTCAGGGCGAAGGTCCCCAGTCGGCCCTTCCACGGACGAGAAGGCCAGCTTCACTTTGGTGGACAGGGTCTCCTCCAGGGCCTCCTGCAGGTCCTTAGCATAGTGCTCTTCGATCCACCCTTTGAAAAAGCGGTTGGGCACCCCGATCTGTACCACCCCGGCCTCTACGGAGAGGATCTGGGCGGGGCGCAACCAGGTGTCCAAACCTTGTTTGTTGACAATCTGGGCCATGCGGCCCAAGGCCTTTTCCCAGAGGTCTTCCTTTGAGGTCATCTTAGTCATCTTAAGGTTCGGGGACTCCTCTTATCCACAAGGGGCCAGACGGATAAGTCATGGAAAAAAAAGAAGCGAAAAAAGGGGCGCAAAATCTAATGAGATTGGTTATACACAGCCTTATCCACAACTGTGGATAAGGCGAAATACCTTTCGAAATTAATAGGTTGAATCTGGAGATACCCTTCCTTCCTCCCCCCCCCGTTAAGAAGGAGAGACGCCCAGCACTTTGCCCCAGCCGAGCCATTGGCATCTTAGCACAATCGATTGGACCAGGCAACCTGTTTTTATCCTCTGTTCCCCTCTTCTTCAGATTGGAGAGCAAGGAAAAGCGCCCGCGGCAGACCCTTCCCAATTCGCGGGGCAAAGACCCTCCGGCCCCGGGCCTTTTGTGTCTTGACAGAGTGAGGGCAACCATTTATACTACGCAGGCAATATTTGAGACAGGGGGGGTACCGATTGAAAAGGACATATCAGCCAAAGAAAAGCAAGCGGCGAGCGACCTGTGGCTTTTTGAAGAGGATGAGCACCCCCAGCGGACGCAAGCTCATCAACCGAAGGAGGGCAAAGGGTCGAAAACGGTTGGCATTGAGCTAAGGGGGTCATGGCTCGATGAAGGTGAGCTCTGCCGCCGCGCGGCGCGTAAGATTTGCGCGGGAATTCAAGCGGATCTTGGCAAGGGGCAAGAGGATCAGGGGAGAGCACCTTCAGCTCTACCTTCTCCTGCAAAAGGAATCGGCAGAGACGCGCCTGGGGGTGAGCCTGAGGAGACGCCTCGGCTCGGCAGTCGCCCGAAATCGGTCGAAAAGGTTGGTTAGGGAGGCATTTCGCGTCCACCGGGGCCAGCTCCCTTCCGGGACGGATGTCATCGTGGCTGTGTCCAAAGACCTCTCCAGGATGAAACTGAAGGAAGTGGAGGAGATGCTTTCCACAATGATCGCCCGGTCTGGCCTGGCCGTCGAGGCTCAGGGGAGATAGACAAAGGACCATGGGGATCTCATCGTTAGCAAGGGAGGGGCTGTGCGGGGCGATCGGCTTTTATCAAAGGGCGGTCTCTCCCCTCTTTCCCCCTCACTGCCGATTCTACCCCACATGCTCAGAGTATGCAAGACAAGCAGTGGAGAGATATGGCGCCATCGGCGGCTCTTGCTTCGCCATTCTCCGGATCCTCAAGTGTCATCCCTTCCACCCCGGGGGCCTTGATCCTCTTGCCTGAGGGGGGCCGCCCCTTTCCCAACCCTTTCTCTTAGTTTCCGACAAGGATTGATATGGATCGAAGAACCTTAGTGGCGATTGTAATCATGGTCCTCATCTTGATGGGCTATCAATATTATATGGGGAGAAACCGGCCGGCGACGCCCCCCCCGCCCCAACGGGAGGAGTCTGCCCGTCCTGCCCCAGCCGAGAGGGAGAGGCCGCCCGGATTGACTGCCGAGAGCTGGCTCCACCCACCCCTGGCCCGAAGACCCGTTGAGGAGCAGGACATTGTGGTGGAGACAGATCTGTTGCGGGTGGTGGTCAGCAACCGGGGCGGGCAGATCAAGAGCTGGCAATTGAAGAAATACCTGGAGTCCGATGGAAAGCCGGTAGAGATCATCGGGAAGGGAACCGCCGGGGACGGTTCGGTCGCCCTGCGCACCTGGTCCGGCAACCCTGAGGCAAGCACCCAGAACTATACTGCTCATCCCCAGCAACTCCTTCTTTCCGAATCCCGACCCCAGGGGACGATCACCCTACAGTATGTGACCTCCACTGGGCTCGAGCTCACCAAGTCCCTCACCTTTTTTCAGGACGACTACAAGGTCGATGTGGAGACCAAGGCCAGGAATCTGAGCTCCCGTGCGCAGGGCCTGACTTTCGACCTGCTTTGGGGCCCCGGGATTCGAGAGAGCGGGCAGGAGGGGGACAAGGGCCTAAAGCCCCCCACCTCGGTGGTCAACGGGCAGCGCCTCCAGGACAAGTGGGAGAAGCTGGATCGGGCCGCCGAGCATGAGGGCGCAGTCTCGTGGACGGCAATTCACGATAGCTATTTCTGTGCGGCGCTCATCCCCCTGGAGAAGGGGGCCAAGGCCCGGGTGGAGAAGATGCAGGATAAAGGGCCGGTGGTGGGTCTCATCTTTCCCAAGGCGAATCTGCCTCCGGGGGAGGAGGCGAGCGAGCGCTTTTCCCTATTCGTAGGCCCCAAGGAAATCGATCGGCTCACCCGCCTCGGATTCCAGATGCGGGAGATCATCGACCTGGGCTGGTTTGATTTCCTCGCGCGCCCGGCCCTTTACTTCCTGAAGTATATCAATAAGCACCTGAAGAACTACGGGCTCGCCATCATTATCCTGACCTTCCTGGTACGAATAATCCTCTTCCCTCTAACCCAGAAGAGCTTCAAATCCATGCAGGAGATGCAGAAGGTGCAGCCGAAGATCAGTCTATTGCGGGAGAGGTTCAAGGGCGATTCCAAGAGGATGAATCAAGAGCTGATGGAGCTTTACCGGAAACACCACATCAATCCCATGGGGGGATGCCTGCCCATGGTGGTTCAAATCCCCATCTTCATTGCCCTCTACAATGCGCTCATCAACTCCGTCGAGCTCTGGAGGTCCCCGTTTGTTCTGTGGATAAAGGACCTCTCTGCCAAAGATCCCTATTATGTATTGCCGATCTTGATGGGCGCCTCTTGGTTAATTCAGCAGTGGATGACTCCTACTGTCGGAGATCCGAGGCAGGCGAAGATAATGCTCCTCATGCCCGTCGTCTTCACCTTCATGTTCCTCAATTTCCCTTCCGGGCTGGTCCTCTATTTCCTGGTGAGCAACCTTTTGGGCATGGGCCAGCAGCTTTACATCAATCGGCAGCTGAAGGTTCCCGCGAAGGCAGGAGGAAGCGGATGAGAAGCGTGGAAAAGGAGGGGAGGACCGCCGAAGAGGCCATCGAAAAGGCCCTGGAAGAGCTGGGCGTGGGGCGAGAACAGGCCCAGGTCGAAATCCTTTCGGAGCCCAACCACAAGATCTTCCGGTTTCTGGCAGGGCGGGGCGTGAGAATCAGGGTGACGGTCCCGGAAGAGGATCCCCTTCTCAATGAGGCCAAAGGACTTCTGCACAGAGTCCTGGAACAGATGGGAATTCAATGCGAGGTCTCGGCGGGAAAAGGCCAGGATTGCCTGCTCCTAGAGCTGAGGAGCCAGGAGGCTGGCTTGCTTATTGGAAGGAAGGGCGAGACCCTGGACGCCCTGCAATATCTGTTGAACCGCATCCTGAACCCAGACGGCCTGAGGAGAAATCGCGTCATCCTTGATGCGGAGGGATATCGCGCCAGGAAGCGGGAAGAGACCGTCTCCTTTGCCCACCGGGCCGCCGAAAAGGCGAAATCTGCGGGGAGGGAAATCGTCCTGGTCCCGCTCGGTCCCTACGAGAGAAGGATCATCCACATAACCCTGCAAGAAGATCCCGAGGTCAATACCTTCAGCGAAGGGGAGGGTTACCTCAAAAGGGTCCATGTGGTTCCGGTAAAGGCGGCTTAGGCCATTCGGAGGAGCGGAACCAACGGGGTTGTCTCTCCCTGAGCGAGAGTTGATGAGGGTCAAGGATCGCGACACCATAGCTGCTATCTCCACTCCCATGGGAGAGGGCGGGATTGGAATCGTGCGCGCGAGCGGCCCCCTCGCCCTGGCCATTGCCGACCGGCTATTTCAATCCTCCCGCAGGACAAAGCCTTCCACCTTTCCCAGCCATACCCTCCACCAGGGGTTCATCATCGATCCAGAACGGGGAGAGAAGGTCGACGAAGTCCTACTGGCCATCATGCGATCCCCGCACTCCTACACGGCAGAAGACATCATCGAAATTAACGGGCACGGAGGCCTCGTTCCCTTGCTTCGCATCCTGGAGCTAGTCCTGGAGGAGGGCGCCCGTCTGGCCGACCCAGGCGAGTTTACCAGGCGGGCCTTCCTCAACGGGAGGATCGACTTGGCCCAGGCGGAGGCCGTATTGGAGATCGTCCGGGCCAAGAGTGAACGAGGGCTGAAGTTGGCCATGCGGCACCTCGACGGCACCCTGTCCCGAAGGATAAAGGAGCTGAGAGGGCGGCTGCTTTCCCTATCCGCGGAGGTCGAGGCGGCGATCGACTTTCCGGAGGAGGATCTGCAAATCCTCTCCGAGGCAGGGATGGAGAAAGAGATGGAGAAGGTCCTCCAGGAGCTGAGAGGGCTCACTTCGAGCTTCCAGGAGGGAAGGTTATTCCAGGAGGGGATTGTTACGGCCCTCATCGGACGCTCCAATGTGGGGAAATCGAGCCTCTTTAATGCCCTTTTGCAGAGAGAGCGGGCGATCGTAACCCCCTACCCTGGGACCACGCGGGATTCTTTGGAGGAGGTCCTCAGCCTGGAGGGTTTGCCCTTCCGGTTGATTGACACGGCAGGGATGCGCAGGGACGACTCGCGGCTGGACCTAGCAGAACAGGAGGGAGTGGAGAGGGGAAAGGCCTGGATGGAGAAGGCGGACCTCCTTCTATTGGTGATCGATGGCAGCGAGGCCTTGACGGAGCAGGATCGGGGTCTGCTCAGGGAAGTGAAGGGGCGAAAGGGCTTGCTGCTGTTAAACAAGGCGGATCTGGAGGTGCAGGTGAAGACGCGAGAATTGGCGGTCCTGGGGCCCGATCTGCCCTGCCTGAAGGTCTCCGCCCGGACCGGGGCGGGGCTAGGGCAGCTGAGGGAGGCCATGGTGGAGGCGATGAAGAAAGGGGGCCTGGACCTGACCCAGGATTTGGTGATCACCCATCTTCACCATCGGAAGGCCCTGGAGGAGGCAGAACGCGCGCTGCTGCGGGGAAAGGAAGCCCTTTCCCATGGCCTCTCTTCAGAATTTGTGGGCCTCGACTTGCGAGAGTCTGTGGATGCCTTGGGCGAAATCACCGGGGAGACGACCTCCGAGGACCTGTTGGCGGAGATCTTTTCCCGGTTCTGCATTGGCAAGTGAGGAAGAAATGGCAGAGGATGCCTATGAAGTGATTGTGGTGGGCGGTGGTCATGCGGGATGTGAGGCCGCCCTTGCCGCAGCCCGCATGGGCGCGCGCACCTTGTTGCTGGCGATCAACCTGGATCATCTGGCCCTCATGTCCTGCAATCCCGCCATTGGAGGGCTAGCCAAGGGTCATCTGGTGAGGGAGATCGATGCCCTGGGGGGGGAGATGGCCAGGGCCATCGACGCCACGGGGATCCACTTCCGGATCTTGAATACGGGCAAGGGCCCTGCAGTCCAGGCGCCCCGGGCACAGGCCGACAAACTCCGCTATCGTCTCTACCTGAAGCGGGCGTTAGAAGAACAGCCCGGCCTGGAGCTGAGGGAGGCGAGGGCAGAGAGGGTATTGATTGAAGGAGGGAGGGCGGCAGGGGTGGAGGATCATCTGGGGGTCGTTTACCGGTGCGGTGCGGTGATCCTGGCCACCGGCACCTTCCTCAACGGCCTGATCCACATCGGCTTGACCAGCTTTCCCGGGGGCAGGGCAGGGGACCCTCCCTCCATAGGCCTTTCCCAAAACTTGCGCGAGATAGGACTCCGCTTGGGGCGTCTCAAGACCGGCACCACGCCCCGCGTGGACGGCCGGAGCATCGATTTCTCCCGCTTGACTTCTCAATTAGGGGATGACCCCCCTCGACCCTTCTCTTTCCGCACAACAGGCCTCCAAGTGGAGCAGGTCCCGTGCTACCTCGCCTACACCAATCCCCGGGCCCACGAGGTCATTCGCCAGAACCTGGATCGCTCCCCCCTCTACAGCGGGAAGATCAAAGGAATCGGTCCGCGCTATTGCCCTTCCATCGAGGATAAGATCATGCGTTTTCCCCAGAGGGAGAGCCATCGGGTGTTCCTGGAGCCGGAGGGCAGGGATACCCATGAGATCTATCCCAATGGTGTCTCGACCAGCCTCCCCTTTGATGTTCAGAGGGAGATGCTGCGCCGGATTGAGGGATTAGAGGGGGTGAGGATCCTGCGTCCGGGATATGCCATCGAATATGATTTCGTCTTTCCCACCCAGCTCAAACCCACCCTGGAGACCAAGGCGGTTGCTGGGCTCTATCTGGCCGGTCAGATCAACGGGACCTCTGGTTACGAGGAGGCAGCGGCGCAAGGGCTCATGGCGGGGATCAACGCCGTCCTGAAATTGAGAAAGTCAGAACCCCTGATCTTGAGGAGGGATGAGGCCTACATCGGGGTCTTGATTGACGATCTGGTCACCAAGGGGACGCTCGAGCCCTATCGGATGTTCACCTCTCGCGCCGAATACCGGCTCTTGCTGCGCCATGACAATGCCGACCTCAGGCTGGGTGCCTACGGCCATCGACTGGGCCTTTTGGGCGGAGAGGACTTCCTGAGGTTAGAGCAGAAAAGAAATACCATCGAGCGAGGATTGGAGAGGTTGAGGGGCAAGCGCGTGCGACGGGGAGAGGACGAGCCCCTGACCATGGCCCAAATCCTGAAGAGGCCGGGTGTGGGATGGAAGGACCTGGAGGGGCTGGACCCCGGCATAAAGGGGATAGGCCCGGAGGCGGCCGAGCAGGTGGAGATCCTCCTCAAGTACGAGGGCTACATCACTCGACAGCGGGAACAGGTGGAGAAGATGGCGCGCTGGGAAGAACGGAGGATCCCCCCCAATTTCGACTACTTGAGCCTGGACGGGTTTTCCTGGGAGGCCAGGCAGAAACTGGGGGAGGTCAGGCCCTCCTCTGTGGGTCAGGCGATGCGCATCCCCGGAATCACACCAGCAGCCATTTCGCTACTGCTTATCTATCTGGAGAGGGCGAGGAGACAGACGAGTGAGGCATAGTGGCGCCTCGTTGTGGCCCCCAGACCTGCTACGGCAGGGGGCAAGGGAGGTTGGGGTATGCCTCGATTCCAACCAAATGGAGGCCTTCTCGCTCTATGCCCAGGAGTTGCTACGCTGGAATCGCCACATGAATCTGACTGCCCTGCGGGAGGTGAAGGAGGTGATGATCAAGCACTTTCTGGGCTCCTTGGCCTTCCTCGCTGCCTTTCCCCGGGAACTTGCCCTGGAATTGGTGGATATTGGCAGCGGGGCTGGATTTCCGGGGATCCCGATCCAGATCGCCTGCCCCCAGCTTAGCATAACCCTGATTGAGGCTTCCCGAAAAAAGGTCTCCTTCCTCCGCCATATCTGTGCTTTGTTGGAGTTGCGGGGGATCGAATGCGTGCGGGCCCGGGCCGAGGATCTGGCTATCGACCCCAGATTTGGGGGAAGATTCGATGCCGCCCTGGGGCGGGCGGTGGGCAAGAGGCAGGCCTTACTGGAAGTCGCGGCCCCCCTCTTGCGACGGTCAGGAAGTTTGATCCTGTCAGGGAAGGAGGAGGAGGAGGAGGAGAACTTCCCGGAGACCCCCCTCTTAAGATTCAGGGAGACCCTCCGGGTGAGGTTTCCTTCTCTCGATTTCGAAAGGAAGCTCCTAGTCTGGGAGAGGAGGAGGTAATGGGCAGTGTTCCACGTGGAACAGTGGGGTTTCTCCTTCCCCTTTGCCCCGCCCTATGTTAGAATTCAGCCCGCGAGGGAAGGATTGTAAATTGGCCAAGATCATCACCATTGCCAATCAAAAAGGGGGTGTGGGGAAGACCACAACCGCCGTCAACCTTTCGGCCTGCTTGGCGGCGGCCGAGAAGAAGACCCTCCTCGTCGATCTGGATCCGCAGGGGAACGCCACCAGCGGCATAGGAATTGCGAAGGAGAGGGCGGAGGCGAGCATTTATCATGTGCTCTTCGATCAGACCACCCTGGGCGAGGTCTTGTGCGCCACGGCCATTCCCTTCCTGGAGGCAGTGCCTGCAAATATTGAATTGATTGGGGCGGAGGTGGAGCTGGTGGGGGTTCTGGCTCGGGAGAGCCGCTTGAAGAGCCACCTGGAGCAGGTGCGGGACGGATATGATTATATCCTCATCGATTGCCCACCCTCCCTGGGATTGCTCACCATCAATGCCTTGACCGCAGCGGATTCGGTACTCATCCCGCTGCAATGCGAGTATTATGCGCTGGAGGGGCTGAGCCAGTTGCTGCAGACGATCAAATTGGTGAAAAGGGCGCTCAACCCGGGGCTGAGAATCGAAGGGATTGTGGTCACCATGTTTGATGGGCGGGTGAATCTCTCGGCGCAGGTGCTGAAGGAGGTTCGGGAGCATTTCCCGGCGCAAGTGATGAGGACCGTGATTCCCCGAAATATTCGGTTGAGCGAGGCCCCAAGCTTCGGCAAGCCCATCATCCTTTACGACATTCGCTGTGTGGGGGCGGAGAGCTACATGAACTTGGCGAAGGAGGTGATGGAGAATGCAAAGAAAGGCACTGGGTAAAGGCCTGGGGGCATTGATCCCCTCAGGAGAAGAAGGGCCGGGGTCCGGGGTGCTGGAAGTTCCCCTGGCAGAGATCCGCCCAAATCCCTACCAACCGAGGAAGGCGTTTCCGCAGGAGAAGATGGAGGAGTTGGTGGCCTCCATTCGCGCCCGGGGCATCCTCTCTCCCGTAATCCTGCGGCGCTGGATGGATGGCTACGAATTGGTGGCCGGGGAGAGGCGTTGGCGGGCTGCCAAGGAGGCGGGCCTGAGGACCATCCCCGCCCTGGTCAAGGATGTCTCTTCCGATGAGATCTTGGAGATTGCCTTGATCGAAAACCTGCAGCGGGAGGACCTCAATCCCTTAGAGGAGGCGGAGGCCTATCAGCGGCTGACGCAAGATCACGGCTTATCACAGGAGGAGATTGCTCGCCGAGTGGGCCGGGACAGGACCTCCATCGCCAACACCCTTCGCCTGTTGCACCTGCCTGGGCAGCTCAAGGAGGACTTGGTGGGCGGGGCACTGACCATGGGGCACGCCCGGGCCATATTGAGCCTGGAGGGACAAGGCAGACAGATTCAGGCCCGGAACCTGGTGATCTCCCGGGGGCTCTCGGTAAGGGAGACTGAGAAATGGGTGCGGAGCCAAAAGGAGGGCCGCAAGGAAAAGCGCAAGGCTTTAATGCTAAACCCGCAATGGAAGGCAATCGAGAGCGACCTCCAGAAGGTCCTGGGGACGCGGGTGAAGGTGGTGAAAGGGAGAAGCAAGGGGAAGGTGGAGATCGAATTCTATTCGGAGAAGGATTTAGACCGGATCTGGCGGCTCATCTGCCGGAGATAAGAAGGGGGTGGACCATGTTGCGACTCCGGGAGGCTGCAGAGTTTCCCTTCCACGGTTCGAAGGCGGCGAGTAGATTAAGCCTTGGTGGCTCATTATGCGCGCTGCCGATTTTCGTCTTCACCGTGTTGGGTTACTTGGTCGATACCTTGAAGTCTTCAATCATCACAGCCCCGCTCTGCCTTTTGTACCTTCTCGCCGGGGGCTACGCCTTTAATGTCTTCAAGGCTGCCTTCCGCCAAGAGAGGGTCGAGTTGGCAGCCTGGGATCATTGGGGAGATCTCTTTTCCAAGGGGTTCTTTGTCTTCCTCATCGAATTGGGCTACGGCCTCCCCCCCCTCCTGCTGGTGGCCGTAGGGATAGGTGTGCTCTACCGGGGAGGGTGGTGGCTTTTTGCCGGGATGCTCCTCTTGATGATCGGAATGCTTGCCTTCCTCCTGGTTGGCTTCTTCTTCCCCATGGGGATTGCCCAGTACCTTCGCTGGCAGAGGATCGAGGCTGCCTTTCACATCCCCTCCCTTTGGGGTGCCATTCGCCATGTCCTAGTGGAGTATGTATCCCTGTTCCTGCTCTCCCTTTTGGTCCTGTTGGCCTTCGGCTTCGTCGCCACCATCCCCTTTTTGGGGCCCGTGCTGGCCAGCTTTCTCAGCTTCTACCCCATGGTGGTGCTGGCGAAGCTCTTTGGGGAGATGTGCGGAAGGTGAAAGGCGGTGGGCGCCCTTGGACACTTCCCCTGACGCCCTTGCAGGGCGGACCCTACCTCACGATTGAGCCTTCCATGCCGTAAACCCTTACCAACCCGTTGGCAATGAGTGACGGAGAGGGCCGAATCTCCCCGCAGGAGGAGTCTGGCCTCAAGCAGCCGCAGCTTCGTCCGCTGGGGCGGAGCGCTTGCGCGTCAGGCGGGAGGCGAGGATACCAACCTCATAGAGAAGACAAAGAGGGATCGCCATAAGGCTCTGGTTGAAGAAATCCGGCGTGGGGGTGAGGATGGCCGCCACAATAAAATTGACCAGGATGGCATATTTACGGTTCCGCGCGAGGAACTCTGGGGTCAGGAATCCCAGGCGGGTGGCCAACACCATGGCCAGGGGCAGCTCGAAGATGAGGCCGAAAGCGAGCAAGAACTTGATGCAGAAGTCCATGTAGTTTCCTATGGAGAGCATGGGACGGAGGTGTTCGGTCTTATAGGTCAAGAGAAACTGGAGGGCGAAGGGGAGGACGACGAAGAGACAGAAGGCCGCGCCCGCCAGGAATAAGAGGGTGGATAGGAAAACGAAGGGAACGGCATAGCGTTTTTCCTTGGGGAGAAGGCCGGGCGCCACAAACCTCCAGATCTGATAAAAGAGAAAGGGGAGCACCAGGAATAGGGCGGCAAAGAAGGCCAATTTCATGTGCATCCAGAAGGCCTCGGCCGGAGATAGAAAAACCAGGGATGGCGCATCCGAACTTGGGGGAAAGGTCAGAAAGGGATACCTCTTGATAAAGACCAAGTGTCGACTCAGGGGTTGCATGAGGAACCCGAGGATCGATTCCGAAAAAGTGAAACAGAGGACGAACCCGATCCCTACCGCCACCAGGGAGAGGATGAGCCGCTTGCGCAGCTCCTCCAGGTGTCCGAAGAAGGGCAGCTTGCTATCAGGTTCAGATGGCATGATCTTTTTTCTCCTCTTCCTGCGTGGTCGCAACGGGGGAAGGGGCAGCCGCTTTGCGGTCAGCATCCTCCGCGCCCTTGGAGTCGATGAGGGAAAAGGGGAGGCGGGTTATCTCTGTCGTCTGTTTCTCCACTTCCTTGAACTCCGAGGCGATCTCCTCCTTTATCCCCTCGGTGGCCCTTTTGAACTCCGCCAGGCCACGCCCCAAGGCCTTGCCCAGCTCGGGCAGTTTCTTGGGCCCAAAGACCAGAAGGGCCACGATGAAGATGACAATCAACTCCGGGATACCGATTCCAAACATAACCTCCCCCTCGTCCTGGTTCTATTGGTATTGATGGGCTTCCTCGAGCTGTCGCTTGCCGCACCGGTCTCCCCAGCGAGCGATGATCTCCCCTTCGATGAGGACCTCTATGATCTCACAGGCGTTGGGGCAATCGGGACACTCAAAGCTGGAGGTCCAACTCTCCTTCCTGCTGATCTCAAAACCCCTGAACCGAGTATGGCCATTCGGACAGGGCCGGTCTTTAGCCAACAAAGCGGCCCCAATGGCCCCCATGACATGATAGTGCGGCGGCACGATGACATCGAGGGAGAGGGATTTTTTTAGGGCATTGCGGATACCCTGGTTGGCTGCCACCCCTCCTTGGAATACCACCGGGGGCAGGATCTCCTTTCCTTTGGCCACATTGCTCAGATAGTTGCGCACCAGGGCATCGCAAAGGCCGGCGATAATGTCGGGGAGGGAATACCCCATTTGCTGCTTGTGGATCATATCCGACTCTGCGAATACGGTGCACCTTCCGGCGATGTGGGCGGCCGATTGGGCGCGCAGGGCGTAGGATCCAAACTCTTCAATGGGGATTCCCAACCGGGCGGCCTGCTGATCCAGAAAGGATCCAGTCCCGGCAGCACAGATGGTGTTCATAGCGAAGTCAACCGCTGCCCCGGCCCGAACGATAATCACCTTGCTATCCTGTCCTCCGATCTCCACGATCGTCTGTACTGCTGGAAGGAAACGCAAGGCCGCAACCGCGTGGGAGGTAATCTCATTCTTGATGATATCGGCTCCCACCATAGCCCCTGCCAGTTGCCGTCCGCTGCCCGTAGTGGCCACTCCCGCAATGCGGGATTGCGATGGCAGGGCATGTCCGATCTCCTGCAACCCCTCCTGCAGGGTACGGATGGGCTGCCCGCGGGTGCGGAGATAAACAAATTCCAGCACCCGGCCGGCCTCTTCCATGAGGGCGATATTGGTGCTGACCGATCCGACATCGATGCCCAAAAATAGCTTCATCAGCAGCGAAGGGCTCCCTCGCCCTCCCGGACTTGATACATGAAGGCCTCCAGTCGGGTCTGGGAATGGGCCTCGTCAAGCCCATCGTAGGCCAGGCTGAGAAATGGAATTTGACGCAGATCCTCCCTCAGCCTCTTGGAGATGGCGGTGACAATGGTCCCGGGCATGCAGGTAAAAGGCATGACCGCAATCAGTCCGGAGAGGCCTCTCTGCGCGAAATCGATCGATTTGCCCACGGAAAGGATAGCTTCTCCCTCAAAGGAAGGATCCAAATAGGGGCTGGCCCACCTCAACAGGTCCTCGGTCGAGGGCTCCTGCAGGTTTCTCAAAACCCCTTCGAAGATGGAAGATAGCCGGTGCTCATCCCTCTTTTGCACCCCATCCTGCAGCCACATCAGGAGAAGCTCAGTCCACCTGCCCTGCCGGCGAAGATCCCTTTTGCAGATGGCATTGGTGTAAAAGATCCACTCCATGATCGGGGCGACCCGAACCTCAGCCCCTAACTGCTCAATCCTCCTCACCAGGTGGTTGTTGCTAAAACGGTGGGCCCGCAGAAAAATCTCTCCCACAACGCCTACGATGGGCTTTTGCCCCCCGGTCCCTTTGGGGATTAGCAAGAAGGCCTCCCGCGCTGCCATAAGTGCGGCCTCGGGGCCCTGGCCCCGGGAGATCGCCCGACAGACCCCTGTTAGGGCCTCTCGATAGACCCGATCCGCCTCTCCTGAATTGGCCTCATAGGGGCGGGACTCCCGGCACAACTTCTCCAAAAGGTCAACCGCCACCACCCCTTTCCAGGCATGACGACGGAAAGAGGTGCCCAGCGTCGTGTAGGAGTTTTTGGAGTCGGGGGAGATGAAGGCCACCTCCCCATAGCCCAACTTCCTCAAAACGGATTCATGGAAGGTGGCATATTGACCAAAGCGACAGGGGCCGTTGGCCGAGGGCATGAAGAAGGCGGAGCGAGGCGGATCGAAGTCCTTCTCTCCCACCTTCTTGAGGAGATCGCCCAGGGTAACGATGCAGGGGAAGCACTCCCGGCCCGAGGTATACTTCCGGGCCAGATTCACCGCGTCCAAATCCGTCTCTGGCAGGACCTCGCTCTTCAGACCTCGGCCAGCGAAGGCAGCCTGGAGGGCGAAGGCGTGATCCGACATGTAGGGGAAATAGATGGTGCGGGAGGAGAGATCTTCGGCCCGGCGCCTGACCCTGGGAGCAGAGGGGACGCTACGCAGGGGGGCATTGCGGATGCTATCGAGGAAGGCCTCGCAGCGGGTGATAATCCCGGCGTCGGCGGAATGCTCGTCGATCTCCAGTTGGAGGAAGGGCTTTCCTGCCAGTCGCTCTTCGAAGAAATGGCTGATGAAGGAATCGGGTCCACAGGCGAAATTGGTGATGTAGACCGGAAAGAGGCGGGGATCCTGGGTGATGGCCTCGGTGGCGCCCAGGATGCGCTGTCCATACCGCCAATACATCTGAGGAAATTCCTGAGAGGCCTTGAAGTCCGTCCGGGGGAGGAAATCCAGGGGAAGGGCGAGGACGCCTAAATCCCTCAGCTTGGCCGGGAGGTCGAGATTGATCCCCGAGTCATGGCCGTTGTAAGACCGACTGATGACCACTAAGGCCAATTCCTTTGGGGAGAGTCCGGAAAGCACCTCTTTCCCCCTCCTCTCCATCTGCAGTTGGAATTCCTCCCAGGCTACAAAGGCAGCCTCCAGGGCCCGGTCGAGTTGCCGCTCCTGGAATTGCAGGGCCTCTCCCACGGAAAGCAGGGACTCGCGGAGGGCCTTGCGGCCTCGCAAGAACTCCAGGGGGGGACAGAGCAGGCGAACCCCTCGCTCCCTCAGGTTGAGTGACGATTCGATGAGGTAGGGAATGGTTTGGATATAGGGACAGGCAAAGGCCTGTTCCGTCTGAGGGTCCTCGCAGGGAAGGCTGATGATGCTGGGCAAGAAGATCTGGTCTATCCCCTTTTTCAGCAGGTTGAGAACGTGGCCATGGGCCACCTTGACCGGGAAACAGGTCTCGGCAACAACATCCTCCACTCCCTGGTGTATGATGCCTTTGTTGGTGGGGTCGGAGAGGACGAGCTCACAGCCCAACTCCCAGAAGAAGGCCTTCCAGAAGGGATAAAGGTCATAGAAGGAAAGGAGGGCTCGAGGAAATCCGATGCGGAGTGCCCCCGTGAGGCTACCTCCCGTGCCCGGGGGGTAGGGGGCCATCATCAGGGCCTCCCGCTCCGCGAAGAGGTCGGGGTGGCCCGTTGGCCGCTTCCCTTCGTCCACCTCGTACTTGTCGCAGCGGGAACCATAATAAAGGGGCTTTTCTCCCTCCAGGCTCACCCGGTTGATCTCACATTGGTTGGAACAGGCGTTGCAGCGGAACGAATCCAGTGTGTACGGTCGCCTCCCGAGATCGAACCCTTTGAATTTGCTGGAGGTAATCCCCGCGTCCATCGCCAGGAGGGCCGCCCCGATGGCGCCCGTGACATCGTGATCAGGGGGAACAAAGATCTCCTTTCCCAACACCTTCTCAAAGGCGGCCACCACCGCTTGATTGGCGGCCACCCCTCCCTGGAAGAAGATTTGGCTTCCAACGCGGCGATCCCCCACCACTTTGTTCAAATAGTTGTGGACGATGGAGTAGCTCAACCCGGCCACCAGATCCTCCCGGCTCACCCCTTTTTGCAGGAGGTTGACCAGGTCGGTTTCCATGAATACCGTGCACCTTTCCCCCAGGGGGGCAGGGCGGCGGGCGGCGAAGGCGGTCTGCCCGAACTCTTCTTCAATGCGGAGGTTAAGCCTCTCGGCCTGCTCTTCCAAGAAGGAACCGGTGCCCGCGGCGCAGACCTTGTTCATCTCGAAATCGACCACCACTCCTCCCTGCAGGGAGATATATTTTGAGTCCTGGCCTCCGATCTCGAAGATCGTATCTACGGCAGGATCGATCTCCACCGCTGCCCGGGCCTGGGCGCTGATTTCGTTCTTCACCAGATCAGCCCCGATGAAATCCCCAATCATATAGCGGCCCGATCCGGTGGTGGTGGCGCCGACCACCAGCACCCTGTCCTTCACCTCCTGTCCCACTTCAAAGAGCCCCCGCCGCACCGCCTCAATGGGGCGGCCTCCGGTCATCAGGTAACGGCGCGCCAGCGGCCTTCCCTGATCGTCCAGCACGACCACATTGGTGCTGATCGAGCCGACGTCCACACCCAGGTAGCCCCTGATCTTGGTCGAAGGGGAGAGACCGGGAGAGGCTGCCTCCCGCGCCCCCCTCGAATCCCGCCTGGGCGGAGTCAGGGGCTCATAGGCGGAATAGTCCTCCTCTCGCCTGTCTCCCAGACGGGCCAGGGCCTGATGCCATCTCTGCGGCCCTCCATCCGTAAAGGAGGAATTTTCGGCGGCAACCAGAGCTGCACCGATTGCCCCCATAGAGGCGTGACGAGGAGGGACAATCAGCTCTCCGCGCTGCAGTTCCAGAACATCCTCGAAGGCGACCACCATCCCTTGATTGGCGGCAACTCCGCCCAGAAAGGAGATTGGAGGGCGCATCCTCTTGCCCTGAGCGATACAGCTTTTGAAGTTCCTGGCCACGGCGTAGCAGAGGGCTGCCACGATATCGTAGTCGGGGGTGGCCACCTGCTGCAAATGGATCATGTCCGACTTCGCAAAGACGCTGCAACGCCCGGCGATCCGAGGAGGGTCCTTGGAATTCAAGGCCAGGAGGCCAAATTGACCCTCGATGGAGAGACCCAGACGATGGGCCTGCTGATCCAGAAAGGAACCGGTGCCCGCCGCGCAGATGGTGTTCATGGCAAAATCCACCAGGCGGCTGCCCCGCTGTCGATTCGGCTCAACACAGATCAGCTTGGAGTCCTCTCCCCCCATCTCGATGATGGTCAAGACCTGGGGCTGAAACCGGGAGGCGGCCTTGCATTGCGCTACGATCTCATTAACATAAAGGGCAGATAAGGCCGGGGAAACCAGCATTCCCCCGGATCCCGTAACCCCGGCGGCGGCGATCCGGGAAAGCCACCCCTTTTGCTCCAAGTCCCCGATGACCTGCACCACAACCTCCACTGGCCTTCCCCGATGGCGGATATATCGCTCCTCAATGACCTCATGCCTCCCATCGAGGAGGATGAAGTTGACGCTGACCGAGCCCAAGTCGAGACCCATGATCCATGGTGCGGAGTGTGGCATCTCTTGCTGGAGCCGCTCTCCGACAAGCGGAGTGGGGTTGACGAAAAGGGTTTTTTCGATCATTGGCTACGCTCGCGAAATCAAGGGTTGACCACGACAAATGCACCCATCGTGCATTTCACCGCAGAATAAGGCTCCCCCAAGCAAAGCTCCAGGGAGGGGGCCGGTCCCGTATCTCCATTACCACAGGATGGAGGGCATTTCAAGGGCGATTTCTCGGTGCAGGGCGGTCGGGGCGCCCCGGAGGAATCATTTCCGCCTTCACCTTGGTGATCCTTTTCCTGTCCACATGAACGACGCTGAACTTCCAGTCTTGGTACTGGACGCTCTCTCCCCCCCGGGGGATCCTCTGGAGCTGGGCCAACATAAAGCCCGCCAGAGTCTCGAATTCAGGGGATTCAGGAAAGGGAAGCCGATAACGGCTTTGGAGATCGTGGATGGAGAGGTGGGCGTCAATGAGCAACGAACCGTCGCGCGATCTCTCCACCCCCGCCTCCAATGGCTCATATTCATCGTGAATCTCTCCCACCAGCTCCTCAATCAGGTCTTCGATGGTAATCAGCCCCTCCACGCTGCCATATTCATTGATGATCATGGCCATGTGGAGCCTCCGACGGAGAAGTTCGGGGAGGAGGTCGGAGATCATCTTGGTCTCCGGGACAAAATGGGCGGGACGGAGCAATTCAGCAACGACGATGGGCTTCTTTTCCGCCAGCAGGCGCAGGACATCCTTGCTATTCAGAATCCCTCGGACATCATCCAAATCCCTGCCATAGATGGGAAACCGGGAGAAGCCGGTCTCCAGGATCTTCCTCAAGATCTCCGAGGGAGTTGAGGTCATGGGCAGGGCCTGAATGCGAGGCCGGGGGACCATGACCTCCTTCGCCGAGGTATCGGTGAATTCGAAAACGGAGTGGATCAACTGCTGCTCCGCCTGACCAAAAACCCCCCTTTCCATGCCTTCCCGAACCATCATCTTGACCTCCTCCTCTGAGACCAGAGGGGCCTCCAGGCGGGTTCTCAGTCCCAGGGCCTTCAGCACGAGCCGATTGGAGGAGGTGAGGACCTTAACGAAAGGGGAGGCGATCTTGGAAAAGAGGTCGATGGGATGAGCCACCCAGAGGGCGACCTTCTCTGAGTGGTTGAGGGCCAGGGACTTGGGCACCAATTCCCCCAGGACCAGAGTGAAGTAGGTGATCACCAGGACCACCAGGAGGAGGGAGAGGAACTCGCTGGCCGAGCTGATCTGCCGCAGGGGGGTCCGCTCCAGGAGAGGCTTGAGCAATTCGATGGCAACGGCCCCGCCAATGGCTGAGGCCAAAGAGCCGATCAGGGTGATGCCCAACTGAACCGCAGCCAGGTAGCGGTCTGGGTCATTCTGTAGCTGATAAACCAGCCTGCCTGCTTCATCTCCCGTCTCCGCCTTGTGCCGCATCCGGCTCCTCCGAGCCGAGAGCAGGGAAATCTCTGCGGCCGAAAAGAACCCATTGGCCAAGATCAGCAGGAAGATAAAGAGGGCCTCGAATGCGACATCTCGAATCGTCATACCCCACCACTCCTCCGGGGAGCCATCATAGGCCCTTGGCCGATGGATAGCCCTTGATCTTCATGCGCCTTCTCTCCCGGTAAGCCTTGGTGAGATAGAGGGCAGCCAGATAAAAGCCCCCCGCAGCCAGGAGAGAGAGGAGGATGTTTCCCAAAAGGAAGACATGGAGCCCAGTCCCCAAGCCCTTAAGCAGAAGGGCCCACCCCTCCCTGGTGGTGAGATCGATTAAGCTGAGGTTGGCGGAGAAGGCCTGGAACATTCGCAGGGTGCGATGCCAGTCCCGATTGGCCAGGAAGGCCCCCAGCACCGAGCTCGCCGTCCAAAAGAAAGGCGCGGTAAAAGGGTTCATGATGAAGCTACCCAGGATCGCCGCGGCCTTATTGAATTTGAAGAGGATCGCCAGGGCCAAGGCGATGATAATCCCCAGGCCAAAGGTGGGGAATATCCCCAGGAAGACCCCTACCGCCAAGCCCCAGGCCACCTTGTGCGGGGAATCGTTGATCCGCACTAGCCGGATGTAGCTGTATCTCAGCCAGCGAGAGATACGGGAATGGAGGGCCGAGGCACTCCCCCGTTTTGTCGTCCTGTCAGCGGAGGAAGAACACATAGGTTAGGTAGGAGATGTAAAAGAGGCCCCCCACCAGGAGGACCTGGGAGGGAAGCTTCTTCTTGGTCAACATGGTGGCCAATACGATGACGGAAGAGGCCAGGGCGAAGCTGAGGTTCAGCATCTCGGCATGGCCCAGTTTCCATTCAGTAAAGAAAAGGCCAATCGACACCGGGATCATCGATTGGAAGACCATGGCCCCGGTGACATTGGCCAGGGCCAGGGTGTCCTGCCGCCTGATCGTCCAGGTAATGGAGTTGTATTTCTCCGGGAGCTCGGTGGCAATGGGCGCGATGAGCAGGGACATGATGAGGAGGGAGAAACCCAGCGACGCGGAGATGCCGGAGATGGCCCCCACAAAGATCTTCGCCCCCAGGATGATCCCGACCAACCCGGTCAACAACTGCAGGGCGATACAAATTCCATTGCAGGGCATGCGCAGGAACTTGCCGAAATAGAAGAGTTCGCAGTATTCCTCCCCCTCCTGCCCTTCGTGTTTGAGCGAGACCTTGACATAGAAGGCGTAGAGGAGCAGTAGGATCACGCCGGCTACGTAGTTGAGGGTGCGGTTTCCGATGAGGGAGACGATGAAGACGAAGGAGATGATGGGGACAAAGAACTTCAACTCAAAGGTCATGGCCTTCAAATCCACATCCATCGTCAGGCTTTTGCGTCTGCCCGTCCAGTTCAGGATCTGCATGGTGAGGCCTAAGAGGAAAAAGGCGAGGGTGCAGAGCATGAAGGGGGCCCCTAAGATGGCGCCGATTCCGATCTCCTCCCCTTCATGTCCCTTGCCGAAGATCAGGGCCAAAATGGGGATCATGGTCTCCGGCATGGCGGTGCCTACTGCTGCCAGAAGGGAGCCGGCAGCGGCATGGGACATCCCAAACTTGTTTCCTACATGCTCCACGGCATTGGCGAAGAGCTCACAGCTCAACAAGATAATGGCCATCGAAAACAGCAACTCTACCACCAGAATGAACATTCAGACCCCCCTTTTTGATTTTGCGAACCACCCCCCCCAGTTGGCCTCTGCCAACCATGCCTTACATCTCTCGAAATGAGGAAACCGCCAAAATCCTGCGAAAACCTCGCAAGTGCTCCTATAGGGTTTTGCCAGGGACCCCTGACCCTCCTAAGCGCTAAGCGCCCTTCAGGCGATTAAGGTCCCGGTCACGGCCGATGATGACCAGGATATCTCCTTGGTCGATGACCTCGTTGGGCCCTGGGTTCATGATCGTCTCCTCTCCCTTCTTGCGGATGGCAACGATGGTGACGCCGAATTTAGAGCGCACGCCTAGCGCCCTGATGGTCTTTCCCGCGAAGTTGCCGGGGCATACCAGCTCCAGGATGCTGCATCCCTTGGAGACCTCCAGGTGTTCGAGGATATTGGGAGAGATCAGGCCCTCGGCAATACGTTTTCCCATATCCCGTTCCGGGAATACCAGCCGATCCGCCCCGGTCTTTTGTAGGATGCGACCATGGAGGGGAGTGATCGCCTTGGCGATGATCTCCTTCACCCCCATCTCTTTCAACAGGAGGGTGACCATGACGGCTGCCTCCATGTTCTGCCCCAGGCTGACGATGACCACATCGACCTCGGGGATGCCTATGGCGCGCAGGGATTCCTCGTTGGTCGCATCAGCCTGGAAGGCATTGGTAGCAAAGCCCTTGGCCGCGGCCACCTTCTCGGGATCGGAGTCAATGCAGAGGACTTGACAGCCCTGTTCCGCCAGGGTTTGGGCCACCGAGCATCCGAAATTTCCCAGCCCGATCACTGCAAATTGCCTGTTCTTCGTAGATATCCCCCCTTATCCCACCAGGATCTTTTCTTCTACATAGTGGAACTGGGCCTCCCTCGCCTGAGAGAGGACGGCTGCCCCCACGGTAATCGGCCCCACCCTGCCCGCGTACATGGTCAAGATAATGAGCAGCTTGCCCCACGAGGAGAAGATGGCGGAAAGGCTGCAGGGCGAGCCGGGCACCCCCACCGAGAGGCCGACGGTTCCAAAGGCCGAGACCTCCTCGAAGAGGAGAGCAAGCAAGGGTTGCCTTTCGATGACCAACAGGAGAATGACGACGATCAGGACGAGGAAAAGGGAAAGCAGCATCAGGACGAAGGCCTTGTTGATACTTTCTGGGGCAACGCGGCGATGAAAGAGATTGACATCCTTCTGCCCGCGGAGGGCCGACCAGGTAGCGCCAAGCAGGGTTCCCACGGTGGTGGTTTTGATCCCCCCTCCCGTCCCCCCCGGGGAGGCCCCTACAAACATCAAGAAAACGGTAAAAAAGAGACAGGCCGGGGTCATGGCCCCCACGTGAAGGGTATTGTAGCCGGCAGTGCGCGGGGTGACCGCATGGAAATAGGAGGCCAATACCTTGGTGGAGAGGGGCAAAGGTCCCAGGGTCTGGGCGTTTCCGCTCTCAAAGAGATAGATCAGGGTCGTCCCGGCAAGGATGAGCAGGGCGGTCACGCTGAGGGCCAGCTTGGTATGCAGGGAGAGATGGAGGCCATTTCTGGGGCCCTGGACATGCTGATATAGGTCGGAGATCACCAGAAATCCAATGCCCCCTAGGATGATATTGGAGGTAATGACCAGGTTCACTAGGGGGTCAGCCACATAGGACTCCAGGTTGGTGGAGAAGAGGCTGAAGCCGGAGTTGCAGAAGGCGGAGACGGAATGGAATAACCCCAGGAAGAGGGCGCGAGGAAGGGGGTATTCGGCGAGGAAGCGGAGTGCCAGGAGGATAGCTCCTATGACCTCCACCCCGAAGGTCACCCACAGAATGCGTTTCACAAACCGAACCAGGCCCTGCATGGTCAATTGGTTCAGGGCCTCCTGCAACACGATCCTCTCGCGGAGGGAAATGCGACGGCCCACAGCCAAGGCGATCATGGTCGCCATGGTCATATAGCCCAGGCCGCCGATCTGGATCAAGAGGAGGATGATCACCTGTCCTATGGTAGAAAAAAACCCCGAAGTATCCAGGACAATGAGTCCGGTCACGCAGACGGCTGAGGTGGAGGTGTAGAGGGCATCGACAAAAGGAGTTCCCTTCCCGGAGGCAGTAGAGATGGGGAGGCAAAGGAGAATTGCCCCAATCAGGATAACCGTTGCAAAGCCGATGGCTAATGCCTGGGCAGGGGTAGCGCGCCGCTTGAAATACAAATTCGCCATGAAATGGACCCGAATCCCAAAAAAGAAGGAGAGATCGAACCCGCTCTCCCCTCCTTGAGAACCCGGCCTTCCTCTCTTTCGGGCAGCGAAGTCAGGGGAGGGCGGAGGATTTGACAGATCCCGCCGCCGTGGTCGACTCGACCCCCTCTCCTGGTTCGAAGAGCCAGTCCGTTATATCTGGAAGGCCTTGAATTGTCAAGTCTCAACTGTCTTTGCCCCTTCCGCTCTCTCTCGCGGTCCCTCTCGCCTGGCTCCCCGCCATGGGGCGAGATCTGAAGGGGAGGGGAGAGGACAAGAGGAGGAGAGGGGCTACGTGGCAAGGAGGCATGGGGGCGGGGCTCCTGATCTGGGGCGCCGGACCCCTTCAGACGGATTGCAGGGGATATCTGCCATAGCTCAGCCCGGCCCGGAACATGGCCGCCACATTCTCGGGTGGCACATCGGGCTGGAGATTGTGAACCGAGGCGATCATGTAGCCTCCCCCCGGGCCCAACTCCCGAATCCGTCTCCTCACCTCTTCCTCCACCTCCTGGACAGAGCCGTGGGGCAGGACATGCTGGGTGTCGATGGCGCCGGAGAAGGTCAGCCGATCCCCGAACTCTCGCTTCAGGCGCGCCGGCTCCATATCTTTGGCCGAGACCTGGACCGGATTGAGGATGTCCACCCCCATCTCAATGAGGTCTGGAAGCAGGGGATAGACATTCCCGCAGGAATGGAACATCAGGGCGGCATCGGTGTGCTCTTTGATGAAGGAGAAATACTCCCGGTGATAGGGCTTGATCATCTCCCGATAGAGGGCAGGGGAAACGAAGGGCTGGCCCTGGGTCCCGAGATCATCCCCAATCCGCACAATGTCCAGATACCTACCGGTCTGCTTCAGGAACTCGCCATACTTTGCCTTCTGCAGGTCAGTGACCTTGCGCAATAGGACATGGGCGAAGGGCTTGTCTGCCACCAGGTCCATCAGGAATTGATCCAGGCCCCGCAGATACCAGCTTAGCTCGAAGATGTTGACCGGGCCGCCCGGGGTGCCCACCACCGCATAATCGGTGTTTTCGTGTAAGAGCCTGGCCTCCTCCTCCACGCCCGCGGCCCGCCCGGGATCCAGGGGATCGGGAAAGGGATAGGACTCCAGATCCGCCAGTGTGGCCTCCTTGAGTGGGGAGGCGACGATATCATAATAGAGCCCTCCCGGGGGACGGCGAAACTTGACCCCCCACTCGTCCACAAAGGTCCCGCCCGGGCCATAGCCGCCCCTAACTTTAGAGGGTCCCTTGCCCATCACCGGGCGGAGGTCGATCTGGAATTCCCGGAGGATGGCCTCCTCAACCAGGACCAGCTGAAACATCACCGAGATGAGGCGCCTCTCCCCTCCTTTGATCCCCAAATATCCCTTCAGTTGCTCGTGGGCACCATCCACCATGGTAGTGCTGGTCGTCGTTCCCAGATCCAAGGGGACTCGATCTGGCTCCTGGCGGCGGATGGCCCGCCGAACCCGCTCTCTGGGCGTCAACTCTG
>JAZDMQ010000140.1:0-3939 GCA_043800755.1 bacterium | reverse complement strand
CTCGCGGGTCATCTGATCAAGGGCCACCCGGGCGTTTTGCTGTAAATTTGCCCTCCCCTCTCCCCTCATGTAGGTCGACTGATTGGTTTCATAGACCACATAGAGTCCGAGGAGGACCATCACAAAGATGGTGGAAGCGATCAAGGTCTCGATCAGGGTGAAACCTTTCTCCTCTCGCGCGATTCCTGCCATGTTAAGAATTCGCTTCATCAGGTGCCTCACTTATTCTCTGCAATGAAGGACTGGAGCACTACGTTGTGAGGCCGACCCAAGGCAGAAGGCCAGCTCACAGTGACTGTCACCGTCCGCAAGCGGAAAGGAGTGGTTCCGGCATCGCTGATGCTCCAGGTCCGAGTAAAGCCGGTAGGGGCATCATTCCCTGAGGCAATGGAATCAAAGCTGGTATTGCGGAACTCCTCGATCTTCTCCTGGGCGAGGGCCGTGGCCTTGGACATCTTTCCCCCATAGTCGATATTGCTGCTGCTGGTGGGAAACATCACGGCTACCGCCAGGAGCCCTACACAAAGTACGGTGATGGCTACCAGGATCTCCAAAAGCGTCATTCCCCGATCGTCAGGAAAAAAGGCCATCATTTTCATCATTCCTCAGAGTTTGGTTACCCTCACCCTTCCCATCGAGTTGACAACGACATCATAGCGCTTTCCCCGGCCATCCACTAATCGGATGGTGCCCGCTGTCGGGACCGTCCCATTGGCCGCAAAGTTGAGCACCCCTCCGACTGGGGTGCTGGTGGAATCAATCATCACATAGGTAGGACCGCCCGTGGTCTGCAAATAGATGCGAGGGGCCGGGTCCCCGGTCCAGGTTCCTGACACTTCCTGTCTTTGGATGATATAGCTGTTTGGATCTGTGGAGGCGGTCCTATCTTTGAAAGTCAACTTGAAAGGCCTGCCGGAGGCAACTGATTTCTGCCTTGCCAGGCGAAGATCGCCGGCCACCTGCCAAGCCCCGCCCCGGAGACGATAATTTTGGATGGTCCCCAGCAAGTAGGGAGTCGCTGCGGCAACGATGATGAGGAGGACCATCACTGCGATCAAGAGTTCGGTGGCAGTGAATCCTCGCTGGCCTCTGCGCGTTCTAATCTCCATTTTCCTTGATCCCCGCATCATTGAAAGCAATAAGCATACCATAGCACGGGCACCTTCCCATCCTTCTCCGTGCGCTCCGCGCCAGATGGCCTTTGAATGATATGCCCCAATCTGGTCCCCTCTTCCTTCCCCTCCACGACTATTACCAACGGGAAATAGGTTGGGTAACCATCTTCACGGTGGCAGCTAACAGGCGCTAAAACCGATAAGTTTTCCCCTGCTCTAAGATCTGCATCTTGCCTCCTGGTGAGGGATGGAGTTCGCGGGTAATCTCCTCCAAGAATTGGGGCTTGATGTGGGTGATGTAGATGGGAGGAGAGGGATTGCCGGCCTTCGCGATTTCGGTTTGCAGGCCCTGGGGGGTGAGGTGCCCGCTGAGGTCGGCGACCTTTTGCAGGCGATTAGGAAAAGAGACCTCGACGATGATTGCCTTCAGATCGTTCACCGAGGCGACTACCTTCCAGATCTTGTCGGTCGGCCCGGTGTCCCCGGTATACAGGATGGTCCCCTTGCTGTCTTTTACCAGATAGCCAACTGCAGGAACCGAGTGGCTGACAGCAATTGGGGTGAAGAGGAGATCTCCGATGGAGTAGGAAGATCCCTCGGAGATCACCTTGAAGGCGAGGGTGGGCGCATCAGGACTGGGGATGCGGGTGAAATCGGGCCAGATGACATTGTTCAACATGTGGTCCTTCAGGCTGTTGATCACATGGGGGATGCTATAAATGGTGAGGGGGACCTTACGCTGACCCAGGACATTATCAGCCATGAAGAAGATCCCCAAGACGTGATCCAGATGGGCGTGGGTCAACAGGATATGGTCGATCTTGGCCTGTTCATCCAAACTCAAACAGGAGGATGCAGCCCCGGCGTCCATGAGATATCCGTCCTCGATCAAGAAGCTGGATAAGTGAAATCCGGGACCTTGGCCGCCGAAGCACCCCAGGACCTTAAATCTCATGATTCCTCCCTTCCGCTGCATCCTTCGCTCGAGAAGTCCCACCCGATGGGGAGAAGGTTTCGCCCTGTTGGTCCATGCCCAACAACTCATAGAGCACCACTGGCTGGGTCTTTCCCCGGACCATGACGGACCCCAACTGCCTGACTTGGGCCTTACCTCTCACCCGCTGATAAGTGAACTCACTGATAATGATGTGAAATTTGGTCTGGTAATCCTTGTTGATGGCCTCCAGCCTTGAACCCAAATTGACGCTGTCGCCTATGACCGTGTAATCGAAGAGCTGGGATGAGCCCAGATTGCCCACTACCATATCTCCCGTGTTGATTCCAATTCCAATTTCAAAGCCCTCCCTGCCCTCTTCCTTCCACTTGGCACACAGCCGTTCCAGCTCTGACACCATATCCAGGGCAGTAAGGCAGGCCTTCTCCGCATGATCCGGATAGAAGATGGGCGCTCCAAAGAGGGCCATGATCTCATCTCCCACAAATTTGTCCAAGGTCCCCTGATGCCGAAAGACCACCTCCACCATCGCCGTCAGGTATTGATTCAGGATGTCCACCACTTGCTCAGGTGCGTATTTCTCGGAATAGGTAGTGAACCCCCGGATATCGGAAAAGAGGACGGTCAAATCCTTCTTCTCTCCCCCGAACTTTAGTTTGTCGGGATGGCTGAGGATTTCCTCCACCACCGAGGGAGGGACATAACGCTGGAATGCCCCTCGAATCCGCCTTTTCTCTTTTTCTTCGATCAGAAACTTGTAGCCCTCCACCCCGAGAAAACAAAAGGCAATCGACAGGCTCGGGTAGAGGATGCGAAGCCAGATCCTCCAATGGACGAATAGAAAATGGGAAAGTACCAGGAGGCCGACCAGAGACGAGAGGGTCAAAAGAAACCCCTGCGCCGGACGGATCCGGGGAAGGAACCAGCTCAACAGGATACCGAAAAAGAGGATTGCCCCCAAGTCGAAGAGGCCGATCCAGGCTGGGCTAATCAAGAATCGTTGGTGCAAGATATTGTCAATCGAATTTGCGTGCTTTTCCACCCCCGGAAAGTGAATGGAAAAGGGAGTTACCCGCAGGTCGTAAATTCCCACCGCGGTCGCCCCGACTAACACGATTTTATCCTGAAAGGTCGAGGGAGAGACCTTCCCCTCCAGTATGTCGACAATGGAGTAGTGCTTGAAGGTCCTAGTCGGGCCTAAGTAATTGATGAGCATACGACCGTGGTCATCGGTGGGGATCCAGATCGGCCCTGCGCTCAGGCCTTCGCCAAAATGGATTTTAATATCCTGTCTGTTCAGCCCCAGATAAGAGGCTGCGGATTTTAATGCCAACGATGGGATGTAATCCTCCTTATATTCTACGGCCGAAAGCTCCCACCTCACCACACCGTCCTTGTCGGACATCATGTTGATGTGGCCAATTCCGGAGGCTCTCTCCGCCAAGGGAGGGATACAGCTGGTGACGCCGAGGGCGCGAGGAAAGGGAAAAAGGTGTCGATCGTCGTAGTTGGCAAAAAGGTTGATCGCCTGACGGGAAACGATCCGGTCGATCTCCGGCACGCTGGGTAGGGTCTGTTCGGGATTGAAGCAGAAGAAAAGGGGGAGGGTAACATTGCCGGCGGCAGCAATGGATCGTTGCATCTGCGCATCATTATCTGCCTTCTCCTCCCGTTGCTGCAAGACCTGGAAGAAGGCTGGGCCCCTTCTTGGAATACGTTCCAGTCCTGATCGTAGGAATTCTTCTTTTAGGGATCTAACCCCCTGGAGTTCCGAATTCAGGTCGGGCTCAGAGAAGATGATATCGAAGGTCACCACCTTGGCCTTTGCGTGGGAGAGGTAATTGATCAGCTCGGAGAGCTTGGAACGGG
>JAZDMQ010000136.1:0-7020 GCA_043800755.1 bacterium | reverse complement strand
CAGCGGCTGAATTGGGGGAAACCGGTGGCCAAGAGGCCTGTTGCCCCCGGTCTTCCGCCGCCCGGCTATGGAAGCATCTTCGGCTATGCCTTCGATGACCGAAACGGGAATGGAACCCGGGAAAAGGAAGAAGCCGCGCTGGCCGGGATCCGGGTGCAATTGGAGGATGGGACCCTGGCCACCTCGGATGCCTCGGGCAAATTCTCCTTCACCAATGTGGAGATGGGGGAGCATATGGTGGCCCTGGACACCAAAAAGGTCCCGATCGAATACGACTTCCTGGGGGAACCAAGAAAGAAGCTGGAAGTGAAGAGGCGGGGGGTCTCCGAGGTGGATTTCGCCTTCCAACTCCTGGGGAAGGTGTCGGGCAAGGTCATCGAGGACGCAAATGGCAATGGCAGGATCGACGAAGGGGAGAAGGGGATCGCCAATGCCTTGATCCTGTTGACTCGGGAGGGAAAGGAATTCTTCACCTATTCGGATGACGAGGGCAATTTCCTCCTGGAAAACCAGCGGGGCGGAACCTATCGCATCACCCTGGATTTCGCCTCCGTGGCGGAAGGGGCGGAGATCACCTCGGAGGAATTCCTCGCTGCCTCCTTGCCGATCGGAGGCGAGCTGTCCGATCTCAATTTTTTGGTTCACATCAAGCCCCGACCAGTGATAAAAAAGATATTCGGAGAGCCGGAGCCCCCGACGGAGGAAAAAGACCTTCCGAAGCGGGAGGACCAATGAAGGAGGAGCAGTCCACTCTGGGATTGAAGGGGGGAGCTATGCAAGGGAAGGTGCCAGAGACGATATTGATCGTGGACGATGAGGCCTCCCTAAGGGAGAGCCTGAAGGCCCTATTGGAGGCGGAGGGCTTCACCACCCTGGTGGCAAAAGATGGCCTGGAGGGCTCTGCGCTTTTTGCACGGGGGGGAGTGGACCTGGTCCTCTCCGACCTGAAGATGCCGGGGATAGGGGGGATGGATTTCCTGAAGGGCCTAAAGGAGAAGGATCCTGAGATTCCGGTCATCATCATGACGGGCTATGGAACCATCGAATCGGCCATTGAGGCGATCAAGGCCGGCGCCTACGATTACATCACCAAGCCCTTCAAGCCGGACCGGCTGCTCCTTGATGTGCAGAACGCCTTGGAGAGGAGGAGGCTCTCTGAGGAGAACCGGTATCTGCGCAAAGAGCTGGAGGAGCGCTATTCCTTTGCCAATATCATCGGCAAGAGTCCCCAGATGCAAGAGGTCTTTCGCCTGATCGAGCGAGTAGCGGAAAGCTCAAGCTCCATCCTGATCCAGGGGAAGAGCGGCACGGGCAAGGAGCTGGTGGCCCGGGCCATCCACTATCATAGCCCTCGCCGGGGACGACCCTTCGTCTCCATCAACTGCGGGGGCCTGGTGGAAAGCCTCTTGGAAAGCGAGCTTTTTGGCCACCTGAGAGGGGCCTTCACCGGCGCTTTCGTGAGCAAACGCGGTCTGGTCCAGGAGGCGCAGGGCGGCACCCTCTTTCTGGATGAGGTAGGCGACATGTCTCCCAGCATGCAGGTCAAGCTGCTTCGAGCCCTGCAGGAGGGGGAAATCCGGCCCGTGGGAGGAACCAATATCATCAAGGTGGATGTCCGCTTCATCTCCGCCAGCAATAAAAATTTGGTCCAGGGGGTCAAGGAGGGAAGTTTTCGGGAAGATCTCTACTATCGTCTCAATGTCATCAATGTGACCATACCGGACCTTTCCGAGCGCAAGGAGGACATCCCACTCCTCACCAGCCATTTCCTGAAGAAATACGGCTCTTCTCTCAAGAAGGAAATCCTCCGCCTCTCCGAGGAGGCGATGGCCGCCCTGCTGGATTATTCCTGGCCCGGAAATGTGCGAGAACTGGAGAATTGTATCGAGCGGGCCGTCGTCCTGGCTAAAGGAAAGGAGATCCTCCTCTCCGATCTCCCCCCCTCCCTGCAAGGAAGCCAAGGGCAGCACCTCATCGGGGTGAAGGTGGGCGTCACCCTTGAGGAGTTGGAGAGGGAGGCCATTCACCAGACCCTGCACTATACCAAAGGGAACAAGGCCCTGGCTGCCAAGCTCCTGGGCATTTCAGAGCGGACCCTCTATCGAAAACTGCCCCAGAGTGAATGAGGAGATCCTTCTCTCTCCCCGCCTGGACCCCTTTTGCCTTGACCTCCTCGGGAAATTAGGTTACTTTTTCTACACAATTCTTTCCCACTCATGTCCCTGTTTACCTTGCGTTTACCTTTTTGCCCCTCGATGGGGCTGGGGAGATCCGTTTGATCCGGGAACTGAAACAGCAATTGAACCTGAGACTTGAGGAGGCTGCCCTCGCCAGCCTGGGGGGGAGGGCCCCCGAGGGACTGGAGGCCGCCTGGGGTATCCCCAGCGATCCCTCTTTTGGCGATCTCTCCACCCCGATTGCCTTCTCTCTGGCCAAGGTCGCCAAGCGCCGGCCGAGAGACCTGGCGGAAGACTTGGCCGCTCGGCTCAATCTCCCCTCGGAACTATTGGAAAGGGTTGAGGTGGCAGGGGCCGGGTATATCAATCTCTATCTCAAGGCAGATTGGTGGCGAAAGGGATTGCGAGAGGTCCTGCGCCAGGGGGGGCAATACGGCCATGCCGATCTCGGGGGAGGGAGAAGGGTGCTGGTCGAATTCGTCAGGGCCAACCCGACCGGGCCTCTGCACGTGGGGCATGGAAGGGGTGCGGCGGTAGGGGATGTGCTGTCGAATCTGCTCTCCGCAATGGGTTTTGCGGTGAAGCGGGAATACTATGTCAACGATGCCGGAACCCAAATGGAGACCCTGGGCAAGTCCGTGTGGGCGCGCTACCAGGAGGCCTTGGGGGTTGACTCCTCGTTTCCCGAAAATGGCTACCGGGGAGAGTACATCCGAGATCTGGCCTCTGGGCTCAAGGAGGTGAGAGGGGGCGGTTTGCTGGAGTTGCCCTCCGGAGGAGGGATCGCCATCTGCCAAAGATATGCCTCTGAGCGCATCCTCCAGGGCATTCGGGAGGACCTGACCAGATTCGGAGTCCGCTTCGATCAATGGTTCCCTGAGACCTCCCTCTACGAGGGCGATGTGATCTCCAAGGCGATAGGCGATCTGGAGAGAAAGGGCCTGACCTACCAGCAAGAAGGCGCCCTCTGGTTCTCCTCCACCCGGTTCGGCGACGACAAGGATCGGGTCCTCATCCGGGAGACGGGAGAGCCGACCTATTTTGCCTCTGATGTCGCCTATCACAGGGATAAATTCCAGAGAGGCTTTAGCCTCCTGATCGACATCTGGGGGGCCGATCACCACGGTTATATCCCCCGCATGAAGGCGCTGGTGCAGGCCCTGGGCCATGAGGCAGATTCATTGCAGGTGCTCTTGGTCCAACTGGTGAATCTGCTGCGAGGAGCAAAGCCGGTGGCCATGTCCACCCGGGCGGGGGAATTCGTCACCCTGATAGAGGTCATCTCCGAGGTGGGGCCCGATGCGGCCCGCTTCCTGTTCCTCACCCGCCGCTCCGATTCGCACCTGGACTTCGACCTGGAGGTTGCCAAGGCCCAATCGATGGAAAATCCGGTCTTTTATGTGCAGTATGCCCATGCCCGCCTCTGCAGCGTCCTGCGTGAAGCGGAGAAAGGGGGGGTTGATCTGGGACAGATGAGGCCCGACCTCTCGAGGTTATCCCTGGAGGAGGAACTCTCCCTGATCAAGGCATTGGTGCTCTATCCAGGAATCTTGCAGGACTCTGCCCTGTCCTATGAACCCCATCGCATCACCGCCTATCTGCAAGAGTTGGCCTCCCGAATCCACAGCTATTACAACAAATATCGTTTCCTCTCCGAAGACCGGCCCCTATCTGAGGCCCGACTCTATCTGGCCCAGGCGATCCTGATCGTCCTCAAGAATTCCCTGTCACTATTAGGGGTGGCAGCGCCAGAGAGGATGTAATCTGATGGAAAAGCGACTGCAGCAACTGAATCAGCTCCAGCACAAGATTCGATCCTACGACAAGGAGAACTTGCACGACATCCTCCACTTTGTCACGGAGGGGATCGAATTGATCACCGGCCGGCCAAGGAGCCGCATCTACTTGGAGGATATGACCGAGGGAATGTTGACCTGCACCCATGTGCGAGGGGAACGGGAGGAGGACATCCGGGGCACATCCCTGCTTTTTGATCCCAAGCAATCCCTGATTTCACGGGCCTTCATTGACAAGAAACCCCTCATCGGCACTTCCTTGAAAGACAGCAAGGGGACGGTCGAGGCAGAGCTAGCGGCGAAATTCGGGATCAAATCCTCGGACCTCATCCCGATCGTCCAAGATGGGGGGGCATTCGGCGTCATCTGCGTCGATTCCGACCGGGAGGAGGATGCCCTCAACCGCGAGCAGCTCAAGGCGATCAACAAGTTCCTGGAGGATGTCGCCCCCTCCATCAACCTCGCCCGTAAATACCATCAGCAGGTCCTATTGGGTAAACAGGTGGACGAGGTGAAAAAGCGGGAGACGGCCCTCCGGATGGTGCGCTCTGCAGTAAAGCTGGTGGACAAGCTCTGCCTGGCATCGGTGCTGGTCCCGGGCGAGGTAACCACCGCCCAGAAGGTGCAAACCCACCTGGAGATCCTCGCCACCTATTCTCGCGATCCTGCCCATAAGAACATCTACGAGGATCGAAGCAAGATCAGCCTGCGGAAGGGCGATAGCCTGTTTTCCCACCTGGTCTCTTATGACCCCCGCCACGGGATATTCTGCCGGGAGGAGTTTGCCCACCCCCTCTATTATCCCGATGTAAAAAAAGACCTCTCCCAGCGCCGGGTCATGGCCGAGCGGATTGGCCTCTCCTCCCTCTATACCGTCCCTCGCTACCAATTGGCGAACAAAAAACTGATCTGCGTAGCCAATTACTACACCTGTCAGCCATATGAGTTCAGCCCCTTTGAGAAGCAGCTGCTGGAGAACCACGCGGAGATGGTGGAGAAGGCGATCCAGGAGATCGGCAGGGAGCACATCGAAATTCGGGTCCTCTACGAGATTAATGAGCTGTTGACCGAAAAGGAAAAGGACCTCTCCTCTTTCTTGGGAAAGGTCCTTTCCAAGGTCTGCGAGCTCATCGGAACCGATACCGGATCCATCGCCTTAGTCCGAGAGAAGGAAGGGGAAAAATGGCTCTATGTGGAGGATGAGCAAGCCAGGTTGCTCGGCGCAAAATCGAGGGAATGGAGAAAGAAATCCATCCCTCCATTCCGGGTGGGGGCAGAGGACCTCGACCGGGAGAACCGCTCCCTGACCGGACTGGTGGCCTTCACCCGGGAATCTCATCTCCTCTCCGATGTGGAAGAGGAAAAACGAAAGGGGGGATTTTTTAGAGAGATCTCCCCTGGAGTCAAATCGGAGTTGGCAGTGCCGGTGCTGGTGGACGACGAGGTGATTGCGGTCATCAATGTGGACAGCTTCAGCAAGTCCTTCTTTACCGAGGAGCATCAACGGATCATTGAGATCATATCGAGATTAGTGGGCCGCCACATCCAGGACCTGCAGAAGATCGACAAGCTGCAGCAGGAAGTGGATCGGCTGAAGCGGGACATCACCTATCGCGATCCCAAGGTTTCCTCCTATCGATTGGGGACGATCATCGGCAACAGCCCCAAATCCCAGGAGATCATCCGTCTCATCAACACCTTCGTGCCTTTCCTTTGCAATCGGATCTCCCAGTGGGAGAAGGGAAGCCTGCCGGAGTCCCCCTTGGGCCTCCCTTCCATCCTTATCAGTGGAGAGACGGGGTCAGGGAAGGAGTTTATCTTTAATCACATCTACGCCCTTCTCAATGAGCTCTATCAGCGCGATCGGGGGTCGGGCAGTGAACTCTCAGTGCGAAAATGTAACATTGCCGCCTATTCCGGGGAATTGACCTATAGCGAGCTCTTTGGCCACAAGAAGGGTGCCTTCACCAGCGCTTACTCGGACCGCCGGGGGATCCTGGAGGAGTCTGATGGAGGCGTTGTCTTCTTGGATGAGATCGGGGATGCGGACCCCAAGACCCAGGTGCAGTTGTTGCGGTTTCTCGATAATGGCAGCTTCGTGCGCCTGGGGGAGAATCAAACCCGGTATTCCCGGGTCCTGCTGGTCGCCGCCACCAACCGGGACTTACGAAAGACGATCCAGGCGGGGACCTTTCGCGAGGACCTTTATTACCGTCTCAGCGAGTTGACCATCGCCATTCCACCTCTCCGTGAGAGGCGAGAGGATATCCCCGACCTGGCCACTCACTTCCTGGGACAGCTTTATCAGGCCTACAAGGATCCGGGGGAAAGCGGCCGGGAGGTCCCCTATCTGGATAGGGAGGCCAAGGAGTTGCTGCTGAATCACCATTTTACCGGAAATGTGAGGGATCTGCGCAGCATCCTCCTCCGAGTCCTCTTCCTCCGTCCCCAGCAGCGGATTGGAAAGAAAGAGGTCCTCGCGGCCATGCACTCCATTGAGGCAGTTCGAAAGCACGAGCCTCTGGATTCCTTGAATGAAAAGGTGGCGCGCGAGGTTTACGAGAGGATCGAGCGGGGCGGAAAGGACTTCTGGGAGGCGGTTTATCGTCCCTATTGCAGCAACGAGATCACCAGGGAGATGGTGAAGCTCGTTTGCACCAAGGCCCGCATGGAGGGCGGTAATTCCTTGCCCAAGATGGCGGTCAATTTGAAGGCCTGTCTCCCCGACTTCAACCGGTTGCCCGAGGAAATGAAGAAGTTCATCAGCTTCAAGAACTTCCTCTATAAGACCATCCGCATCACCCAGTGACCTCTCGGGGGAAATCGGCCCCGCATCGCTGCCGCCTCGGACCCCCTTCCTCCTGAAGCCAAGTTGCCCCCCAGGTGCACCATCACCTGAAGAGGAACTCCCCGGGAACGGCAGTCCTCCCAGTATAACAAAAGTAGTCAAAGGTGGTCTCGAATTTTAACCCAATTTCCCTGGGCCCCGTGGAGGACTTCATTTAAATCCGGCCACTTAGCGATTGGAACGATAATTGCTGTGTATT
>JAZDMQ010000131.1:0-20309 GCA_043800755.1 bacterium | reverse complement strand
ATTCTTAAGGAAAACGGCTTATCTTACAGCAAATTTATGGGCGCTATGAAAAAAGCTAAGATAGAGATCAACAGAAAGATGCTTTGCGAATTACTGGAAAACCATCAGTTGAACTGCTTATAAAAAGAAGCGATCAAGAGCTTATTATACATATGGTGAGGTGAAAGCCTAAGGGCACCCAACCAGGTTAATTCAGCCGACGCAAAATACTGCGCGGCTGATTAGCGGCGTGTGTGCCAGGCATGGCACGTGACTAGCAGGGTGGAAGTCCCTGCACCAGGTGTTCGCGGAGCCTAAGGTTAGGAGAAGGGCAAGGGCGTCGTCGCGAGGCGGGGTCTGGAGGAAGCCCAATCCAAAGATGCGGGGCGACCTATCTGCGTGCAACGCACAGGCAGGCGAACAGGAACCGGATAGGAGGTGTGGTACGCCCGGGGCGAGCTGGCACGGGTCAAGTCCAAATTTTCCTGTAAAATCTCAAGACCAAGACGGCGA
Source organism: bacterium (assembly GCA_043800755.1). GTDB lineage: Bacteria > Methylomirabilota > Methylomirabilia > CAVQYV01 > CAVQYV01 > JAZDMQ01. Next base: position 19,817 of record JAZDMQ010000131.1, on the reverse strand, counting down.
CAAGATCATTTTGAACTGGAAGGGCGCCTCAGGCAAAGGCGAATGGAGCTTTTTTGGGAAAAGGGACACATCCCATTTTATTCGTATTTGATCCTCATCTTGGGTCTTCCGCGAGGCTTTAAGCAAAATGGGATGTGTCCCCTAATTCCAAATTCTTTCATATTGAATTCCCGCAGACGCCGGGGGACGGACGAGGGGACGTAGTTCAACGCTTTCGAAATTCCTCTCCTCTGGGAGAACCCCTTTTGCTTAGACGCGGAAAGGGGGATGTTCTCAATCTGCTCGGCAGAGACGACCGGTCATCTCAGGGCCATCGCCCAGGCGAAAGGATGGAAGGGAGAAGAGGATGGATGGAAAAGATCTCAAGGTAATCGATACCCATTCGATGCCATGGCAGGAGCGATTCAACGAGCAGGTGGGGAAAGCGCTCTACCGAAAGGACCTGATCGTGGACGGGGAGACCGGTATGGAGGTCCGCCTGGTCCGCTATCCGGCCGGCTTCATCAACCCGTGCCACACCCATCCCTGCGCCCACGGCCTGTATGTGTTGGAGGGGACCCTGGTCACTCAGGGGAGTCATTACGGCCCGGGGCACTTCCTCTGGTTTCCCGAGGGCATGGTCATGGAGCATGGGGCGACCCCAGAGGCAGATGCGACGGTCCTCTTCATCACCAACAAGCCCTTCGCCATCCACTGTCATCTGACTGAGGGATCTTGAGGGGCTAGCCAGGGGAGAAAATCGGGATGCGGGGAGGGGGCAGTTGAGGGACGTCAATTAGATCAGGGGGGAATAATGAGATTTCTGTGCTTGTTTGGGAAGCTGGCATTGTATAATTTGCAGGTCTGATCCTGCCTTTCACTCTGAGGAGGTACCTCTTGTTTGGCCCAAAGGAAGCGAAGGGTATTGATAAATCTGTTCGGAAAGTGTAGTATAATTGCCCAGGAGGAACTGAAATGGGTGAAAAATTACTTTCCCCGCCCCTGATCGAGGCCCTCTGCGAGTTCAGGTTTAGGCCTACCGGCCCCTGGGATTGGACTCTGCCCGGGCGCTTACATGATCAGATTGGGACTGAATTTGCTGAGCGATCCCAGGTTGAGGCAGTGGAAGTGATTCAGTTAGAACCAGGGAAATCGCCCCTTCCTCAAATGACAAACCGCTTCCGGATGAAGCGACCAGACGGATCTGCAATGGTTCAGATAGGCCCCTACCTCTTGGCCGTTAACTACCTCCGTCTCTATCCCGATTGGGAGACCTTTCGCACACTCATTCTTCGGATTTTCAAGAAGTACATGGAACTGTGCGGAGCATGCAATCTTCAGAGAGTCGGTTTGCGATATATCAATCAGATTCCGATCCCCGAGAGTAAATGCGAATTAGAGAGCTTGATCAGCATCGCTCCTCCCCTAAAGGGTGTATTAGATCGGTCATTAGGGGGGTTCTATCAGCGCTATGAGATCCCTTTCGATTCGCCAAGAGGTACTCTTATTCATCAAACGGGAATTCAGAAAAAAGATCAAGAAACGATGCTCATGTTAGATCTGGATTTCGGCTCCCAGGAGTTTGAAGGACTTTCCGATCAGCTGGCAGTTGAGAACTGGCTCAACCAAGCTCATGACGTCATTTACGAATGCTTCGTTGAATCACTGAACCCTGATCTCTACGAGAAATTCAAGAGAGGCACGAGATGAGAGTAGCATACTCAACGGAGACGAGAACTCTCGATAAACCTTTTCTGCCGCAGATCCCTGAAGATCTCTCTGGCAAAGCTTCACTGTGGTTCTTGTTTGCAGGGCAGAGCTTCTCGGGTTGGGAAAACCTCCCGATTGGACCCTGCTCAGGTGGTTCTGACATTGCCCTAACCGGTTTGGAAGATAGTCCAGCAAAATCAGCAGAATCCACTTGGCGGGAAGCGATTTCACATAAGGCAAGGACCCCCCTTGGACAGAAGCTTTGGGGAATTCGTGCACGAATAGTTGCGTCTGGCGTGCCTCTCCTCAGCTGGGAAGAGATTCAAAGCGAAATTGCTGCACGACGAGGTAATAAGGAGTGAGCCGCAGAAAGACCTTTGTAGATGCGGGCGTGCTTATTGCGGCTGCGAGGGGAAAGGATGATTCGGCGGAACAAGCCATGAAAATCCTTGACGACCCAGACCGTGAATTCGTCGCCAGCCCTTTTCTTAGACTGGAAGTCCTCCCTAAACCGGTCTATGAAAAACGCCAGGATGAAGTCGAATTCTATGAAACATTTTTCGATGCTGTGGCTTATTGGGCTGACTCTGTTGAGGATATTGTAAAGAATGCATATGCTGAGGCCTGCGCCTTCGGGCTTAACGCTATGGATGCTTTGCATGTCGCTGCTGCAGCATCGGCCGGCGCTGAAGATCTAATAACCACCGAGAAAACAGACAAACCCATCCATCGTGTCAACTCAATGAATATCCTCTCCATCCACTCTGTCGAAAGTCACTCTCCTTTCTCTGATCGGTCCTCCTTGGACCAATAAAGCTGCTTGGGGCGCCACAGGAATTGCTTGCCCCTCCGGCATCCTGAAAGGGCGGACTGGGGTCACATCTTCATATGTCAGTTTGGGTCCCTCCTCCCCTTTTTTTCGTGATGGCTTCGAGTTTTCCCTTGGTCTTCGAGGCTATTAGGTGATCCTGCCGTGGGCCTTTCGTCCTGCTTCCGTGATTTGATGGTCTCTTGCCCCGCCTATGCTCAATCCAGAATCAGAAAGTGCAAGAAGGGTAACGAGGTCTTTATTCGGAGGGCAGACCGAAAGCCCGCCTCAAATCGAACCCTGGTATCCTGATTAAGGCTTGAGCAGCAATCGGCTGACCTCTGCCTTCTCCACCTCCGCTCGGCTGAAGGGCAGGATAGCCATCTCGCCCTTGATCCAGGACTCGATCATGTCATCGTAATGTGGGTGTCCGGGCTGGCCGGATTGGCCCATGGTTCCGATGAACCGGGTCTGATCCAGATCCCCCAGGGGCACGATCATCCTCAGGGATGGGATCCACAATACCTCATATCCTTCCTTGGCCGGGACGAAGCCGGCCACATTGATCGTCTGGCAGTCACCCGGGGCAGGGAATGGCCCGCGATTCAAAAGGCAAGCGGTGAGCCCCCCCTTGGCCCCGGGGTGTTGGAAGTATACCTTGTGGAGACGGCCCCAGGTCCATTTCCTGACATCGGGGCCAAGCTTTTCCTCCAGCCATTCCATGGCCCGGGCCAGTGAGATCTCAAGGATCTCCCTCGGCCCCTCCTTCTCGGGCGTATCGATCCGATCCCAGAGAGGGGAATCGGGCCGGTCCAGGATCACATCCTGGATCGAATAGAATTCGGTAAGGTTGAAATAGAGAGGGAGGTCCTCCTCCAATTCGTCCTCCAAGAGGGTTTTCACCCACTGGGTGAGGAAAACCTCATAGAGGGCGGCACCTTGGCTCTCTGGCTCTACCTTTCGGTCCCATCCCCGGAGGATCTCGACGGCTGCCTTCGCCTTCTCAGCTTGAAAGGAGAAGGAGAGGATATGGGGAAGGATCCTTTCCGCCTGGAGGGAATGGACATCCATCTGAATTCGCCGGAAGTCCTCGGTCGAGGGGGCACTTAGATCCTGGAGGAGCTGCGCGATGCGCTGGTGGCGATAAGGGCTGGTCCAGGCGAAGGAGATTGGGTGGGCATCCTGATCTGATACGACGCGCTGGTTGGCAGTGGCTATCCAGCCCTCATGTGGATCGACGCGGGTGGGAAGATCGGAATAGGATAGGAACCCCACCCAGTCCATGATACCGGAGGATCCATCTGCGGGCAGCCATCCCGAGTATCCCTGCCGGATGGGGACCGCCCCGGTAGCATGCCAACCGATATGACCTTTCCTATCTGCCACCACCAGATTCTGACCGATGAAGGCGATGCCCTTCCCTGCCTCCAGGGCCTCCTCCACGGTCTGGGCCCGACATAAGGAGAGAAGCGCCCCTTCGGTATGGTCCTCCAGATCCCCACTGGGCAGCGTCCCATACCACTTCAAGGCCACGGCCGCCTCCATCCCTTTTTGAATCTGGGTGATGACCGGCCCGTAGATGGTTCGAAAGATGGTCATCTTTTTTGATTTCCCCTTGGGGAGTCTGAAGACCACTTTCTCCCTCTCCATCTCCAGGGTGCGATCGCCCACGCGATAGCGGGTGGGATGATCTGGGTCCACTCGCAGCACGAAGAGATCCAAACAGTCCGTCATCACATTGGTGAGGCCCCAGGCGACGGAGTCGTTGTGGCCAATGACGATACTCGGCGTCCCCGCCATGGAAGCCCCGGCCACATGGAACTCCGGGGCGGAAAGATGGCAGAAATACCAGATCCCCGGGACCGTCAGGGCCAGGTGGGGATCGTTCGCCAGAAGGGGCTTGCCATCTTGGCTTTTCGCGACCGCCCAATTGTTGCTTGCGGCAGGAGAAGACGGAACAGGTAAGTTTTGATGGAAAACCAAGGCTGAAGGGTGCAGTGGCCCTATCTTCAGGTGACGAATCGAGTCGAAGTATTCATCCTTGGGGAGGAGGGCCCCGGGATGGGAAGGAAAGAGATCTTCCCACCCTCGGCGCTCCATCTTGGAAGCTGCTTTGATGGCCAGGAGCTCTTGTTTGTAGTTGGTCTGCAGAAACCAGGCGTTCAAGGCGAGAGAACTGAAGAGGTCGTCGACGACCCACGGTTCAGGTTTAAGGCCGGCGGAGCGAAATTCCAGGGGCAGGTCCTCTCCCTGGAGCTTGAGGTAAGCATTGATCCCGGTCAAATAGGCCTGCATCAAATCGAGCTCTTTAGAGGAAAGGGCCTGGGCGGCCCGGCTCCTTAGGTCAGGAAGGCCCAGGAGGCGGACGAAGTAGTCAACCATCAAGGCGTCCTTTCCTGCTATTTCGGAAAGGCGTCCCTACGCCAGGCGGCGGGTGACTTCCATCTGCCAGAGGCGGTCCTGGGCATGCACGAATCCCTGGGCCATCATGAGATCGTGTTCGTCTTTTGCATAGATATGGGGGACCCCCCATTTATCTCGAATCACCTCCACCGAGCTATGGAGCGGTAGACTCTGGATCTGGCCTGCGTACTGAGGGAACCCCTTGTTTAGGAGGAGAGAGGCGCACCCTTGCAGAAGGATTGTACTCGCGAAGATCCAGCTTAGGAAAACCGCCAGACAAAAACCCTGCCTTCCCCTGTTCATAGCTACCCCCTTCTTCCCAAAGTAAAATCGGTTCGCCATAGGCCCTCTCAGACAGCCCCCGCCATGGAGATGAAGGCTTTATCCATCATCTTTTCTTTGATAGCAAGGGTTATGATCTGATCATCACCAGCATCATCTTGAATCTGCCCAGCGCCTTCAGGGCGTGGGGCTGATGGGCGGGCATGATGATCATCTCGCCGGGCTGCAGCCGGTGTGGTTGTCCGGAGATGGTGATCTCCGCCTGGCCCTCCAAAAGATAGACCAGGGCATCGAAGGGGGCGGTGTGCTCGCTCAGTCCCTGCCCGGCGTCAAAGGCGAAGAGGGTCACATTCCCCGCGTCTTTCTTGAGGATCTCCCGGCTCACCACCGATCCCGCCTGATAATCCACCAAGTCTGTCAGCCTTAAGGCCTGGGCCACCAGGTCCTCAGGTTTTTCAGCCCTTCCTTTGGTTTCCATCATCTGTCCTCTCCTTTCCCTCGAAGCCCTGCCAGCAAGCTGGCCGAGCCTCAGATATTCAATGATTTGCTCCACTCGTTGCCAAAGATATCGACCACCTTCACCAGGATGCGATGATTCCCCTCGCCCTGATACTGGTGAGAACACTTGGTCTCCAGGCGGCGATGGCTCCGGGTGCGGAAGGATTGCCACCTCGAATGAAAGACCTCGCCCTGGTAGTCAAAATCGACCGCCCAGTAATCGATATAGTCTGCAAAACGCTTCGCCCTATCCCGCACCTCTTTAGGCAGATGCTCAGGGCCTCCGAGGGCGAAGTCCTTCAGGGCAAGGGTCAGGGTCTTTCCCCGGAGCCGGTGCTCAATCTCCAGGCGGCCCAGGTGGAAGAATCTGAGCCCTGCCTTGGCCGGGTCCCTTGCCTCCAAGGCCTCCCTCGGAACCTGCACCAGGCGAAGATTAATCGAGTGCTCCCTGCCAATTCTATGAGCCAAATCATCCATTCCCGGCTCAAAATCCCAGCCCAAGATGTCCAATGACTTCCTCCCGGCCGAGGCGCACTCCTTGACCACCCTCTTGATTTGGCGTACGGTGACGGTGACGTCAGGATCTCCGATGTGCACCAACCTGCGTGACTTCTTGCCGTGCAGCAGGACATGGTCAGAAAGCGACTCGGCGCGGTAGAGCCTCAAGATGAAATCCTTGTGGTCCCGGATTCCCCTCTCTTTCAGTTTGGCCGCCTGGTATCTGCCCAGGTCCAGGATTTCGAAGGGTCGCACCCCAGGCAGGCCCAGCAGACGCTTGCGGGTGATCTGGATGGCCCACTTGGAGAGGTCAGCCCCGATCCAGCGGCGGCCGAGCCTTTCCGCCACGCCCAGGGCCGTCCCGGAGCCGCAGAAGAAGTCAGCCACCAGGTCGCCCGGTCGGGAGGAGGCCTTGATGATGCGCTCTAAGAGGGCCTCAGGCTTTTGGGTGTCGAAGCCGACCCGCTCGTGGGAATTGCTGTTCAACATCTCGATCTCCCACCAGTCCTTGGGGATGCTCCCGCCCTGCATGTATTGCCGATAGGTGAACTCAGGATATTTCGCCTCGTCCTCCCTCCGAATGTCGCCCTGCCCGAAGCCGAAGGGCCCTCCCTTTCCCCGGACCATGAACCTCCGGCCGGATTCGTCGAGATATTTGAACCGCCTTTGGTAGCCTTCCGGGTAAGGCTCCAATACCTCCTGCAGATTGAAGAGATACTTCTTCCCTTTGGCATAAAAGAGGATGAGATCGTGCTTCCTGGCCCATCCGCTCTTTGTGGTCTGCATGGTGCGATAGCACCAGGCAATCTCGTTGCGAAAATTCTCTCGCCCGAAGATCTCATCCATCATAATCTTCACATAATGCCCTGCATGCCAGTCCAGGTGGACATAGATGGAGCCGTCAGCGGTTAGGAGACCGCGCATCAGGGAGAGCCGCTCGTGCATCATCTCCAGGTAAGAGTCCAATCCGTTTCCCCAGGTATCCTGATAGGCCCTCTCGGCAATGGCTGACCGCTTCCTGCCATGCCTCGTCCCTTCCAGAGGGATGTTGACGGAGAAATTGCCCCCGGTGGCGAAGGGGGGGTCGATGTAGATCAAGTCAATCTGGCCGGCGAGCTCAGGGAGGAGGCTGGCCATGATGTACTGGTTGTCCCCCCAGATGAGCCGGTTGCGCCAGGTCCGATGCGAATCGCTCGTTGGATGCCTCGGGGGCAGTCCATTCGCGGCCACCTTCGCTTCATCGTAGACCTCGAGGGTGCGAAAGGGCAGGGGGGGGCGCCTCCCGGGATGCGGTGGTTCTGGTCTCTTATACTTGTCCTGCCAAATCAGCTCAGCCATCTGGTGTGCTTCCTTTGGGGTATTCCCTGCCTCATCGTGGGTCGTGCTCCTCCTGATCCCGGCTCCGCCCTAATAATTATTGCGTATAGCCATGGCAGGTCAAGGGAAATATAACGAGGCCCAGCCAAAAAGGAGGACTCTGGTTCCCCCGAGAGCCTGGGTTTTTCCTTGCCGGAGCCCCGCTTTTGTTTTAAGATCGAGGCGCTGATCCGGAATCACTTCCCTGCTGCAGGGATACGGATCGTCCGGGCCATGAGTCACCGAGCCCGAAGGAGGTCATCGTGAAGGAATTTCCTCATTTTACATTAAGGCTTCTCGTGATATGTGTCCTGTGCGCAGGCGGCCTCTCCTTGGCCCATCAGGCCGCCGCCGGCATTCAGGAAGATAAGGAGAAGGAGAGGGTCGCGCTTCTCAAGCAAGCCCTGCCCGCGGCGGAGCGATTCGAGACCGTGGATCAGGGGGGGATAAAATACGAAATTGGCTACAAGGGCACGGAGCCGGTCGGCGGGATCTTCCACACCGAGAGCAAGGGATACGGAGGCCCCATGCAGGTCATGGTGGGGATCGATCCCCAGGGCAAAGTGGTAGAGGTCATCCTCCTCGCCCACCAGGAGACCCTGGGCCTCTGGACCAAGCAGGTGGATCAGGAGTTTCGCGCCCAGTTTCGCGGTAAAAGCAGTCCCTTCATCCTCAAGAGGGATACGCCCGAGGGTAACCTGGATGGTGTGGCCTCGGCCACCGTCACCTGCCGGGCGGTGATTCAGGCGGTAGAGGAAGCCCTGCGGATCTTCAAGAAAGAGTGGGGGAAGAATTAGCCCCATGAGGCCAAGACGATTCCTCCTCATCCTTTCCCTCTGGCTGATTTTCCTTCTTGCCTCCTTCCTTCCCTGCGATGCCCTCTTGAAAGAGGGGCGTTCCCTCCTGGGCACGGTGGTAGAGATCACCATCATCAGCCCGGAGGAATCCAGGGGCAGGGCCGGGATGGAGGAGGCCTTTGCCGAGATTCGCCGCATCGAGGACCTGATGAGCTTCTACCGGCCAGGCAGCGAGGTGTCCCGCATCAATCGGGCCGCCCCGGGCGAAGCGGTACAGGTGAGCGAGGAGGTCTTCAGCCTGCTGCAGCACGCCCAGGCCCTCTCGGATCTGACGGAAGGGGCCTTTGATGTCACCTTCGCCCCTCTCTGGCAGCTCTGGGGCCGATGCGCCAAGGAGAAGAGGCTGCCCTCTGCCGAGGAACTGGCCCAGGCGAAGGCCCTGGTGGACTATCGCAAGGTCCTCCTGTGCGAGAGGACCCGGGAGGTGAGGCTGATTCTGCCCGGCATGAAGGTGAATCTGGGAGGGATTGCCAAGGGCTATGCCTTGAGCAGGGCAGGGGGGATGCTGTGGGGCGTGGGCCTGGATAACTTCCTGATCAATCTGGGGGGGGATGTCCTGGCCGTGGGCGAAGGCAAGGAGGGCAAGGGCTGGCGGATCGGGATCCAACATCCCCGGAAGGCCGGAGAGTTCATTGGCGTGTTGAGCCTCAGAGATTGCTTTGTCCTGACCTCAGGGGATTATGAGCGCTATTTCGAGATCGAGGGGCAGCGGTATCACCACATCCTGGATTGCCGGTCCGGATATCCTGCCTCAGGCTGCTCCCAGGTCACGCTCCTCACCGAACGGCTCGCCACCGACTATCTACCCTCGGTGGCCCTGTTCCTCCTGGGGCCGGGAAAGGGGCTGCGCCTGATCGAAGATCGGCCCGAGTTGGCCGCCCTGATCGTGACCCCCGAAGGCGAGGTAGTCGCCACTTCGAATTTCTCCCCTCACCTGGAGGCTTCTCTGTCCACCCGGATCGACATGGCGCCGGCAGATTAGCTTCACACCTCCGCCGGGAGCAGCAGGATCTTCAACCCTTCCCCCTTTTCCATCAGGGAGAATCCCCTCCTCCATTCGCTGAGGGGAAGCCGGTGCGAGACCAAGGGTTCGGTGAGCACCTTCCCTTCCGCCATGAGCTTCAGTCCGCGATCCCAGGCCGAGGGCACATGGCTGAAAAAGCCGAAGACCTCCAGTTCCTTCATGGCCACCAGCTCCAAGTCCACCTCCACCGCCCTCCCGAAAAGGCCGGCCTGGCTGATTCGCCCCCCCTTTCGGAGCAGCCGCAGACACTGGTTGAACGAAGCCGCGGCCCCGGCACACTCGATGGCCATGTCCGCCCCCAGGCCCTCGGTGCGCTCCTCAACCAGGGCGCTGGCATCCTGTCTCTGCACATTGATGACCTCATCGGCCCCCAATTCCCGGGCGAGGGCCAGCCGACCCTCGTCCTTGTCCATCCCCAGCACAATAGCCTTGCCGCCATCTGCCTTGACCAACTGCAGGCTGAGCAGGCCGATGGTCCCCGGACCGGAGATGAGAACCCAATCCCCGGCCCCGACCGGGGTCCTCTCTAAGATGCCGTGGACGCAACAGGCGAGGGGCTCGGAGAGGGCACCGGCCCCGAAGGTGACATTGCCCGGCAGGCGATGGACCGCGGAGGCCCGAATGGTCAGATATTGGGCAAAGAAGCCATTCAAGTGGGTGCCAATGGATCTCCTCTCGGCGCAGAGATTGGGCTTTCCCTGCTTACAGAAGAAACAGCGGCCGCAGAACTGGGCGAAGGTCTCCGAGGTAACCCGGTCCCCGAGGGCGAGGCCTTTCACCCCATCGCCCAACGCCGCGATCACTCCGCTCCCCTCATGGCCCATCACCATGGGAGGTTTTGACCTGTATTCATCCTTCCAGATGTGGATGTCCGTCCCGCAGATGCCGGCTGCCTTCACCTGGATCAATACCTCTCCCGAGCCGGGCTGCGGCTCAGGCAGCTCCTGAATCTCCACATTTCCTGCCCCCAAATGGGTCTTCATCAAGCCTTTCATTTTCCTTTGCCCTTTCTAATGAACAAGATGGTGAGATGACGCCTCCTAAAAGTTACCCTAACGGGAGGGGTCTGTCAACCTCGCTCGTTGGCCTTGCTCGTTGGTTCACAGGCCCAATCTTATTGCGTTGTTCCGGAGAGGATGGTATAAGGGGGAAGAAGACCATGTCATGGAGGAGGGCCATCATGGGAAAGGCTGGGGAGCGACTGACCAGGGCTGAGTTGGAAGCCCGGCTCGACAGGACCTACCGCCTCTTAGAGATAGGCAGGGCCATCAATGCGGAGACCGATCTGGACCGACTGCTCCAGGTGGTCATTGCGGAGACGACCCGGCTGATGGGGGCGGATCGAAGCAGTCTGTTCTTGCTGGATAGGGAGCGGGGAGAGCTCTGGTCCCGCATGGCGGAGGGAATGGAGAGTCGAGAGATCCGCTTCCCCATGCACCTGGGGATCGCAGGGCATGTGGCCAGCACCGGGGAGACGATCAATATCCCGGATGCCTACCAAGACCCTCGCTTCAACCCCGAGGTAGACAAAAAGACGGGCTACCGCACCCACAGCATCCTCTGTCTGCCGGTGAGAAATCACCGGATGCAGATCATCGGGGTGATCCAGGTCCTGAACAAAAGGGAGGGTGTCTTCACCGCGGAGGATGAAAAGCTGCTCTCCTGTCTGGCAGATCAGGTGGCCGTTGCCCTGGAGGGCGCCTTCCTATTGGAGGAGGTTCGATCGAACCTGGAACGAACCACGGACCTCTTGGAGGTGGGGAAGGCGATCAGCGGGGAGATCGAGCTTGCTTCGCTCTTGCACCTCATCATGGAGAAGACCTCCCACCTGCTCAGGGCCGATCGGTCCACGGTATTCCTGGTGGACAGGGAACGGGAGGAATTGTGGTCGAAGGTGGCCCAGGGGATGCAGGATCAGGAGATCCGCTTCCCCATGCACCTGGGGATCGCAGGGCATGTGGCCAGCACCGGGGAGACGATCAATATCCCGGATGCCTACCAAGACCCTCGCTTCAACCCCGAGGTGGACAAAAAGACGGGCTACTGCACCCACAGCATCCTCACCATGGCCATGAAGAACAAGTTGGGGGAGATCCTCGGGGTCTTTCAGTGTCTGAACAAGGAGGAAGGGGCCTTCAACCAGGAAGATGAAAGGCTACTTCAGTCCTTGGCTTCACAGACGGCCATTGCCATTGAGAATGCCCAACTCTACGAGGAGCAGAAGAAACAGTTCAACAGCATCATCGAGGTATTGGCCTCCTCCATCGATGCCCGCGATCCCTACACCGCGGGCCATTCCCAAAGGGTCATGGAGTATACTTTGGGGACGGCGGAGGAGATGAATTTTTCCAGGAAGGGGCTGGAGACCCTTCGCCTGGCGTCGCTGCTTCATGACTACGGCAAGATCGGGGTCCACGATTCGATCTTGAGAAAACCGGGAATCCTCACCGCGGAGGAATATCGCGCGATCCAGGAACATGTGGTGAAGACCAAGGAGATCCTGGAGAACCTTTATTTCTCCCAGGATTTGAAGGAGATTCCTTCGATTGCTTCCTTTCATCATGAGCGGATCGATGGAACCGGCTACCCCTTCCACCTGCACGGTAGCGAGATTCCCTTAGGGGGCAAGATCATGGCGGTGGCCGATGTCTTTGATGCCCTGACCTCCCATCGTCCCTATCGCAACCCTTCCTCCCCCGAGGAGGCCATCGCCATCCTGGATCAGGGGATAGGAAGCCATTTTGATGGAGAGGTGGTGGTGGCCTTCAAGCGATATTTCTTCCAGCGCCGGGAGGAAGGGCGCAGGATCGAGGAGGCTCCGGAGACTGAGTGATGAGAGAAAGGGAAGGGGTGGGAAGAGGGCCGCAAGGCTCAAGTCTGGAGGACCTGCGCGAGAGACTGGAAAGAGACCCCTTTGCGCGCTCCCTGGGGATTCACATCTTAGAGTTGGGAGAGGGATCGGCTAAGCTGGAGATGGCGCTGCGGCCCGAGATGGCCAACTTCATGGGGGCGATACACGGAGGTGCGATTTTTACCCTGGCCGATCACGCCTTTGCCGCCGCCTGCAATAGCCATGGGGTCCCCGCGGTGGCCCTGCATGTCGACATGACCTACTTCTCCGTTCCCCCTGCAGGGTCTGTTCTGACCGCAGAGGCCCGCGAGCTGCATCGGAGCCGTCGCACCGGGACCTATCGCATTGAGATCTCCACCAGGGAAGGGGCTCTGGTGGCCTCTTTCCAAGGGATTGCCTATCGCAAAGTAAAAGACCATGTCGGGCAAGATGAGGGAATCGGGAAAAGTTAGCTCCTCCACCCCGGCCCTGAAGATCCTCACCGAGAGGGGAATCCCCTTTCGCCTGGCCACCTTTCCCTCGAAGGAGAAGAATGCAGAGGAGGTCTCCCGCTGCCTTGAGATCCCGCTACGGCAGGTGGTCAAGACGCTCCTGCTCAAGACCCCGGCCGACGATTTCCTCCTCGCCCTCTGCCCGGGCGATCGGCAGGTGGACCTGAGGCTCCTGGCCCCCCTCCTGAAAGAGAAACGCATCGATCTGGCAGCCCGAGAGGAGGTCCCCAGGGTGACCGGCTATTTCATCGGAGGGGTGAGCCCCCTGGGCACGCGGCACGACCTTCCGGTGGTGATGGATTCCATCATCTTGGCGGAGAAGGAGATCTCCATCAGCGCCGGGAGATGGGGACACCAGATCCTCATCGACCCGCAGTTGCTCAGAGACATCCTGAGCCCCCGGCTGATAGTGGCCGAGATCAGCCAGGAAAGGGAACTCGCGGGCCCCACTCCTACTTCGCAGGACTAAGCGACCCTGGTCCTCTTGGGCTTCATGGCCTCTTCGCAGCAGATCAGGTCGCACACCTCGACGCAGTCGCAGGGGCCGATCACCGACACGGCCAAGCCGCACACCTTACATTCATAGACACTGCCCAGCCCGACCTTCTTCTTGGCTAGCGCCTTCTTGGCCGGAGTCGCCTTCTTCGCTGGGGTAGCCTTCTTCGCAACTGCCTTCTTGGTCTTGGTTGCCGCTTTCGTTGCCATTTGTCTTTTCTCCTTTCATCCGGATCCTGATAGCCAAGTTTCTTACCACAGTCTTCTCCCAGGGGTCAATCCTAATCTTCGAGGATCAGGGCCCCTTTGACAACAGCAGTTGATTCTGCGGGGAGCGCGACTCTCCGATGCAGGAGACGCGAATCGCAGGGATATCCTGGAGTGGGCAGCGCCTCTCGCAGATCCCGCAGCCGATGCAGAGATCGAGATCCACCCTCGGCAGCTTGAGCTTCTTAGCAGCTCCCCCTCGATCTCTGACCGATCCCTCCTCCAGCCAGATCGCCTTCTTCGGGGTGGGACAGTGTTCCTCGCAGACGATACAGGGGATGCCCTGGCTGTAGGGCAGGCACCGATTGCGGTCCAGGAAGGCCAGGCCAATGCAAACCTTTTGCTTCTCCTCCAGGGAGAGCCTCTGAATCGCCCCGGTGGGACAGACCTGGCCGCAGAGGGTGCAGGAGTATTCGCAGTATCCCAGGCGAGGAACGAGGATGGGACTCCATAAGCCTTCGCATCCTGCCTCCAGCAGGGTGGGCTGAAGTCCGTGCGTGGGGCAGACCTTCATGCACTCCCCACAGCGGACGCAGCGCTGGAGAAAGCCCCTCTCGGGCAGGGCCCCGGGGGGCCGGATCAGTTGCGGAGAGGGGAGGATGGCCGAGGGGCCGGCCCGGAGCAGGGGCACGGTGAGGAAGCCCCCGATGGCAGAGCCGAGAAAGATCCTCCTCTCTAAATTCAAACCGGGTTTTGGGCGGGCCATCCCCAGGACCTGAAATTGGGCCGCCCCCTCCGGGCAGAGGTCCTGGCAATTCCAGCAGTAGATGCACTCTGGCTCCTTCCAGGAGCCCGCCGGATAGGGGCTGGCGGCGGTCTGGCAATGAAGGTTGCAGGCCTGGCAGCCATTGCAGTGGTCGGCAATCTTCAGGCGAGGGAGGCTGAATCGGGAGAGAAGGCCTAAAAGGGCGCCCAATGGACAGAGGGCCACGCACCAGAGGCGATTCCCCAGCAGGTTCAGGGCCAGGATCGCCAAAAAGACCGTGCCGATAATGGCTGCCTGTTGGAAGTGGGGCGGCTCAAAGGAAAGAAAGGACTCCAGGCCCAAGGCGCGCAGGGAGTCCGCAGCCCTCTCCAGGAAGGGGAGGCCGGTCCGCGAGAGGGCCCCCAGCAGCCCGTGTCCTATCAGATTGAGAAGGGGATCGATGAAGACGGCAAAGGATCGGATCAACAGGGAGAGGGGATCAAAAAACCCGACCGGCTGCAGAGTGAGGAGGGAAGAGGCCAAAAGCGCGATGAGGAGGTAGTATTTCAGGGGCTGCCAGCGGGAGAGTCGCTTCTCCTGCTCGACCCATGAGGACCGCTGACGGAGCTTGCCCATCAGCTGATGCAGGGTGCCCAAGGGGCAGATCCACCCGCAGAATACCCTTCCCAAGAGGGCCGTCACCAGCACGATGGTGAGGGACCAGAGCAGGGCCCGGGGCAGGGCGTGGGCGGCCAGGAGGGTGGAGAGGAGGATCAGGGGGTCGAAGTCCAGAAAGACCTTCACCGGATAGCGGATCTGGTCGGTCCCCCCGTAACGGGTGGCAAAGACCAGGAACAAGAAGAGCAACAGGAATAGCGTCTGAGAGAGGCGCCGGAGGTTTCTCATTGGGCGGTGTGCCCTTGGGCCTTAAGGGAAGGGCAGATCCGGAGGGCGAATTCGATCACTGTCCTCTTGGCCTGAGGGCCCTCTCCTCTTCCTTCGATTCGCATGAAGAAGAGACCCTCATAGAATTCCAAGAGGTAAACGCCCAAGAGGGCCTGATCGAGATGCCGACCCTGGCCGATCTCTTGGATCTCCTCATCCTTCGAGGCAGGCCTGTCCTTCGTGATTTCGGCGTAAAGGCCGCGAGCGGAGGACTCATCCCTCATCCGATAGATCTCAATCCTCACATCCTGCCCCGCCGTCGGGCCGATAAAGTACTGGAATAGGACCGTAATTGCCCCGCGCTCCAGATAGTAAGGCGCCGCTCCGTCTATGTTTTCGGAGAGGCTCGATTCATCGAAGCAAAGGGTAGGCGCCCCATCGCGGATCCAACCCGTCAACTCTCCATCCTTGGGAATTGCGGAGAGGAGCGACTCCGCAACTGACGGCTCGATCTCGGTGGCCTGGGCGGCCGGGGCAGGGGAGAAGGTCCCCATCAGGCATACAATGAGAAGTCCAAGCGACCACCACGGCTTCGCCATCCATCCTCCTCAGGCCTTGAGGGTTTTCATGCGGAGGCGCTTATAATCCAGCTGTCCCAGGCCGCGCTCATGGGCCTTCTGCAGATAGCCCAGATCGCGGCCCTTCAGGCCAAAGAGCGTCGCCCCATAGGAGTCTACGGCCACCTGATCCAGGCCTGCCACAATGGTATTGGTGGCCCGCACATCGGCCAGGCTCCCCCCCTGCGGTCCGTTTGCCACCAGGATTCGGGTGGCATCCAGGACCACCAGATGGGGCTTGAAGACCATGGCCAGGTCCGCCAGAGCGGCATCAATCTGCTGGTGGAGGAGGGAGCGCCGGCCCCCGATGGCACCCATCCAGTTCTTCAGGCCCATGGTGAGCCGGGAGAGACCATGGTGCTTGGCGATGGGGAGGTTGATGAGCTTATCGGCCTCGATCGCCTCAACATAGATAGGCCAGCTCTTCAAGGCCTCACCGGAGATCTTCACCTCCTTGAACCTGGCCTCATCCACATAAAAGACCTCGGCCCCGGCCCGCCGGGCGGCCTCCGCGATTCCGGAGCGGGTATAGCAGCGCCGCGCATCGTTCACCGGGTTGTCAAAAACCTTTACCCGCTTGGCCCCAGCCTCCAGGCACAAGGTGACGATGCTCGCCACCACCTCGGGATTGGTGTCTGCGGCCTGCTCCGGGCTGCGATCCCAGCCGATGTTCGGCTTGACCACCACCACATCGCCGGCTCGGACGAAGCGCTTCATCCCTCCCAGGGCCTTGATGGCGGCATTCGTCGTCCGGGAGGGGATCGGGCCGGTGGCCACAGCCAGCTCAGGGAGGGCCAGCTCCGCCCCGATCTCCCCTGCGGGCCAAAGGGATCCCAGGGGTGAAAGCAACAGCCCCCCACCCGTGCCCAGCAGAAGTCTCAAGAAGTCTCTTTTCTCCATTCTATTCCCCTTTCACGCAATATTCGCTCTGATCTACCCCAGATTCAACTCCACCCTCTCGATCCGGGAGAGGTCTTCCTCTCCGATCCCGAGCCGGGCCGCGGTGTGGAGGTAGCTGGCCTTCTCCTTGAGGGAAGGCAGCCCGAGCTCAGCCCGCTTTGCCTCCAGGATTCCCAGCGCCACCGTATCGGTGGCCACCCTATCCTTTCCGATGATCAGGCGATTCGGCCTCCAATTGGCAGGAGCAATGGGTCCCCTGTCATAAAGTCCCAACAGGGCATCACCGATCACCACCCGGCTCTTCTTCCGGATGAGAGGACAGGTGTTCAACTCCGCGATCTGAGGATCGCAATGGTGGGCATGCATCGCCCTTACCCATTGGTCGTTCCTCGGAATCGCCTTGGAGAGGGGAAGGTAGGCATAAGCGCTCTTCAGGCTGAAGGTGAACCCGGAGGCAGAATGATCCTTGATGACCGGAACGGCAATGATGTGGTCGCAGATGGAAGAAAGGAGCCTTCCTAGGGGAAGGGTCAGGTCGACGCTGGGGATTTGCACCGTCGCCTTCTCGTCGAAACCCACCCCTTTGGCATCCAGCCCGTAAAACTGCACGCCTTTGTTCCCTTTGTTCAAGGTATATCCGGCCTTTTCCATCTCCCAACCAGTGCGATCCCAGACGATGATCTGCTCCGGGGCGATGCCCATTCGGTTGAGGGCCTTCGCAATGGCCTCTACCAGCTCGGGGCGGGAGGGACATTTGGCGGCGATGCAGTTGATCCGGATGCCAAAGATGTCCGAGCTACGAAAGGGATCGAACAGAGAGGCCCAGGCATCGCGCTCATCGCCCTTTCCGGCAAAGGCCTGGACCGCCTCCCGCAGGAGATCGTCCAGGACCTTTCTATCGATCATCCCCCCCTGATCTGTGACCTGGGGATGAAGGGCCACTACCACCCGGCTCCGGGCGTGGCCTTCCTCTGCCCCTTCCTTGGCCTCTGCCAACTTCGTCCAGAGTTCGGGGCTGCTCCTCATCGCCAGGGTGGCTAGGGCGGCCTTTTTCAGGAATTCTCGCCGATCCATGAATCCCTCCTTCCTCCTCTCAGGGATCGAACCGGTTGATCACCAGCCCGGAGAGAAGTTTGGGGTGAAAGTAGGTGGATTTCTGGGGCATCCGACCTCCGGCCAGAGAGACCGACATCACCTCAGAGAGGGAAGTAGGCTTGAGGAGGAAGGCCAGATCGTAGGCTCCCTCTCGGACCTGGTGCAGGGCCTCCTGGAGGTCGGGGGTAAAGCCCACCTTCTCTTTTTGCTCTGGGGACAGAAGCCCTAACAGGCCCTCCAAGATCAGCCGATCCAGGATCGTAACATCCAATCTCCGAATTTCCTCGGGAATCCTCTCCTCTTGGAGTAGATTCCCTTTTGCCTCGTCCAAGGAGAGAAAGAAAATAGAGTCCCCGCCCGCATAGAGCCCAAAGCCGTGGGTACGGCCCTTCACCTTCTCCAGCCGCTCACTGATGAATCGCTGCCTCTCTTCTTCTTTTGACGGAAGCCTCGCCTCCTCCACCAAGAAGAACTCTTTTGCCTTTTTCAGGAATCCTTTCAGATCCCATCCCTCGATTCCGCCGATCAGGCGATGGACGGGCAAGATGACCAGCCCGGGGTCCTCCATGGCCACCAGCACCATCATGGTGTAATGGCATCCAGAATCCTCTTTGGACGATCCCCCCTCCCTCTCCATCCTCTCCTGCCGATAGAGGAGGGATGCTTCGTAGCGATGGTGACCGTCCGCGATGAACAGGAGGGGCTGCTCCGCCATCTCCCTCACGATCGCTGCATGGTCGCTGGGCTCCTTCATGGCCCAGAGGCGGTGCCTCACTCCCTCTCGATCCCGGAAATCAAAGAGGGGAGGTTTCCTCATCCCTTCATCCATGATAGCTCTTGGCCCGCGGCCAGGGCCTCCTTCATAGAGGGTGAAGATAGGATCCAGATTGGCCTGAGTGGTCCTGAGCAGATTGAGACGATCCGCCTTGGGAACGGGGAAGGTCGATTCATGCCTCAAGATCGTATCGGAATTCAGATCCTCCAGCCTGACCCGGGCGATGATCCCCCGTCGGGATCTCTCCTCCCCGCCCGCCAGGGAAAAATCCTGGGCGTAGAGATAGAAGGCCTCGCTCTCCTCCCTGATCAAGACACCTTTCCCCTCCCACTCCTGAAGGAGACGGGCCGCCCGCAGGTATTTGTTCTCCTTTTCGTCATCCCCAGGAAGCTCCTTTCCCCAGATCAGACGCACGATATTGTAGGGATTGGCCTGGTACAGCTCTTCCCGGTCCTGAGATGACAGGACATCATAGGGCAGGGACATGACCGAGGCCAGATCCGAGATCTTCTGCGGATTGTAGCGAAGCCCCCTAAAGGGTCGGATGAAGGCCATGATTCACCACTTCTCCCAAAATATCCCCCATGATTAGCGATTTGGGATCAAAGGCGCTTGCTCCAGTAGCGCATTGCCCCATCCACATAGGTGTCCACGGAGCCGAAGCCAGTCTGGCTAATCTGCCCTTGAGGGACAGCATCCTCTGCGGTTTGGCGGCTCGCTCCCCATCCCTTTAGATGCCGGATGATCTCCTCGCGGCTCGCCCCCCGGGCCATCTCCTGCCGCACCTTTTCCGCGAATTCGGAGAGCAGGTTTGCTAAGGTGGACAGGTGTGCGTCCACCTCATCCACCGGGCCAAAATGGGTCAGGTAAAGCCGGGAAAGTCTCTCGGCGCGCATGCGCGCGATGCTTTCCTGCCATGCCTCTGGATCAAACTCGGGCGGGACCGCGGGCACCTGGATGTACGCCCGCCCGGGCAGCCGGATCCCGGCCGCGTCGCCGGTGAAGGCGAAGTCGCCGAGGTGATAGACCATGTGGTGCCGGGCATGGCCCGGCGTGTCCAGGGCCACGAAGGTCAGGCCGCCCGCTTGGATCAGATCGCCATCCTGCAGGGGATGAACGCGCTCAGCCTCAGCCGGGAGGATCTCCCCCCACAGCCGATCCATCATGGCGCCGTAGATGCGCTGGGCACTGGTCAGCAGCTTGGAAGGATCGATCAGGTGTGGCGCACCGACGTGGTGGACATGGATCCTTGCGCCCTGCTGCGCCCACCATCCGGCCGCGCCAGCGTGATCCAAGTGGATGTGGGTCACGAAGACATCGTGCACATCAGCAGGCGAGACG
>JAZDMQ010000127.1:0-47667 GCA_043800755.1 bacterium | reverse complement strand
TCAGCTCTTCTCCGCCCTGAGGCCCTCGATGAGCTCATCGAGGGTGGGGGGCATCAGGGGCAAGGGATCGGTGGGGACGCCATTCCTCCGGATCTCGAAGTGCAGGTGGTTCCCGGTGGAATGCCCGGTATTTCCCACCCCTAAGATCGGCTCTCCTCGCTTCACCGTATCCCCCTCTTGCACCAGAATGACCACCCCGTGGCCGTAGACCGTCGTATACCCATGGTCGTGCTGCAGCACCACCGCATTGCCCAACCCCCTCCGGGAATGCTGCACTAAGATCACCTCTCCATCCGCAGCTGCCACCACCCCGTGATAGGAAGGGGCGGCGATGTCCACGCCGGTATGCATCCCCCTCCCCCGGGGGCCGAAACGGGAGGTGATGCGATTGATCAGGGGCCAGATGAAGCCTTCGCTCTCCGCCTTAGCGACTTCCGCCGGAGAGGAATCTGAGGGGGAGCCGGGCGGCTCCTCAGGCTCTTTCGGCAGGTCCTCTGCGGTAGTGGCCTCCGAGTCCTCTCCTGGAGGCCCCTCTCCTTCGGACAGATCCCCCTCTTCGATGTCTGTGGTCTCCAGGGACCTCACGATCTCCACCCTCTGCTTGGAGGAGAGGGGCTTGAAGGGCTCCACCCTCTTGGCCTGGCGCGCCCTGGGAATGAATAGCCGCTGGCCCACCTTGAGGGCCGAAGGCTTGGAGAGGCGGTTCGCTTTGGCCAGCTCCTCAATCGAGACATGGTAGGTCCGACTGATGCCAAAGAGGGTCTGTCCCTTTTTCACGGTATGGTAAAGGCCGCCCGGCTTCGCAGCCGGCTTGACCTTCTTTGCGGGCAGAGACTTGGCAGGTTGCGGCTTCTTCGCCTTGGGCGTCGTCTTCGGGCCCGCCTTGACAGGAGCCGTCTTTTGAACTGGGGCCGAGGACGACTTCTTGGGGTCTTTCGTAGCGGCACCCTGGAGAAGAGACAGAGGGGAAGAAATTAGGAATGCCAAAGCGAAAAAGCAGAAGACCTTCATCCCATAAATCATTTTCATGAGATTGCATCCTCTCCTTTCCCTATTGAATTAAGAGGCCTGCATAGCCCACCACCTGACGATAGTCCCGGTTGATGTCCCCGGAGGTCATGTACTTCACCAGGGTGGCCGAGGAGGCCCCCAGCTTCTTGGCCGCCACCAGGGCCGCCGCGGTGGGGGCGAAGCCGCACATGGAGATGCGGTTCTTCAAGACTGTGCTGTGGAGGCCCTGGGCATCGAGCCGCAAGATGGCATCAATCGCCAGCCTGTCCTTCGCCTCCGCCACCTCCTGGGAGACATAGTGGCTCATGTCGGTACTGGCCAGGATGGTGACCCTCTTGGGATAATCCTTCAAGGCCGCCGCGATCGCAGATCCCACATCCTGGCAGACCGGAAACTCATGGCTGTACAGGCTGATGGGCACGAAGTCGAAGGGGGTCCCAAAGTACTGCAGGAAGGGGAGCTGCACCTCAATGGAATGTTCTCGCAGGTGCCCGGTCTCATCCTCCTCCAGGGCGCCAGAAAACCCAAGGATCGCCTGGGCCAGCTCCGCATTGATCTTGACCGTCCCCAGCGGCATCTGCCACTCCCCATAGGCCATGATGGATGCCCCAGCCCCCAGACCGGTATGGTTGGGACCGAGGATGATAAAGGTGGGAGGAAATGCCAATCGAGAATAGACGGCCCCCGCCACCTTCCCCGAATAGATGAAGCCGGCATGAGGGACTACCGCCCCCAGGGCTTCTTCCTTGGCCACGCCTTCCTCGATATATTCCCGGACCTGAGAAAGAAGTCGTTCCCGCTTCTCCTCGTAAAAAGCACCGGCCACCGCTGGTTTCCTAATCATCTCCCGCCTCCATGGCGCGATTGCCCTTGCTGCCCAGCCACCATCGCAAGATCCGCGCCAGATTGCTGATCAGGTTGGGTCTACTGTTGGTGAGGAAGATCTGATCCTGGATGAGGAAGGTTTCATCGAAAAGCCGCCGAATCGGTTTCGCCTCCTCCGGCCCTGTGGCCACCTCCTTGTCTGCCAACTCCTCCCCGAAGAGGGGAACTATCTTGTCCTTCATGCGAAGTTCGGTATCGACCAGCAAGATCGCAAAATTCGGCCTCAGGGCCTCGACCCGGTCCAGAAAGGAGCCGATCTCCGATCCCTCGATGTGCTTGGGGGGAGAGGACTTCACCTCCAGGTAGAGAAGGTTCCCCTCCACCCAGGAGAGGACATCGTAGTCCCCGCCCGATTTGAGATGGTCCAATCTCACCCCCCAGATCGCGGAGGAGGAAAATTCTCTCTCCATCACCTGCGCCACGAACCACTCCAGGGTCCCCCCGAAGTTCCTCACCCCATCATGGGCCAGGGCAATCCCTGACTTTCTTTCGCGCAGGATCCCGCAACGCAGCAGGATGAGGAGGTATTCTTCTTCGACCTCCGGGGAGCAAAACCGCTGGAGCGAGGTGGGGCGAGAGGGCGACGAGGAATCGCGGCGGGCGATGAGCTCCCGGAGAAAGATGCGGAAAGAGTACCGCTTCATCATCTCGTAGAACTGGTGCTCCTTGGCCGGGGAGATCTTGGGCGGCAAGAGGAGGTTATCGGTGGGGTTCGCCCTGCGGAAGGCCAATCCCCTCCGGCGCAGGATCTCTGCCACCGGGACGAAGGGGCCTTCCAGCTTCTTCTGGATCTCCTCCACCTGCTGCTGAAGGACACCGAGCTGGGATTTGATCTCTGCCAGTTCCTCTTCTACGGTTGGCCTTTTAGCCATGCCACTTCCTGAGCAAGCCCTTCCCGGATGGAGGTTTGGGGAAGGTATCCTATAACGGTGCGGGCCTGCAGGCAATCGGCATAGGTGTGTCTCATCTCCCCTTTGAGGGAAGGCTCATGGTGCACCTGGATGGGTTGGCCGACAATCTCCTCCAGGTGTCGGATCACGGAATTGACGGAGACGCGAGATCCCCCGCCGATGTTGAAGACCCTCCCGGCCACCCCCTCCTGCAAGGCGAGCAAGTTGGCCTCCACGGCATCCGAGATGAAGGTAAAGTCCCGGGTCTGCTCCCCGTCACCATAGAGTACGATCACCTCCCCCTGGAGGGAATTCTTGATGAAGCGGTGAAAGGCCATATCGGGCCTCTGCCGGGGGCCATAGATTGTGAAGTAGCGGAGGGAAACCACCGGGATCCCATAGTTCTCCCAATAGAGATGACAGAGCTGCTCCGCGGCCAGCTTGGTCACCCCGTAGGGCGAGAAGGGCTGAAGGTAAGCATCCTCCCGCATGGGAAGCTCCACCTCTGAGCCATAGACCGAAGAAGAGGAGGCATAGACGATCTTTCTGACCCCGGCGCCACTCCGCTTCACCGCCTCCAACAGCCTTTGGGTCGCTTCGATATTGTTCCGGAGGTAGCCAAGAAAATCCTGTCCCCAGGATTTTCTCACCCCGGCCTGGGCCGCCTGATGGAAGATGAAATCCTGGTCCTTCACCAGGGAGTCCAGGTCCGCCTGATTCAGGTCCGCCTCCAGGAAATGGAAGCGGCTCTGGCCGCCCAACTCTCTTAGGTTGGCCTCCTTCTGTGCCCGCGGATAATAGTCGGTGAAGCAATCTAGGCCCGTCACCTCATGGCCCTCGCTAATCAGCCTTTGGCAAAGGTGGGACCCAATAAATCCTGCGGCCCCGGTGACCAGAGATCTGGGGGTATTTCCCATCTATCTAATCTCCCTCTTCTTTTTTCTTGTCTTCAAGCCCTTGACCAGGGTTGAGTAAATGAGGTTAGGATCCCTCGGCCCTCAAGGCCTCTTCCGCCGCAGAAAAGACCTCCTCCACGGTAATCCCCTGCAGGCAGCGGTTCTCGGGACAACTCCTCTTGAAACAGGGGGCGCAATCGGCCCGGCCCTGCAGCACCCGGTGCCCTCCCCCATAAGGCCCGGTCCGTTTGGGGTCCGTAGGCCCAAACAGGGCGACGGTGGGGGTGCCCAGGGCCGCGGCGATGTGCATGGGTCCGGAATCGCAGGTGATCATCAGATCCACCTCTTTCAGCAGGGCACAGAGCTCCTTCAGATTGGTCCTCCCGGCCACCACCACCGACGGCCTGTGCATTCGGCAGGCGATCTCCCCTGCCAGGCCTCGATCCTCCCGCCCCCCGGTCAAGATGATCCTGGCCTGAAGGCGACAAGATAGTCGATCTCCCAGCTCGGCAAACCTATCCTTCGGCCAGCGCTTGCTCTGCCAGCGGGTGGGAGCGTTGAGGATCACCGTAGTCTCTCCCGCAGCGATGCCCCCTTCCCGCAAAAGCCCTCTCGCCGCCTCCTTTTCCCTTGGGCTCACGGCAATGTAGAATTCCGGCTCTCCCACCGCAAGGCCTAAGAAACGGGCGATCTCCAGATAACGGTCTACCGCGTGCATGGATCTATGATCCACGGAGACCTTGTGGGTGAGGAAGAGGGGGCTCATCTCCCGGGCCCGGGCATAGCCGAGGCGAAAAGGGGCCCCGGAGAGGAAGCTGGGGATGGCGCTCTTGAGCAGCCCTTGCAGGTCAATGACCAGATCGAACCTCCTGGTCCGCAGCACCTTCAGGAACTCCCATGCCTCTCTGAGCGCCGAGAGGCGGCTCGATCCTTGCTTCACCTCCCTCCGCCACCGTTTGCGGGAGGAGACGATCACCTCATCCAGATGCGGATTGCCGGCCACGATGCCCGCCGTCTCTTCCTCCACCATCCAAGCCAGGAAGGCATTGGGAAATCCATGCCGCAGGGCCGCCACGGCGGGGAGGGCATGAACGACATCTCCGAGGGAGCTCGGCTTCACCACTAAGATGCGCTCGATCCGCTCCCGGGGGATGGAGGAGTGAGGTTTTGCCATGCCTCAAGCCTCCCTCAGGTCTCTGAGAATCCATTGCACGGCCTGATAGACATCGCCGCTTATCAGATCGGGATGAGGACCCACATTGGGGGAGATCTGCTCGGATTGTCCCCTCCCATGGCCTGTCTGGACCAGGATCGACTTCATGCCCACATTCTTCCCTAGGGCCACATCGCTCAGATGATCTCCTATCACATAGGACCCCAAAAGATCAAGATTCAGATCGCGGGCTGCCTTCCTCAGCATCCCCGCCTTGGGCTTCCGACAATCGCAAAGGGCCCGGTAGGGAGCCTCGCCGATCTCCGGGTGATGGGGACAGAAATAGATCCCGTCCAGGTAGGCCCCCTTTTCTTCCAGGAGCCCTGCGAGCCTTCCATGGATCTCTTCTACCCGGCTCTCCGAGAGAAAACCCCGGGCCACGCCTGATTGATTGCTGATGATCACCGCCTTCAAGCCGTGCTGGTTCAGGAGGCGCACCGACTCTGCCGCCCCGGGGATCAGCTTGAGGTCCTGCACGCAAGAGAGGTAGCCGACCTCCTCATTAATCGTCCCATCTCGGTCCAGAAAGACCGCGACATCTCTCTCCCGCCCCCGGCCCTTCTCCAAGAAGGCGGAGGCCGCCTCCAGCACCTCGTTGACCTTGATGCCTCTCAGACACCGATGATCGGTAGGGCACTCCCGTAAGAGGCAAGGGCTGCAGTCCACCTCGTGGCGCAGCAGCCGGTACCTCACCCCATAGGGCGAGGTCCTCGCCGGATCGGTGGGCCCAAATAGGGCAACGATGGGGGTCTGGGTCGCCGCGGCCACATGCATGGCCCCTGAATCGTTGGCCACGAGCAGGTCGCAGCGGGCGAGCAAGGCCGCCAGTTGGCCCAGGGTCGTTTCTCCGGTCAGATCCCATGCCTTGCCTCTCATTTTGGAGGCCATATCCTCCGCCTCTCCCTGATCCTTCCGTGAGCCGACGATCATCACCTGTGCCAAATGGCCAGCGATCAGGGCATCGGCCACCTTCGCAAAGCGCAAGGGTTCCCATTTTTTGGCAGGCCCATAGGAGGCGCCGGGCGCGAAGGCCACCAGGGGCTTCCCCTCCTGCCATCCTTTATCCCGCAATAGCTGAATGGTCCACTTCTCATCCCCTGCCGCCACGGGGAGCGAGAGCTTCCTCTCCCCTTCCTTCCAGCCCAGGGAATGGGGCAGCCCCAGGTAGTATCCCACCTGATGGCGCCCCAGGATGTCCTTGTCTCTCTTGATCCCATGGGTGAGCAAGGCGCTCCGCCCATCGGTTTGATAGCCGATGCGCACCGGGATTCTTCCCCAAAAGGCCAGCAGTGCCGATTCGAAGGAATTGGGAAAGAGAACCGCCATGTCGAAGCGGCCGGCTCGAAGCTCCTTTACCAGTTGCCTCTTACCTGCTGTCCCCCGATGCCTGCCGGACCGTTGATAGAGAATCGTCTCCTCGAGGTCGGGCTGACCTCGGTAGATCCCCTGTACAGGTGGCACGGCCAGGGCAGTGATAGAGGCCCGGGGAAAGGCCCTCCGGATGCAGGAGATCGCCGGCGTGGTCATCAGGGCGTCCCCCACCCAGTTGGCCCCATGGATCAGGATCCTCTTTATCCGTCCTGGTCCGACTCTCTGACTTTGGGTCTGGTCTTCCATCTCTCGTGAGCCCAAAACCACTGCTCCGGATGCTCCCGGATATATCCCTCCAATACCTTGGTGAAGAGGGCGGTGTTTTCGACCAGATCTCTCTGCAGGTCTCCACTCCGCGAGAGGGGGATCTCCTCCCCTACAATGACCCTCAGGCGATGTTCCTGCTCCCGCAGGGTCAGGATGGGAAATACCGCCGCCCCGGTCCGCAGGGCCAACAGGGCGGGGGCATAGGTGGTGGAGGCCGGCTTCCCGAAGAAGTCCACGAAGACCCCCTCCCCCCTCATGGTATTGAGATCCATGAGGACCACCACGATCCCCCCTTTGTGAAGGGAGGAAAGGATGGGGCGCAGGGCATTCCTTTTGGGGACGACCTGATTGCCGGTGCTGCTTCTCACCCCGGCGAGCCAGCGGTCCAGGTAGGGATTATCCAGAGGCCGAAACACCACCTCTAAGGGGTAGCCGATCAAAGGGGACGCCAAGGCCCCCATCTCCCAGGACCCGAGATGCCCGGTGATCAGAATGATCCCCCGCCCGCCCTCTCTGGCCTTGACCACCCTGGGCACACCCTCAAACTCGACAAAGCTCTCTACGGGCTCTTCCTTTAATCTGCGGTATCTGCAAAGCTCCACAAAGGCCAAGGTCAAGTGCAGGAAAGAGGCCTGGGCCAGCCCTCCGATCTCTGCCTCTCCCCGTTGGTCCCCCATCGCCATCCGCAGGTTCTCCAGAGCGATCCTCCGATGGCGAGCATCCAGGAAAAAGGCTGCCCGGCTCAACCCCTTGCCCAGGGCATACGCCACCTTGGCGGGGACTCGGGCGAAGATCAGCCAGGCGATGCGAAACAGGAGATATTCCGTGAGGTAGCGAGCTTGGGCCAACGGAGTAGAGGTCCGCCTGGCCGCTCGCTGTCGGTTCTTGAGAGGTGCGGGTTCTTTCGCCATATTATTCACGAGGCCCTCCCCGCCCCCCTCACCAGAGAAAAGAATTCTTTCTCCTGGGAGAGCTGGATCTCCATCCGGAGGTAGAATAGCGGAATCGGCAGGGGATAGAGGTCCTCGGGAAGACGGACTGAATCCTTTTCGGTCGTCAACAGGGCCTGCACCCCGGCTTCCTTTGCCCATCCCACGATCTCCCCCAGTTCCTCCAGGCGATAGGGGTAATGATCGGGAAAGGAGAAGCTCCTCATCACCTCCGCCCCTAAGGAAGAAAGGAGGGCGAGGAAGGAGGGGGGATTGGCAATCCCGGAGAAGGCAACGCACTTCCATCCTCTGATCTCCTCTAGGCGATGCTGGCTCTCCTCCGGCATCTTCATGAAAGATAGGGGACGACGCTCTCCGACGAAGAGGGCGGCCTGGGGGTTATATCTTCTTAGGCGCCCCCTGATCTCCTCCAGGTCCTGGTCCGCCTTCGCCCGGATGATGACCAAGACATCCGCCCGGGACAGGGACTCCAGCGGCTCCCGCAGAAGTCCCCGCGGAAAGAGATGACCATAGCCAAAGGGCTCGGAAGCGTCGATGGACACAATATCCAGATCCCGCTTCAGCGACCGATGCTGAAAGCCATCATCCAGGACCAAGGACTGGGCCCCCAGGTCGGTGATGGCCAGGCTTCCGGCGCGATAGCGATCCTTTCCGGCAACGACCGCCACCGAGGGGAGACGCTTTGCCAGAAGATAGGCCTCATCCCCGGCCTCCGCGGGCCGGCTCAGCAGGCGAGTCCCGTCAGAGACAACCACGGTTTCCGCTTCGGAGGAACCCCGATACCCCCTGATCAGGATGGCCACCCTCTTTTTCTCCTCGGAGACGGCCCGGGCGATCCGTTCCACCAACGGCGTCTTGCCTGTTCCCCCCAGGCTGATATTACCCACACTGATCACCGGAACCGGGAGCCTCCTCTGCGGCATCCAGCCCAGGGAGTAGGCAAGTCCTCGCAGTCGGACCAGAGGACTGTAGAGCCAGGAAACCATCGACAATAGAAAAAGCCAGATCCGGCCCCCCAGATGAGCGGGCCCCTGGCGAATGCAATTTAGCGAATAGGTGATCACCCAGGACCCGATCCTCATAGATATTCCTTCAATGCCTCCAGAGTTCTCAGGGTGGCACCCCGATGCCTCCTCAGGATCTTTTGGGCCTCCTCTCCCACTGCCTGGGCTTCAGCAGGGTGCAGCAGGAAGCGAAGAAGTCCCTGCCCCAAATCCGAGGCATCGCGGACGGTCAGCGCCCCCCCTCCAGACAGGAAGAGTTCCGCGATCTCCCTGAAGTTCTCCATGTGAGGACCAATGAGGATGGGGCGGCCGTAAAAGGCGGGCTCCAAGATATTATGCCCCCCTACGGATGCCAGGCTTCCCCCCACGAAGATGACGGCACCCAGGCTATAGATCTTGCCCAACTCCCCCATCGTATCTAGCAGGATGACATCCCCTTCCCTCGGCACCCCTGTCCGGAGCAGACTCCTCCGACTGTAAATTAGGCCGCGCTCACTCAAGAGTCGCTCGACCTCGGCCAGCCTTTCGGGATGGCGAGGGGCGAGGATGAGCAGGAGGTTAGCGACCTTCCGCTTCGCTGTCAAGTAGGCTTCGATGGCGGCCTCCTCCTCCCCCCGGTGGGTGGAGCCGGCGATAAAGATAGGCATCGGTTCTCCGATCATCAGCTCTTGCAGCAATCGAGGCCGCGGATCCTCGCCTTCTTCCTTCACATACTGGTCGAACTTGAGGTTTCCCGTCCACCTGACCCGGGAAGGGTCGGCCCCCAATGCGACCATTCGGGCCAGATCCGCCTCGCTTTGCATACAGAGCAAGGGCATGCCTTTCACCATATCCCGAAAAAAGGGCCTCACCCATCGATAGCGCCGGAAGGAGGCCTCTGATAGGCGGCCGTTGATCAGAATGCAAGGGATCCCTCGTTCCGCACAGGACCGGAGGAAATGAGGCCAGAGTTCCGTCTCCGTGATGAGGACTGCCCGAGGGCAAAGCTGCCGTAGTGACCTGCCGACGATCCACCGAAAGTCAAGGGGGAAGAAGAGGATGGCCCCGGCATCGGGGAACTTCTCTCTGGCGACCCGGTTCCCCGTGGCCGTCACCGTGGAGAGGATTATCTTCTCTCCCGGCCTTTGCCTCGTCAGCTCCGAGATTAGAGGCGAGGCCGCCATCATCTCCCCCACGGAGACGGCATGGATCCACAAGGGTCGAGGATCCCTCGGGCCCTCGAGCAGGCGCGGTGGGTAGATGCCAAAGCGCTCCTTTAAATTGCGACGATATTTGCGGAAGAATGGGTCCTTGAGGAAAGAAAGGGGGAGGTAGAGGAGCAGAAAAAGGATGAGGAGAGCGCTGTAGAGGGAGTACATTTTATTCGGAGGCCTTCCCCAATCCCTGGGCAAGCAGATCGGCCCCAATATCCTTCTGCCCGGATTTCCTTCTCCGGGAGAGTTCCCGGCTGAGTTCATCCGCCTGGTGGGTAATCCTCATCATCCTTTCTTGGAGGGTCCGTTGGGCCTCGACCATCTTCTCCTTATCGGCATCGCCCGGAACCCACAAGGGCGCTCCCCAGACAAAGATGCAGGTAGAAAAGGGGAGGGGGATGACGAATTCATCCCAGCTATCGAGGACCTTTCGTGGAAAGGCCCCGAAGGTAAAAGATAGGATCGGGGCCCCAGTCAGCTTGGCCAATTCAATGACCCCGGACTTCACCTGGCCCTTGGGCCCCTTCGGGCCATCGGGGGTGATGACCAGGTGCAGTCCGCTCTTGTGGGCGGCGATCATCTTCTTCATGGCCGACAGACTCCCGCGCGTCGCCGAACCCCGGATGCTCTGGAACCCTGACCGCTCTGCGAATCGGCTCACAAAATCGCCATCGTGATGCTCGCTGATCATAATCGCCATCTCTCGAATCTGGGAGGCAAAGGGGGCCATCAGCAGCCTTCCATGCCAAAAGCAGAAGATGACTTTCCTTCCTCCGCGCAGGAGGGATTCGTTCGCCTCCTGATCTTCATAGACATGAAAGGTGTGTTGGGTCCAATGGAGGGAATCGAGCAGGAATGAACCAACCACTGCCCCCAAGTCCAAGATGAACTTTTGCTTTCGGAGCAGCCGAGTGATCTTTGTCATATCCCTACAGGGTGAAAGGGGTATTCGCCCGGAAGCTCCCCCAGCAACCTGGGGAAGAGCTTTAAAGGAAACGAATTCTCAGGCCATTATACATGATTCTCCCGTTAATCCACAAGCTTGCCGTGCGGACTCGCCTCGCCATGCACCTCCAGGACTCGACCAGGAGAGGTCCATCTCCCCTCCTTTTGAAACTGCAATTCATAGAGGCGGCGGTAGACCCCGTTGAGGGCCATGAGGGCCTCATGTCTCCCCGACTCCACCACCTTGCCTCCCTCGAGCACAATGATCCAGTCCGCCCCGTGAATCGTGGAAAGGCGATGGGCGATCACGAAGCTGGTCCGGTCTTTCATCAGGTGGTCCAATGCCTCCTGCACCAGGATCTCCGATTCCGTATCCAGGGCAGAGGTCGCCTCGTCCAGGATCAGGATGGGCGGGTTCCTGAGGATGGCCCGGGCAATGGCGATGCGCTGCCTTTCCCCCCCGGAGAGCTTCACCCCCTTTTCTCCGATCATGGTCTCATAGCCCTGGGGCATGGCCATGATGAAAGAATGGGCATTGGCCGCCTTGGCGGCCGCAACAATCTCCTCCTGCTCATAATTCGCCCTTCCATAAGCGATGTTATGGGCCACCGTGTCGTCAAAGAGGATCGTCTCCTGGGTGACGATCCCCATCTGCGATCGGAGGGAATCGAGGGTCACCTTGTGGATATCGTGGCCATCAATCAGGATGCTGCCGGAGGTCGCATCGAAGAAACGAGGGATGAGGTTGACCAGGGTGCTCTTGCCCGCCCCGCTCGCCCCGACGATGGCCACCTTCTCTCCCGATTTCACCCGAAAGGAGATATCCGAGAGGACCACCGTCTGGGCGTAAGAGAAATCGACGCCGCGGAACTCCACCCCCTCCCGCATCCACCGGAGAGGATGGGCATGGGGGTCCTCTTTCACCTCCGGGGAGAGATCCAGGATATAAAAGATCCTCTCGGCCGCCGCCATCGAATGTTGGATCACATTGTTCGCCCGGGAGAGGCTGCGTATCGGCCCATAAAGCAGGAAGAGGGCGGCCACGAAAGAAAAGAAAGAGCCGGTCGTGGTCACCCCTCTGATGACCTGGAAGCCACCATACCAGATGACGAAGGCCAAGCCGATCCCCCCGATAAACTCCATGACTGGACTGGTGAGGGCCTTCACCTGTTCCGCCCGCATGAGTTGCTGGAAATAGCTCGCATTGTGCTCGGCAAAGCGCTGCGCCTCCTTTTCCTCCATCAAGAAGGCCTTGACGATGTGCGCCCCGGTGATGGTCTCTTGCAGGTGGATATTCATATCGGCCATTTTCTCCTGGGCCCGCCTGCCTACCTTGCGCAGAGACCTACCGAAACGCACCAGGGGGAGGGCACAGAGGGGCAGAACGATCAGGGACACGATGGCCAACTGCCAATGCCGGTAAAAAAGCACCCCCATCAGAAAGAGGATGGTGAAAGGCTCTTTGATCAGGTTGACCAACACCCCGGTCACCGCGGATTGCAGAAGGCCCACATCGCTCATAATCCGAGAGACGATCTGACCGGTGGGCGTCTGGACGAAGAAATTCAAAGAAAGGCCCTGGATGTGCTCGTAGAGCCTGTTCCGGAGGTCCGAGACTACCTTCTGCCCCACCCAGCCCAGCAGATATTCCTGCCCGTAACTGGAAACCCCTTTGAGCAAGTAGAGGAGGAGCACCGCCAGGGACAGCAGCTTCAACATGGTCACATTGTGGTCGGTGAAGATATCATCCACCACATTCTTCATGAGCATCGCCGAGGCCCCGGTGGTTCCAGCGACCAAGACCATGCACAAGCCGGCCAGAAGAAGTCGCCCCCGATAAGGTGTTACATATTGCAGAAGTCGTCTATAGCTCTTCATGGGTGACCCAAGATGGGAGGTTCCCGCCACCGGCGGTGGGGGATCCCCACCTCCCAAGAACTCCTTTGTCCTTCTATTTGCCCGCTAACCCGGAAACGACCTCCGGAGAAGGGGGTCGACCTCCGCCCTGCAGGAATCGGGCAATGTGTAAGGCCGCCCGGTGCGAAGCGCCCTCTTCTCCCAGCCGAGACCGCACCGCGAGAAGCTCCTCTCTTATGACCTCCCTCTGACCACGATCCTGCAAGAGGGCCCGGACGACCGGGGCGATCTTCTCCGGCCTCGCCTCATTCTGCAGAAGCTCCGGGACGACCTCCCGTCCCAAGACCAGATTGATCAACCCCACCTGCTTCACCCGCACCATCATCTTCCCCAGCACCCAGGAAATCCAGGAGAGGCGATAGATGATCACCATCGGGGTACCCAGCATCCCCGCCTCCAGGGTGACCGTGCCGGAGGCCACGATGAGGAAGTCCGCGGCATTAATCAGGTCATAAGGCCTGCCTCTCCACACCGGCCAGACCCTCTGCCCTTCAGGAAGAAAGGCCCTCAGGGTTGCATCATCGATGGATTCGGCCTGGGAGATGACAAAAGACAACCCCGGGTCTTCTCCCTTTAACAGGGAGGCGGTC
Source organism: bacterium (assembly GCA_043800755.1). Classification (GTDB taxonomy): domain Bacteria; phylum Methylomirabilota; class Methylomirabilia; order CAVQYV01; family CAVQYV01; genus JAZDMQ01. The sequence continues at coordinate 34,535 of JAZDMQ010000127.1, read as the reverse complement.
TCCACCAACAGGGGGAGATGTCGCCGCACCTCCCCTCTGCGACTGCCGGGCAGGAGCCCGATGAGCTGACTGCCTTCCCCAATCCCGAGCTGTGACCGCACTTCCTCCCGGGGAAGGGTGGGCCTCACCCGCTCGAGGAGGGGATGGCCTACGAAATGAGCATCCACCCCCACCCTCCTATACAGCGCCTCTTCAAAGGGAAGGATAACCAGCACCTGATCGACCAGCCTGCGCAGGGTCTTCAGCCTGCCTGATCGCCAGGCCCAGATCTGGGGGCTGATGTAATAGATGATGGGGATCTTCTTTCTCTTGGCCAGCCTCCCCAGCAGAAGGTTGAAATCGGGGAAGTCGATCAGGATCAGCAGCTCCGGGCACTCCGCTTTCAGGGCCTGGTAAAGGAGTAAGAAGGAGCGGGCAATCGCCCCTGCCGATTCCAGAACCTCCACCGTGCCCACCACCGAGGATTCGGAGCAATGGGCGAGCAGCCGTACGCCCTCCCCCGCCATCCGATCCCCGCCCATACCTATGATCTCCACTTCCGGCAGGAGAATCCTCAGCTCTCTCGCCAGACCCGCCCCATGAAGGTCTCCCGAGGCCTCACCGGCGACCATCATCACCTTCCTGCTCATCGAAGTCGCTGGCCTCTCCCCGCCCAGGGGAAGCGAAGCGGATCGCCCCTCGGGCGAATCCTCCGGAATCGGAAATGCGTGTGGCGTGTCCCGGTCAGAACCTCTCCTTGATCTGGCAGGCCACCACGAGGGCCCTTTTCCCTTCCTCCCCTGAGATCAAGGGCCTCTCTCGCTCCCTGACGCAATGGAGGAAGCTCTCCAGTTCACTCTGCAAGGGCTCTCCCCTCTCCACCCGAATCTCCTCCTTCCCGATGTACGGGAGGCCATAGGGCGAAAGGCGACCGGATTTCTCCTTCTTGTAACACGAGATCTCCTGGGTGGCATAATTGAGGGCGAGATAGACATCCTCTTGAAAGACACGGATTTTCCTCATCTTTTCCATGCTGACTCGGCTGGCGGTCAGGTTCGCCACGCATCCAGATTCGAATTGCAGGCGCGCATTGGCAATATCCACATGGGGGGAAAGCACCGGGATGCCCACGGCATTGATCTCCTTCAAGGGAGATCTTTCCAGGCTCAAGACGATATCCAGGTCATGGATCATTAGGTCGAGGACGACATCAACATCGGTGCCCCTCTCGGCGAAGGAGCCAAGCCGGTGGCACTCGATGAATTTGGGGTTTTTCACCAGGCCCTGGAAGATTTGGAAGCCGTTATTGAACCTCTCCACATGGCCGACCTGGAGGATGCAATCCTTCGACGCCGCCAAACGAACCAAATCCTCCGCCTCTTCTTGATTGCTGGCAATGGGCTTCTCCACCAACACATCGATGCCCCGCTCTAAAAAGCCCCTGGCCACGCTACAATGGGAAATGGTGGGAACGGCAACGCTCACTGCCTTCACCTCATCATAGAGGGAACTCGCCTCCAGGTAGTGAGGGACCTTGAACTTGAGGCCCACCTCTTTGGCCCTTCTTTCGTTGATATCCACAATGCCCACTAGCTCCACCTCGGGCATCTGGGCATAGATCCGGGCATGATGCTGGCCCAAATGACCTACCCCCACCACCCCGACCTTTAACTTCTTCATCTCTGGCTGTCCCTTCTCTACTGCCTTTGCCCTTCCTGGATTGGATGGACGCGCCCCGGCATCCCCACTGCGGGGCACGAGGCTACACGCTCTTCAATCGGCGACGATGGAGATCTTCGCCTCCTCTGCTGCCTTCAGCATCTCCTCTTTATCGACGATAATAACCTTCCCCGCCTCCAGGGCCAGGACCGAGGCCTTCACCTCTCTCATCACCTCCAAGGTGTCTGGCCCCACCACGGGGACATCGAACCTTAGATCCTGTTGGGGCTTGGCCACCTTCACCACCACCACGCCCTCGCCTCCCCACTCCGCTCCCCGGCGGATCGCCAAATTGGTCCCCTCGATGGCCTCCACCGCCAGCACCGCGCAATTCTTCACTACCACCGTCTGCCCAATATCCAGGCCGGCGATGGCCCGGGCCATCCTCCTGCCAAATTCAATGTCCTTCCGTTCCCATTCGCTGGGAGGACGAGAGGTCAAGACTCCCTGCGGGGCCAGCAGGCTGGAGATCAGGGAAGTGCACTCCACCAATTCGATCCCCTCGCTCTGCAACTCGTCGCAGATGGCCTTCAGAATGGCATCGTCGTTCTTCTCCTTCAGGCGCAGATAGAGGAGGGTGGCCCGCAAGTCCGGTTTGATCTGGGAGAAGAGGTGCCGCTTCTGGATCTTCCCCGCCATAACCGCCTGTCGGATCCCCTCCCGCTGGAACGACCGGATGAGCTTGCCCAACTCCCCCACATGGAGCCAGTAGATGCAGTCCACCGCCTGGCTTAACTCGGGTGAGGCCTCCTCTTTGATCGCCGCGGCAACGATCCTCAGGCCCTTCTCCCTCGCCGCTTGCGCCACCAGAAAAGGAAATCTGCCCTCTCCGGCGATCAGGCCGATCTGTTCTTGCATCTCACCTGCTAATGCCTCTCTTGGAGGCCTGGATGAACTCTACCAAATGCTTGATTTCAGGAAGAGCTTCTATCTCCGCCTCAATCCTGGCCAGGGCCTGAGAGGTGTTGAGATTGGAGAAAAAGAGGATCCGGCTCGCCTCCTTCAACGCCTTCAAGGTCTGGGGAGGAAAATGATGCCTCCGCAGGCCGACCAGATTCAGCCCGTAAGGTTTGGCCCGAATCCCCGAGACCATCATATAGGGGGGCACATCCTGGCCAATCCCCGAATAGGCCCCCACCATGGCATGGCAGCCAATCCTGACGAACTGGTGAACCCCGGTGATTCCCCCCACATTGGCGTAATCCTCAATCACCACATGCCCCCCCAGGGAAGCCCCGTTGGCCATAATGATATGATTTCCCAGGATGCAATCGTGGCCAATGTGCGAGTAGGCCATGATGAAGTTCCCGTCGCCGACGACCGTCCTGCCTCCTCCCTCTACCGTGGCCCGGTTGATGGTGACGAACTCCCGGATGACCGTCTGCTGACCGATCTGCAGATGGGTTTCCTCTCCCTGATATTTGAGATGCTGGGGGGGAGTGCCCAAGATGGCGTGGGAGGAGATCTGACAGCCGCTCCCCACTTCTGTCCATCCCTCGATGACCACAAGGGAGCCGATTTGGGTGTGCCCGCCGATGGAGACATGCTGGCCGATGTGCGAATAGGGCCCAATGGTGCACCCTTCTCCGATCTTCGCCCCGGGCTCTACAATCGCAGTGGGGTGGATATTGGGGCTCCCCGCCGCTGGGGAGGAGGGATGTTCAAATGTCATGGAGGGATCCTTGGTCATCTCATTCTCTCACGCAATCAAAGGTCAGTTTGGCGGATGGGGTAGGATTGGCCACTTCAATCGCCCTCCCCTACCTGGGCGCGATCCACAATCATAGTGAACATTTCGGCCTCGGCCACCAAGGTCCCCTCTACGAAGGCCTTCCCCTTGGCCTTCACAGACCTTGGGCGGAGGCTGATTAACTCCACCTCCAGGCGGAGCTGGTCTCCGGGAAAGACCGGCTTGCGGAATTTGGCCTTATCCAATCCCAGAAGAACCATCAGCTTATCATCAGACAAGTTGAGGGTCTTTTTCACCAAGATCCCTCCGGCCTGGGCCAGCGACTCCAGGATCAAGACCCCCGGCATAATGGGGTAGTCGGGAAAATGGCCCATGAAATAGGGCTCATTCATCGTCACATTCTTGAGCCCTACGATCCTCTTCCCCAGCTCTAACTCCAGGATGCGGTCAATCAAGAGGAAGGGATATCGATGGGGAAGGAGTCGCCGAATTTGATTGATATCCATCATAGATTCTCTCCTTTGCGCCGCGAAGAGGCCTAATCCTCAGATTTCCTTCGCTCCAAATCCTTCAGGCGTTTCTCCAGTGCACGGATGGATTTGAGCAGCTCGGGCAATCGGGGCAGGGAAACGGCCATCCTCCTCCAGAGGGGATGAGGGATCGCCGGGCTTCCCGTCACGACGGAGCCAGGTTTTAGGTCCTCCCCTACCCCGGATTGCGAACCCACGATGCAATCATCGCCGATCTCAATGTGTCCAATGATTCCCGCCTGGCCTGCCAGGGTGACCCGATTGCCGATTTTAGTGCTCCCGGCGATGCCCACCTGGGAAATGATAATCGTATCCTGACCCACCTGGACATTGTGGGCGACCTGAACCAGGTTATCGATCTTGGTCCCCCGGCCGATCCGGGTCTGCCCCAAGGTGGCTCGATCGATGGTGACATTGGCCCCGATCTCCACCTCATCCTCGATGGTCACCCCCCCGATCTGGGGGATCTTATAATAGCGGCCATCGCCCTGCTTGGCGTATCCAAAGCCGTCGCTTCCCAAGACCGCCCCGGAATGAATGATGACCCGATCCCCAATCCGGACCCCTTCCCGCACCATCACCTGGGGATGCAAAATGCAACCCTTCCCCATGCGACTGCCTGGCCCTACATAGACCTGAGGGAAGAGAATGGAATGGTCGCCGATCTCAGCACCTCGCCCCACAAAAGTGAGGGCCCCGATGGACACCCCCTCGCCCAGCTTGACCCCCTCTTCCAAAATGGCCGCGGGGTGCACTCCCGGCGCAGGATGTTCCCCAGGGTGAAGGATCTCCAACGCCCTGGCAAAGGCTAAATACGGGTTATCGGTGCGCAGGTTGGGTCTGGCCGAGGGGGGGGCGGCAAAGGAGAGGATGACCGCCGAGGCCTGACACCCTTCCAGATACTTGAAATGGCGGGCATCGGCCACGAAGGTCAGCTCCCCCTCCTGCGCCTCTCGGATGTCAGCGACCCCTCGAATCTCCACCTCGCCCTCCCCTACCAATTGACAGGAGAGCTCTCGGGATAAATCGCTCAGTCTCAAGTCATTCCCCTCCGCCCTGGCGACTCACTTGGTCTTGGCGTCAAACAAAGCCATGATCGCCTTGGTCAGATCAATCTCTTCCGTCCCGTAGACGATCCCGGACTGTCCCCTCTCCAGGATCAGGGTGTACCCCTTCTCTTTCCCATAGTCCCGAATGAGGGCCGTGAGCTCTTTGAGGAGCTCCCGCACCAACTCCCCCTCCTTCTTTTGCAGGTCGCGGCTGAAGTCATCGTAGATCCTCTTCAGATCCCGGACCTTGCGGTCGATGGCGTCTTGCTTCTCCTTGCGGGCGGCCTCGCTCAGGATGGAAGACTGTTTTCCCAGGTCCTGCTGTAGCTTGGCAACCTCCTCCTCCTTGGCGGTGATTTCCTTCTGCCTCAGGTCCCGCTCCGCCTCGACCTTTGCCTTGGCCTGTTTTCCGGCCTTGGATTCTAAGAGGATCTGCTGGATGTCCACTGTGCCCACCCGGAACGGATTCGCTGCCCTCGATTCGGGAAGGAAGGCCATCCCCAAGGTGAGCGTCACCGCGATCACGCTGCTCATAATGATCCATCGTCTCATGTCTTGGTCCCCCCGTGGATTCAGATTTAGAAGAATGCGCCGACGGAAAAATGAAACTGGCCTTTACTCTCATCCCTTCTCCGATCCAGCTTCCATCCGTATTCCAGGCGGATGGGGCCCAGCGGAGAAAAGAATCGAAGGCCCACCCCGGCCCCCTGCCGCATCTCCGAGAGACTCATGTTCTCCCCTTCTCCCCAGGCGTTTCCTCGGTCGTAGAAGATGACCCCTTTGAAGGTTTCGATGAGGGGAAAGATCACCTCGGCATTGAAAGACAACCTCTTGTTCCCCCCATAGGGCTGATCGTGTTTGTCGACCGGGCCAACCTCCCGGAACTTATATCCCCGCACGGTGGTCGGACCTCCCAGGAAGTACCTTTCGTAGAGGGGCAGGCGATGGTCACCGATGCCCTCCCCGTAGCCGATGCTTCCATGGAGCACCCCCACCACCTTCCAGAAGAGGGGTTGGTAATAGCTCGAATCCGCCTCGTATTTCGTGAAATGGTTTGCCCCACCCATAATCCCGCCCGCATACTGGACGGAGGCAAGGCTATTGCTTCCCCTCGTGGGGTCGAGGCGATTGTCGCGCAGATCCTTAACTATCGCCAATGTCAGGCTGCTAGTAGAAGAGGACCCCCTTTCATCCTTTACGAGGCTCGGCGCCCGATCGGACAGGCCATAGATTTTAACCTTCTCATAGCGATAAGTCAAATAGCCATCGAAACCCGACAAGATGGGACGGCCATAGGTTACATCGCCGCCCTGCCTTCCCTCGTTCCAGGTCGGGAAGAGGCGGTCCTGATTGTAGAGATTGAATCCCACCGAATTGTCCGTATCAAAGACCTTGCGGTCAAAAAAACCGAGATCGAATCTCCGCCTCTTCTGGCTGATCTCCGCAGTGAGGGAAAGCCGCAGTCCCCTTCCGAAGAGGTTGGATTCGGCGATCTGGACCATCCCCATGACGCCATCCACCGACCCGTAGCCTCCGCCCAGGGAAAAGGTGCCGGTCAGGCGTTCCTTTACTCCTGCCTTCACAATCAATTGATCCTCCGTGCTCCCAGGGACCGTGTCCACATTCACCTCTTCGAAGAATCCCAGGTAATTTAGGGCCTCTTTCCCTCTGCGCACGGCCCGACTGTCGAAGATATCTGATTCGGCGATTCTCAACTCCCGGCGGATGACATTATCCCGAGTCCGATCGTTTCCGCTGACCTCTATCCTCTCCAGTTTCATCTGCCGTCCTTCTTGGACCGTGAGCTTGATGTCTACCAGCAGCTTTTCCCGGTCGAGCTCGGTGATGGGAGTCACATCGGCAAAGATGTATCCTTTCTCTCCATACTTGTCCGTGATGGAAAAGATATCGCGCTGCAGGACCTCGTAACTGAAAACCTCCTCCTTTTTCGTTTTCAGATCCGGCAATAGCTCCTTTCCCTCGAAGACTGTATTTCCCGACAGGCTCACCTGCCCCACCTTGAACTGGGGCCCCTCCTCAATATGGACGCCAATGCGGATCTTCTTTTTCTCTCGATCAACCTCCACCTGAGGCACCCCGATTTTGACGTCCAGATAGCCATTGTTGAGATAGAAGCCCTTGAGCCGATCGATGTCGGCCTTCAACTCGGCGCCCTTGAGCGTTCCATAGATAAAGAGGAGGAAGAGCTCCTTGGTCTTCATCTGCTTTCTCAACTTGCCTGCGCTGAAGGCCTTATTGCCGGTGAAGGCGATCTCTTCGATCTCAAACTTCGCGTTCTCCTCGATCAAGAAGACGGCCTTTGCCTCGTTCTCCGATACCGGCTCCACCGTTGGCGTCACCGCCGCCTGATAATACCCACCCTCTTCGTAAAACAGGCGGATTTTCTCTGCATTCTGATTGAGGATCAAGGGGTTGGCAATAGAACCGAGGGGCAGATCCACCTTTTCCATGATCTTCTTGGTCTCAAAGGCCTCGTTGCCTTTCAACACGACCTCTTTGATGTAAGGCTTTTCTTTGACCTGGATGGTGAGCTTTAACCCCCCTTCAAATCCCTCGGCGTCGACGGTCACCTGGTCGAAATAACCCGTGGAATAGAGGGTCTTCACATCTTCTCGCAGATTCTCGACCGAGAATTCCTCGCCCACCTTGGTCTTCATCTTGAAACGGATGGTCGCCTCTTCGATCTTTCGATTCCCTTGGATGGATATCTCTTTGATGACAATCTTCTCCTGCTCGCCAGCCGAGGGGATGGGACTGGAGGAGATCACAAGCAGGGTAAGAAAGAGGAGAACCGCGAGTTTGTATTTCGAATGAGACAAAGGTGATTGGGTATGCAAGGAATATGGATTTGGCCACACATCATCACGCTGACTGATGGGCCCCGGTAAACAAAAAAACCCTCTCGGACGAGGGCTCAGGTAGATAACTTAGCATTGGACATCACTTCTTCGTCTTTAATGCATGGCTCAACTCGAACCGAAGGGTACCCTGGCCCAGCTTTACTAAGATGGTACCTCCCTCGGCAAACTTCCCCTTCAACACCTCTTCCGCTAAGGGATCCTCAATGTATCTTTCGATGGCCCGCCGCAGGGGTCTCGCCCCGTAGGTCGGGTCATATCCCTCCCGAATGAGGAAGTCCTTGGCATCGTCCTCCAGATAGAGGCTGAGGCTCTTCTCCTCCAATTGCTCCTGGATACGGCTGATCATCAAATCCACGATCCTGGTCAAATGCTCTCTATCCAAGGGGTGAAAGACGATCACCTCGTCGATGCGATTGAGCAGTTCCGGATTGAAGGTCCGCTTCAGCTCGGAAAGGACCGTCTCCTTCATCTTGTCATAGGGCATTCTCCCTTCCTCCTCCTTGCTGAAGCCCAAGGTGGCGGAAGTGCCGATCTGCCTGGCCCCCAGGTTCGAGGTCATGATCACCACGGCGTTCTTGAAATCAACCAACTTGCCCGTGTTATCGGTGAGGTGCCCGTCTTCTAAGATCTGCAGCAGTAGATTGAAAACCTCCGGGTGGGCTTTTTCGATCTCATCGAAGAGGATCACCGAATAGGGATGGCGCCTCACCTTCTCCGTCAGGTGGCTGGAGTCCTCGTAGCCCACATAACCGGGAGGTGCCCCGGTCAGGCGGGAGACCGAGAACTTCTCCATATACTCGGACATGTCGATCCGAATTAATGAATCCTCCGTCCCAAACAGGAATTCCGACAGGACCTTGGCCAGCTCCGTCTTGCCTACGCCGGTGGGGCCCAGAAAAATGAAAGATCCGACAGGCCTCCGCGGATTTTTCAGGCCAGCGCGGGACCGGCGAACCGCGCGAGATACTGCTCTAATCGCCTCATCCTGGCCGATCACCCGACGGTGGAGTTCGGATTCCATGCGCAGGAGTTTCTCTGACTCCTCTTCTCCGATCCGAAAGAGGGGGATTCCGGTCCAGCGAGAGACCACATAGGCGATATCCTCATCGCTGACTACGATCTTCTCCTTGGCCCGAGTTTCCTTCCAGCGGAGCTTCTTTTCCTCCAGCTCGGCCTTCGCCTTTCTCTCCAGATCGCGGATCCGGGCCGCCACCTCAAAGGCCTGGGTGCGGATGGCCTCATCCTTCTGCTGGCGGAGCCTCTCCACCTCCATCTCCAACTCCTGGAGCTCGGGAGGAAGGGTGAGGCTCTTCAATCGAGCCCGAGAGGATGCCTCGTCGATGACATCGATCGCCTTATCCGGCAGAAAGCGATCGGCGATGTACCTCTGGGAGAGGCGGGCCGCGGCAGTCAGCGCCTCGTCGGTTATCGTGGCCGAGTGATGAGCCTCATAGCGATCCCGAATCTCTCGCAGGATCTTGATGGTCTCATCCACCGAAGGAGCCTCCACGATGATAGCCTGGAATCTCCGCTCCAGAGAACGATCCTTTTCGATGAAACGGCGATACTCATCCAGGGTAGTCGCCCCGATCACCTGGATCTCTCCTCGGGCCAAGGACGGCTTCAACATGTTCGAGGCATCGATGGCCCCCTCCGCTGCGCCCGCGCCGACCAGGGTGTGAAGCTCATCGATGAAGATAATGATATTCCCTGCCTGCTGAACCTCCTTTAAGACCGCCTTCAGTCGCTCCTCGAATTGTCCCCGGTATTTGGTGCCCGCCACCAGTGCGGCCAAGTCCAGCATCACCACCCTCTTGTTGAGCAGAGTCTCGGGGATGATGTTGTGAACGATCCTCTGGGCAAGTCCCTCTACAATGGCGGTCTTTCCCACTCCCGCCTCACCGATCAGCACCGGGTTGTTCTTGGTCCTCCGGGAGAGGATCTGAATCACCCTCTCGATCTCCATCTCCCTCCCCACGACGGGATCGAGCCTGTCCTGCCGGGCCAGGCCAGTTAGGTCTCGTCCAAACTCATCCACAGTGGGGGTACGAGATTGGGCCGCGGGGCGGGAACTCTTTTCTCCTAATAGTTCCAGGGCCAACGACCTGGCGGTGGTCTCAGGGATCCCATTCGCTTGGAGCGTCAGGGAAGCAATCCCCTCTCCCTCCTTGATCAGGCCAAGGAGCAGGTGCTCGGTCCCGATGTAATTGTGCCCCAGAGATCGGGCCTCCAGGATGGCCAATTCCAGGACCCTCTTCCCTTGCGTGGAGAAGGGGATCTCCCCGGCGGGGATCTCCTTGGAACCGGCCACAAGCCCCTTTTCCACCTCCGCCTTCAGCAAGGGCATGCTGAGCCCCATCTTCTTCAAGATGGCCACGGCCAGCCCGTCGCCCTCGCGTATAAGACCCAGCAGGAGGTGTTCGGGGCCTACATAGCTATGCCCCAGCCTGATCGCCTCTTCGCGGGCAAAGATGATAACCTTTCGCGCTCTCTCGGTAAATCGTTCAAACATGGGTATTCCTGTCCTGCTTCCTTATCTCAGTTTGCATTATAGGATTCCTTCGGAATTCGTCAAGTCAAATCATAAGGATGGGAAAAAATCACTCACCAAAGCCGTCTATGGGGCGCCGCCCACGATGCAGCCATCCGCCATTCTTACCCTACGATGGGTGGCGGAGGCCAATCCCTCATTGTGGGTGACCACGATGATGGTGAGCTGCCTCTCCCGATTCAGGCGATGAAGGAGTTCGAAGATGCCCTTGCTGTTAGAGCCATCCAGATTGCCTGTCGGCTCATCCGCCAAGATCACCGAGGGGAAAGCGACCAACGCCCGGGCCAGGGCAACCCTTTGTTGTTCTCCGCCGGAGAGCTCTCCCGGCTTGTGACGCAACCGGTGGGAGAGATCGACCTCTCGCAGAATGGAGATGGCTGCCTTCTTTGCCTCCTCTTTCGACATCCGGGCAATGAGGGCAGGCATCATGGTATTCTCGAGGGCAGAAAATTCCGGGAGCAGGTGGTGGAATTGAAAGACGAAGCCGATGGTCCGGTTGCGGAAGGCGGCCAACTCCTCTTCCGAGAGAACGGAGAGGGGGGAGCCTTCGTAGATCACATCGCCCGAAGTCGGCCGATCCAGGGCCCCCAGTAGGTGTAACAGGGTGCTCTTGCCCACCCCTGAGGGGCCCACGATGGAGACAAACTCCCCGCGACGGACCTTCAAGTTGACCCCCTTCAGGACCGGAATCGCCTCTCCCCCCAACCAGAAGGACTTATCCAGATCCCTGGCCTCGATGAACTCACTCATAGCGGATGGCTACCACCGGGTCTAACTTCGCCGCTTGCCGCGAAGGGTAGAGGGTGGCAAGGAAACTGATCAGCAAGGCGGAGAGGGAGACAATCACAAAATCGAAGCCCTTCATCAGCACGGGAAGGGAGTCAATATAGTAGATATCCCCCGGCAGCTTGATGAACTTGTAGGTATCCAGGGCCCAACACGCCCCGAAGCCGAAGAGACACCCCAGGATAGTCCCCACTAGCCCAATCACCACCCCCTGCATCACGAAGATCAACATGATGCTGCGCGAATTCGCCCCCATCGATTTCAGGATGCCGATATCCCGGCCCTTCTTCATCACCATCATGATCAGGGTGCTGACGATGTTGAAGGCGGCCACCAACACAATGAGCACCAAGATGATGAACATGGCAATCCTCTCTAACTTCAGGGCAGAGAAGAGGTTGCGGTTCATCTCCATCCAGTCCCTCGTCCAATAAGAGAATCCTAGGCGTTTCTGAATCTCGGCAGCGGCCTCTTTGGCCTGATAGATGTCATCGAGCTTGACCTCGATGCCGCTCACTGCGGATCCCATTCGAAAGAACTCTTGGGCGGCCGCGATGGGGATATAGGCTAGGCTCGAATCGTACTCATACATCCCCGCCTCAAAGATCCCCGCCACGCGAAACTGCTTCACCTTGGGCATGAGGCCCACCGGGGTGGGAATACTGCCCAGGGGTGACACCACATTGACCGAACCCCCCAGAGAGACACCCAGATGCCGGGACAGCTCCCGGCCCAGGAGGATCCCGTTCCCCGAAGCCCCTCCCGAGGCCAGGTCGGAGAGGTTGCCCTCTTTGAGATTCCTGGCTAAGTCAGTCACCTTCCCTTCGCTGCCCGGGTTGATCCCTCGCAGCACGACTCCGGAGACATTATTCTCCGAGGTCAGCATCACCTGGTTGAGGGTAAAGGGGGAGGCGTCCACCACATGCTTCACGCCTTTGATCTTGTCCAGGGCCTCTTCCGGGGTATCCAGTCCCTTTTCTCCCAGCTTGAGCACCACCAGGTGCGCATTGGTTCCTAAAATCTTGCTACGAAGGTCATTCTCGAAGCCGCTCATCACTGAAAGCACGATGATCAGGGCCATCACCCCCAGGGTGACCCCCCCCACCGAGATGAGGGTAATCAGGGAAAAAAAGGCTTGTCCTCGCCTGCTCTTCAGGTAGCGCAGGGCCAGGAAGAGCTCATAGGGAAGGGTCATGATTCCCTTTCCGGACGCATGAGAGGAAAAAGGATGACATCTCGAATAGAGGCCGAATGGGTGAAAATCATGGCCAGGCGATCGACCCCAATCCCCTCCCCGGCGCACGGGGGCATTCCGTATTCCAGCGCCCTAATGAAGTCCTCATCAATGATTTGGGCCTCCTCGTCCCCGAGTTCCCTTTTCTTGGCCTGCTCCTCGAAGCGCCTTCTCTGCTCGATCGGATCATTCAACTCCGAGTAGGCGTTGGCCACCTCTAATCCGCCAATAAAGAGCTCGAAACGCTCCACCAAGGGGGAGTCGTCCGGCTTCTTTTTTGCCAGAGGGGAAAGATCCAGCGGGAAATCGAGAATGAAGGTGGGCTGGATCAGTTTCTCCTCCACCCTGGCCTCGAACAGCTCGCCCAGGACCTTTCCCCACCCCCAACCCTTCTGCAGGGAAAGATGCATCTTCTCCGCCAGGAACAGAATGGCCTCTGGGGTTGCCAACTCCTCGGGGGCGATTCCCCCGATCTGGATCAGGGAATCCTGGAGGGTCATGCGACGCCAGGGCGGTTGCAGGTTGATCTTCTCACCCCGAAATTCGACCTCGAGGCCCCCCAAAGTGGAGGAGGCAATCTGACCGATGAGTTCCTCAGTCAGATCCATGAGCTCCAGGTAGTCAGCGTAGGCCTGATAGAACTCCAGCATGGTGAATTCCGGATTGTGCTGGGTGGAGATGCCCTCGTTGCGGAAGTTGCGATTGATCTCATAAACCCGATCCAAGCCCCCAACCACCAACCGCTTGAGGTAAAGCTCGGGGGCAATCCGCAGATAGAGCTCCATATTCAGGGCATGATGGTGGGTGATGAAAGGCCGGGCTGAGGCGCCACCGGCAAGGGACTGCATCATCGGAGTCTCCACCTCCAGATAGCCCCGCGCATCGAGGAAATTCCGTATTTCCCGGATGATCCTGCTGCGAAGCCGGAAGACCTGGGATACCTCTGGATTGACGAGTAGATCCAGATACCTCTGGCGATAGCGCACCTCTACATCCGAAAGCCCGTGCCACTTCTCGGGGAGCGGACGGAGGGACTTGCACAGGAGCTCGAACTCCTTTACCCAAACGGAGAGCTCCCCGGTCTTGGTGCGAAAGAGCCTCCCTCGTAGTCCGATCAGATCACCGACATCTAACCCCCGGAAAAGGGCATAAGGCCTTTCCCCAACCTCCTCTTCCCGAAGGTAGATCTGGATACGCCCGCTCCGATCCTGGAGGTGCGCGAAGGAGGCCTTCCCATGCCTTCGCAGAGAAACGATCCGTCCCGCCAGGCTGACCAGTCCTTCCTGCGGGAGGTCTTCTTCTCTCAGCTCCCCATAGTGGCCTATGAGTTCCTGGGCCAGGTCTTTGGCCTCGAAACGATGCCCAAAGGGATCGATCCCCGCCCCTCTCAGTTCCTCCAGCTTCCTACGCCTCTCCCGAAGCAACTCATTCAAATCTTCCACGGTCTTTCCTCTCTCTACCCTTTCTTTCAGTCCCTCCAGGCCGGCCCATTATAGAGAGAAGCCCCCAGCCTGTCAAGGCTTACCCATAGATATCTCCCGGTCACCCCCTCCCCCTACTCTGGCCATCCCCTCATCCCAGGCCAAAACTTCCCCCAGCCGGTGAGGCAAGAGGCAAAATGGCATCAGCCGGAGGAAACTCGGAATTGGAGGAGAAAGGATTGGATGAAGGGGTCGATCGCCCCATTCAACACCGCCTCCACACTGCCGGTCTCCCACCCGGTGCGATGATCCTTCACCAGCTGATAAGGGGCGAGTACATAGGAACGGATCTGGCTCCCCCAGCCGATCTCCTTCTTCTCCCCCTCCATCTCGGCCACCTTTGCCTGTTGCTCCCGCCGGTAATGCTCATAGAGGCGGGCCCGGAGGACCTTCATGGCCATCGCCTTGTTCTTGTGTTGGGAGCGCTCATTCTGGCAGGTGACCACGATCCCGGTAGGAAAGTGGGTGATGCGCACGGCGGAATCCGTCACATTCACATGCTGACCCCCGGCGCTGCTGGATCGGAAGGTATCGATCCGCAGGTCATTCTCATTGATCTGGACCTCGATATGGTCCTCTATCTCCGGAAAAACGAATACCGAGGCAAAAGAGGTGTGCCTGCGTTTGTTGAAGTCGAAGGGGGAGATGCGCACCAGCCGGTGTACCCCACTCTCCGATTTGAGATAGCCGTAGACATAGGGGCCATTGACGGTGACCGTGGCACTCTTGATGCCCGCCTCCTCCCCGGGCTGGAGATCGATCACCTGCGCCTTATACCCCCGATCCTCAGCCCATCGCAGATACATGCGCAAAAGCATCTGGGCCCAATCCTGGGACTCGGTCCCCCCGGCCCCGGGGTTGATCGATAAGATCGCATTTCCCTGGTCATGCTCTCCGCTCAGCAGTACCTGCAGCTCCCAGGTGGATACCTCCTGCTCCAGAGCCCTCAGGGCCTCTTCCACCTCCATCAGGGTTGCTCCATCCTCCTCCTCCGCCGCCAATCGAAGCAGGATGCCCTGGTCTTCCATTCTTTTGCTCAGGCTCTCCGGGGCGGAGATCTCCTCTTCCAGTCCACTCCGCTCCCGCAGAAGGACCTGTGCCTTCTCCGGATCCTTCCAAAGATCTGGTTCGGCCAGGATGCCCTCCAACTCCTTCAACCTCCCTCGTTTCTTATCGTAGTCAAAGATATCCCCTTAGGCGTTCCACTTTTGCCTCCAGGTCAGCAAGCCTCTTCTGCAATTCGGCGATCATGATTTCATCTCCTCCTCAATTCCCCCTGCGTCTTCCTCTTCCTCACCCACGCGGGCCAGAGGCGACCGAGGATGAGGACCAAGGTGATCAGAAGACAGCATTGGGCAAAGACATCTCCATATCTCGCATAGGGAGTAAGGTTGGTGGAAAGGGACAGATCCGCGGTAAATTGGTCTTCGGTGAAGAGGGAAGATGATTGGATGATCCTTCCCACGGGACTGATGACCGCGGAAATTCCGGTATTGGCTGCGCGCACCAGATAGCACCCATTTTCAACTGCCCTGACCGTCGCCATGGCCAGATGCTGATAGGGGGCGGCGGTCTTTCCAAACCAGGCGTCATTGGTAATGTTGATCAAAAAATCGGCCCCCCTCGCCCGATAGTTCCGTGCCAGCTCTGGGAAGATCGCCTCGAAACAAACGGTCACTCCAAACTTGGCGGCAGGGAGGGAAAAGATCCTGGCCTCCTGCCCCGCAGAGAAGTCGCCAATCCCCACCACCAACTTGCTGACCCAGGGAAGAAACCTGCGGAGAGGCACATATTCCCCAAAGGGGACCAGATGTATCTTATCATATCTTTCCAGCGAATCTTTCCCCGGGGAAAGGAGAAAGGCGCTGTTGAAGTAGCGAATCTCCCTGCCCTCTTGCTCATAATCCGGGCTTCCTACCAGCAGGTAAGAGCCGGTCTCGTTCGCCAGGGATTGCATCTCCTGCCGATATTTCGCCTCCAGCCGGAGATAGAAGGGGAGCGCGGTCTCGGGCCATACGATCATGGCCGGTCGGGAACGGGAGGCCTCCCGAGTCAGCCTCTTGTAAATCTCCAGGGTCTCCCGCTGTCGGGCAGGGTTCCACTTGAGGCTCTGATCGATATTCCCTTGCGCCACCGCCACCTTTATCCTCTCTCCCTCCCTAAGATGATGGATGCGGAAGTGGCCGTAGCTGAGGACTAAGGCCAGTGCAATGCCAGCACCAAGCAGGGCCTTGAGGACCGAACGAGACCGAAGGGACTGCAGCAGGGCGTAGGCCAAGGTCGCATTGACCAAGAGGATCAGAAAGGACAGGCCGTAGACGCCGGTCAAGGAGGCCAGCTGCAGGAAGTGGGGGCTCTGGTATTGGGAATACCCCAACAGGTTCCAGGGAAAGCCGGAGAGCAGGTAATTACGGAGGAACTCCAGGGAAACCCAAAGGGCCGGCAACAGCCAGGTTCCACGCCAATCGGACAGCAACCGGAAATGGCAGCAGAGGAAAGAAAACAACCCGAAATAGGAACCAAGGTAGAGGCAGATGGCGAGCAAGGCGACCAGGCTGAGAGGGCAAGAGAGTCCTCCGTAGAGCACCATGGCGTGGGTTACCCAGGAGATGGAGCCGAGATAGAAGGCCAGCCCCGCCACCAGGCCATAGAGAAACCCCCTGCCCGGAGAAACCTGCGGAAGGATGAGCAGGAGAGGGACGAAAGCGACCCACGCCAAGCTCTCCAGGTCTGCCCGGGGAAAAGCGAGCAGGAGCAAGGCACCGCTCAGGGTCGATAAGAGCCAGGGGGAGATTTTAGCTACCCGAGCCATCTCACCGCAGACAATGGGTCACATAAAAGTAGAGCAATGGACCCGTGAAGAGGAGGCTATCAACTCGGTCCAGGAAGCCTCCATGCCCGGGGATGAGGGAGCCGGAGTCCTTAACGGCCAGGGCCCTTTTCAGAAGGGATTCCGAGAGGTCTCCGAGCTGACCAGCGATCCCCAAGAGGACTCCCAAGGTCAGGGCGTGGAAGGGCTGCAATCCAGAGAAAAACCACCACCTGGCGAGAAAGGAAGCGCCTACGCTGGCAAGGAGGCCGGCGAGACTGCCCTCCACTGATTTCCCCGGGCTCAGGCTCGCACAGAGTTTATTCCGACCGAAATTGATCCCAAAATAGAAGGCTCCGGCATCCCCGGCCCAGGTGACCACGAAGAGATAGTAGATGTAAACCGCCCCTTCAGGCATCCTACGCAGCAAAGGGAGGAAACTCAATAGCAGAGAGAGATAGAGGATACCTAACAGCGTAGCGCCCGCCCCCTGAATTCGCACCTGGAAATCATCACTGCGGCAGAGGAGGGAGACCAAGAAGGCAATAAGGAGGAAGGCGAAAAAGAGCAAGAGACTATCCCGACTCGATGGACCAAAGTAGATCATAAAGGTGAGCCCCGACCCGGCGGCCAGCCCGAGGAATTTCAGGGGGCGGATACCCCTCTTTTCCAGCAGGTCGAAGAACTCATAAAGTCCAATGAGAACGGCCAAAGAAAGAACAAAAAAAAAGGAGTGAGTCGATCCAAATCTCACCAACATAAAAAAGAGGGGGATAAAGACGATGGCGCTTAGGACCCTCTTAAGGTGCATCGTCTCCTCCCCGAATGCCCTCGCCGGGAAGGACAACTGACACTTCGCTGGGCTTCCCTCGAGGTTTCGCCATCCGGCGCTGATCTCCGATCATCCCAAACCGGCGTTCCCGTTGCTGGTAGTCCGAAATCGCCTGCCTCAGATCCTGGGGTGTGAAGTCCGGCCAAAAGGTGGAGGTCGCCCAAAATTCAGCGTAGGCGAGCTGATAGAGGAGGAAATTGCTCACCCGCATTTCTCCTCCGGTGCGGACGAGGAGATCGGGGTCGGGCAGATTGGCCGTGTAGAGAAAGCGGGCAAAGGATTCCTCATCCAGATCCTCCTCCCGCAGTTTGCCCCCCTTCACTGCTGCCAGCACGGACCTGACGGCATCCACGATCTCGGATCGACCGCCATAGTTCAAGGCGAGGTTGAGGACCATCGCCCGGTTCTTGCAAGTTCGTTGGACGGCCTCCCTCAACTTCCTCTGAGTGGAGGCGGGAAGGCCCTCCATCCTGCCAATGCCCCGGAGTTGGATGTCATTAGAAACCAGTTCATCGATCTCCCGCTGGATGAATTCCTCGAACAGCAACATCAGGGCCCAGGTCTCGCTCTTGGGCCTTTTCCAATTCTCGATGGAGAAGGTGTAAAGGCTCAACACCTCGATGCCCCACTGGCGGCAGGCCATGACAATCTCCCAGGTCGCCTCCGCCCCGGCGCGATGGCCAGCAATCCGGGGAAGTCCCCTCCTCTGTGCCCACCTTCCGTTTCCATCCATGATGATGGCGATGTGCCGGGGAAGCGATCCGTCCTCTTCCTTCCATCCCTCCTGCTCCACATCTTTCATTTCTAATTCCATCACCTCTTCTGGCAAGAGAGGAGACACTTCAAGTGTTATCCTGGGAATATTACTCTTTACTGTCTTCGCTCGTAGACCCAACGGCAGCGCTACGGGAATAGCGCTCGCTATGCATTTTCAAGGAAGGGCAAAGATTGCGGAAGACGATTTCGCCTTCGAGGAAGAGAGATGAGCGGCCTGTCGAAGGAAGGAGGGCTCAGGATTCCTTAAAACTCCATGATCTCCTTCTCTTTCTTGGCGAGGAGCCCCTCCAGTTGTTCGATGTATTGATCGGTCAACTTCTGGGTTTGATCCAGGGCCTTGTGCAAATCGTCTTCGGAGATCTCCTTCTTTTTTTCCAGGGTTTTAATCCTCTCATTGATATCCCGTCGTATGTTGCGGATGGCGACCCGGCCTTCCTCCCCCATTTTCTTCACCACCTTCACCAGATCCTTCCTTCGCTCCTCGGTGAGCGCGGGAATGGCCAGGCGGATGATCTTCCCATCGTTAGAAGGGGTGATCCCCAAATCCGACTTCAAAATGGCTTTCTCAACAGAGGGGATGAGAGAACTATCCCATGGGGCGATGACCATCAAACGGTTCTCGGGAACGGAAAGGGCTGCTACTTGATTCAGTGGAAGGGGGCTGCCGTAGGCATCCACATGGATTTCATCCAGTAACGAAAGGGATGCCCTTCCGGTGCGGATGCCAGCAAAGCTCTTCTGGGCTGCCTCCAAGGATTTCTTCATCTCCTTTTCTGTCTCCGCATAAATCCCCTTCAGCATGATCTCATCCCCCTCTCACCAAGGTACCCACCTTTTCCCCCATCACCAGGCGCTTCAGACTACCCTTTTCCATCAGATTGAATACCACAATAGGAAATGAGTTGTCCATACAAAGCGAGATGGCGGTGGAATCCATCACCCCCAGTCTTCGGTTCAGCACTTCGATATAACTCAGCTCTTCGAACTTGATGGCCTGAGGCACTTGGAAGGGATCCGCGCTATAGACCCCATCCACTTTGGTCGCCTTCAAGATCACCTCCGCGCCGACCTCAATGGCCCTCAGGGCAGCCGCGGTATCGGTCGTAAAGTATGGGTTCCCCGTCCCCCCTACGAAGATCACGACCCTCCCTTTTTCGAGATGACGGATGGCCCGGCGACGAATAAAGGGCTCCGCCACCTGTTGCATCTGGATCGCCGTTTGCACCCGCGTTTCCATGCCCAATCTCTCCAGGCCATTCTGGAGGGCCAAGCCGTTGATCACTGTGGCCAACATCCCCATATAATCCGCGGAGGCCCGATCCATCCCTTTGGAGCTGGCCGCCAATCCGCGAAAGATATTGCCACCTCCCACCACGATTGCCACCTGAACCCCAAGTTCATGAACCTCACGGATCTCTTGGGCAATATAGCCCACTATCTCCGGGCTAATGCCGAAGCGCTCACCGCCGGCCATGACCTCCCCGCTCATCTTCAGCATCACCCTGTGGTATATCGGTTCCTTCATAAGGCCTTGCCCACCCTCTACAATTGCGATTTAACCTCTTCTTCCAGGTCGCAATTCCGCTTGAGTAGTCCTTCTCCCAATTGAAAGCGGCTGAATCGCCGCACCACGATGTTTTCTCCCAAGCGAGCGATGTGATCCTTGATCAAGGCCTCCACGGTGGTATCCGGGTCCTTAACGAAGGGCTGCTCCAGGAGACAGACCTCAGCGTAAAACTTCTCCAGCTTCCCCTCCACGATCTTCTCCACCACCTTCTCCGGCTTTCCCTTGTTCTTCATCTCCTCGCGATAGATCTCCTGCTCCTTGCCGGAAACCTCCTCGGGGACATCCTCCCTTCGAAGGTAGAGGGGCCTGGAAGCCGCGATCTGCATGCACAAATCCTTGGCCAAAGAAGAGAATTCGGGAGTGCGGGCCACAAAATCCGTCTCGCAATTGATCTCCAGCAGGACTCCGATCTTGTTGCCGGGATGCAGGTAGGAGGTGACCAATCCCTCGGCCGCGATCCTCGCTGATTTTTTGGCAGCGGCGGCTAAGCCCCACTTTCTGAGGATCTCCCCGGCCTTATTAAAATCCCCTTGGGCCTCGTTGAGGGCCCTTTTGCAATCCATGATCCCCGCCCCGGTCTTCTCCCGGAGATCCTTTACCATTGCTGCATCAATTGCCATCGGTTGCTTCTCCTTATCTCTAGTTGGAAGCTCCCTCTTGCCAGTCGTGAGGGATCTTCATCAAAGAATTTGCCGTCTCTCTTCGCTTGCCAACCTGTCGCCCCCTTCGGGATTGCGCCTGCTGTCCTTTCTCAGGCCGCTCCCTGCTCGGTCGCTGCGGCCCCGGCAGGGGCATTCTGGGGCCCAGGGGCGGCCGTGGCCATGGCTGCTTCGCCAACGGCCTCCCCGATCTCCCCTTCTTTGCTGACCCCTCGCCCTTCGATGACTGCCTCCGCGATCTTGGAGGACATGAGGCGAATCGCGCGAATGGCATCATCATTGCCTGGAATAGGGTAATCGATCTCGTCCGGATCGCAATTAGTGTCGACGACGGCCACCACCGGAACGGCGAGACGCCGGGCCTCCTGCACCGCAATTCTCTCCTTGCGGGGATCGATGATAAAGACCGCCCCCGGCAATTGGGTCATCTCCTTGATTCCCGAAAGGGAGAAGTCCAGCTTGGCCATCTCTCGCTCCAGCTTTAAGACCTCCTTCTTGGTGAGCTTCCCGAAGGTCCCATCCTCCTTCATCACCTCCAATTGATGGAGGCGATCGATGCTCTTGCGAATTGTCTGAAAATTGGTGAGCATTCCTCCCATCCAGCGCCGGTTCACAAAAAACATCCCGCAGCGCCTTGCCTCCTCGGAGATGCTCTCCGCTGCCTGCTTCTTAGTTCCGACGAACAGCACTTCGCCGCCCGAGGCGCTCACTTGACGGACAAAATCATAGGCCTGCTGGAACTTGCTCAGGGTCTTCTGCAGGTCGATAATATAAATGCCGTTCCTCTCTCCAAAGAGGTACTTTTTCATCTTCGGGTTCCATCTCTTGGTCTGGTGGCCAAAATGAACACCCGCTTCCAGCAAATCCTTCATGGTCACGATCGCCATCTGCAACGCCTCCTTCTTGGTTGGGTTGTTCCGCCGCCCTCCTCTTCTCCCCCCTTAGGCCTTGCCCAGGCAGGCACCCCTGGTGGGATCGAAGGGCGTGTGAGTTGAAATCAGGGTGCGGGGTATCCCCGCCCCTTGACACCCTATTACAGATCTAAAGATTCTAAAAGGACATCGCCTGCCCAGTCCCTGTAGCGAAGTGCGGGAGGCTTCAAGCGATCCCCTCGCGGCCGGCTTCAGGATCGGTACGAGGCATTGATCTTCACATAATCGTAGCTCAAATCACAGGTTAAGACCTGGACCTGGGATCTGCCTTGATGAAGGTGAATCACCAGATCGATCTCCCTTCCCTTCAGGATTTCCTTGGTTGGCGCCTTCCGGTCGTTGCCCAGGCCCATTCCCTTTTTCACAATCTGCACCGGACCCAAGAAGAGATCGATCCGCTCCGGCCTCACCTTGGCCCCAGACGATCCGATCGCGGAGATCACCCGACCCCAATTACCATCCTCTCCGAAGAAGGCCGTCTTGACCAGATTGGAGTTGGCCACGGCAAAGGCCACGATCTCTGCCTCTCTCTCGGTCCTGGCCCCTTTCACCTCCACGCGAATGAGCTTGGTGGCTCCTTCCCCGTCCTCCACGATCATCTGGGCCAAGGAGGCAGTCACCTGATCCAAGCCCTGCTGGAAGGCCAGGTATTCGGGGCTTCCGGCCCGGATGCGTAAAGATCCGGACAGCCCATTGGCAAAGGCGAGTACCATATCATTGGTGGAGGTATCTCCATCCACGGTAATGCGATTAAAGGACTGGGCCGTCGCCCTCTTCAAACTGCGAGCCAAAAGGGAGGGAGAGATGTCTGCGTCGGAGGCCACAAAGGCGAGCATGGTGCCCATATGAGGGCAAATCATCCCCGATCCTTTGGCCATCCCCCCAATGCGCACCTCCTTGCCTCCCATCATCAGCGAGACAGCGGCTTCCTTGGGACAGGTATCGGTGGTCATGATGGCCCGGGCTGCCTCCTGGCCCCGGTCAGGGCCGAGGGCGGGTACGGCCAGGGCGATCCCGCGGGAGATCTTCTCCATAGGAAGGGGCTCTCCAATCACCCCGGTGGAGGCCACAAAGATCTGTTCCTCTGGCCGCCCCAGCAGCCTTGCCGCAATTTGCGCCGTATGCCGGGCATCCCTCATCCCCCTTGCGCCCGTGCACGCATTGGCATTCCCACTATTCGCCACCAGGGCGGAGAACTTCCCCGCAGCGATCCTCTCTTGGCAGAGAAGCACCGGCGCCGCCTTCACCAGATTGCGGGTGAAGACGCCCGCGACGGCCGCGGGCCTCTCCGATACCACCAGGGCCAAGTCCAAAAGCCCGGCCTTCTTTATCCCACAGGAAACGCCGGCAGCCAAAACGCCCCGGGGAGCGGTAATCCCTCCCTCAACTTCCCTCAACTTCGCCTCCGATGTGAGCGCAGGCCCTCGGCTCACGGAAAGAGGCCCGCGTGCCAGAGTCCCTTGGTCTCTTCAAACCCACATTGGATATTCATGCACTGGATCGCCTGCCCGGAGGCCCCCTTGACCAGATTATCGATGGCAGTGATCACGATCAGGCATCCGGTGCGGGGATCGAAACGCAGGCCAATGTCGCAGAAATTTGACCCATGAACGCACTTGGTATCCGGCAGCCTTCCCTCGGGGAGGATGCGCACGAAGGGGGCCTCCTGATAAAAAGCGCGATAGACCGCCAACGCCTCCTTATCGGGAAGCGGACGATGGGGCCTCACATAGATCGTGCTGAGGATGCCCCGGGTGATCGGAATCAGGTGAGGAGTAAAGGAGACAGAGATGGGCTGCTTCGCCACTAAGGAGAGTTCCTGCTCGATCTCCGGGGTGTGGCGATGAACGCCCACCGCATAGGCCCTGAGTCCTTCGTTGCACTCGGGGAAATGGAGGCTCAGATCAAGCCGACGCCCCGCCCCGGAGGTCCCTGACTTGGAATCGATGATGATCGGGTCCAGCTGGACCAATTTTTCCTTGAGGAGCGGGGCCAATCCCAAAATCGCCCCGGTAGGATAGCAGCCGGGGTTGGCCACCAGGGTCGCTCTTCGTATCTCTTCCTTATGCAACTCGGGAAGTCCGTAGACCGCTTGGCTCAAGTGGGAGGTGCTGGCAGGGGGGACCCCATACCACCGCTCATAGGTGGCAGGGTCTTTGAGGCGAAAGTCCGCGGACAGATCGATGACCTTCTTGCCCATCTTTACCAGGGGAATGGCCGTTTCCATCGCCTTTTTGTGGGGAAGCCCCAGGAAGAAGAGATCGGCCATGGGGGCAATCTTCTCCACCTCCAGGGGAAGGCAGGTCAGATCCAGGAACCCCCGCAGAGAGGGATAAGCCTCCTGGAGGGGAAGGTTCGCATAGGTCTTGGAGGTAACACAGCTGACCTCGGCCTGATCGTGATTCAAGAGGAAACGCAATAGTTCGCCGCCGGTGTAGCCAGTTGCCCCAACAATGCCAACCCTCGTCTTCGCCATCTTTTTATCCCCTCATCGCTCCGGGCAAAAAAAAGGAAGGCCACTCGGGCCTCCCTTCTGCAGCATGCTGATCGGTTGCCTATCGTTTCGAGAACTGGAACCGTGCCCGAGCTCCCTTTTGCCCATATTTCTTTCTCTCTTTGGCCCGTGGGTCGCGCGTGAGAAGGCCGGCCTTTCTCAACTGTACCCTGAGGGCGCTATCCGTCTCGAGGAGGGCACGGGAGATTCCCAACTGAATGGCGCCCGCCTGGCCTGACGCCCCACCCCCTCTGACATTGGCCATGATATCATATTTGGCTTCGACCCCCAATAACTTGAGGGGCGTGGAAATGAGCACCTTATGCGCAGGGCGGGGGAAGTAATCCTCCGCTGCCCTCTTGTTGATTAGGACCTTCCCTTCCCCGGGCTTTAACCAAACCCGCGCCACCGAGGATTTCCGCCTTCCGGTTCCGTAATACTTGGTTGCCTCCAGCACCATTCGCCCTCCTTATTTATCAGGGACCTTGAAGGTCTCGGGTTGCTGCGCCTGGTGAGGGTGAACCCTCCCCGCGTAGACCTTAAGTTTTCTAAAGATCGCATCCCCAAGCTTATTCCTGGGCAACATCCCCCTGACGGCATGCTCCAAGATTCGCTCCGGGTGTCGCACGAGCATCTTCTCCGCGGTAGTGGATTTGAGGCCGCCCGGGTAGCCTGAGTGCCAATAGTAGGTCTTTTGCTTCAGTTTCTTTCCGGTAAATCGCACCCTTTCGGCATTGATTACCACCACATGGTCACCGACATCCAGGAAGGGGGAAAAGGTGGGCTTGCGCTTGCCCCTCAGGAGGTTGGCCACCTCACAGGCCAGCCTTCCCACGATCTTCCCGTCGGCATCGACTAAATACCATCTCCTGGTGATGTCCTTTGCACTCATATGTAAGGTCTTCATCAAAATCCTTGCCCCTTTGTCTTCCAATCTGTCCCAATGCGCAATGCTTCCTGCCAAGATTGAACGCATAAATTAAACCAACTCCCCGCCCTTTGTCAAGCAAAATCCTCTCTCCCCCTCCCTCCTCAATCCTCGTCGCTCCATAGCCTCTCCCGGTAGTAGGACTCGCTGGTGTAGACTGCCGCAGCCGGGTTATGTCCCAATACGCGATCCTTGGCGATGAGGCAGGTGACCGGGGCCAAAGAGAACCTCATGAACAAGGTATCATGACCGACGCACAGGCCGACCAGCACATTCAAGTCAGCGCCCTCCCCATTCAAGATCTTCGCCTGAGCAATGGGGTTGCAGCAGGCCTCGAAGTGAAAGGGATGGAGCTTCTCCTCTTCCCGAAGGCCCATCTCCTCCTTGGGCATGCCGCCCACCTTGCAGCAGGCGCCGACTACCTCGAACCCCCTTCTGGCCATGATTCGGGCAATGGTGGAGGCCTCCCTTTTCAAGCCAATGCAAAAGGCCAGGCCCAATTTGTGATATCCCATGCGCTTGGCAAAAACCAGGGTCTCCTCCAGGCGGGTGCGAGGTGCCCTCTGATACTCTCCCTCCAGGCGGCTCGATTGCAGGAAGAGTTCCTGCACAGAAGCGCCCGAATAAGCCTTCTTCGCTTCCTTTAGCGCCTCCCGCCTCTCCCGCATCGGACACGATTCCGGCAAATCCTTCGTCCCCGGATGGGCTCCCTTGGAGCAAAGAAATGATCCACACCCCGCACACTTTGCCCGCATCCCCGCGCCCGCCTCCCCTCAATGATCCCTTCCGAAGGGGCCATCCTCCCCTTGGAACCCCCGCCTCGCAGGGCCGTCAGCCTTGGTTGCGCTCGTAGATGATCCGCAGGCCCTCCAATGTCAGCAAGGGATCGATATGATGGACCAGGGGGGAATCCTTTACGATCATTTGGGCAAGTCCGCCGGTGGCTACCACAATCGGGTCGAGCCCCATCTCTGCCTTGATCCGGGTCAACATCCCCTCTACCAGGCTCAGGTAGCCATAATAGAGGCCAGACTGCATGCTCCCCACCGTGCTCTTGCCGATGGCCGCCTTTGGCCGACTGATGTCGATCCGCGGCAACTTGGCAGCCCTTTGGAACAGGGCTTCTGCCGAGATGTTGATGCCGGGGGCGATGGCCCCGCCCAGATACTCTCCCCGCGCGGAGATCACATCGAAGGTGGTGGCCGTGCCGAAGTCTACCACGATCGCCGGCTTCCCGTACCTCTCAATCGCCGCAACCGCATTCGCAATGCGATCGGCCCCCACCTCCTTGGGGTTATCGTAAAGGATGGGCATCCCGGTCTTGACCCCAGGCTCTATCAGCAACGGGCTAACCTCGAAGTGCTCCTCGATCATTTCTTTCAGGGTGGCTTGCAGGGGGGGGACCACTGAGGAGATTACTGCTGCCCCGATCTCTTTCGCCTGCACTCCCCTGAGCGAAAAAAGCTCTCGAATGAGGATGCCATATTCGTCGATCGTCCCTTCCCGCCGGGTGACAATCCGCCAATGGTAAAGGAGGTCCCGGCCTGAAAACAGGCCCAAGACGATATTCGTATTCCCTACATCCAACACCAGGAGCATGTCAGGAGATCCCCAGCATTTCCCTCAGGCCAATCCAGGGCGTATCAGGCCCCTCGAAGACTTCCCCCAGTCGGTCCAGTAAAGGACGCACCTGCTCCATTTGCAGGCTATGATACCAGAAATCGAGTCGAGCATAGAGGACCTCGGCCAGGGCCTTTCGGTCCCAGGTCTTTCCCGACTCGAGGCGAAGGGAGGTCACACATCTCCGGAGAGGAACGGAAAAATCGCCATGATCTTGGTTGACATTGATCCCAATCCCCATGATGAGGTATCGAATCCGGCGCCCCGTCCCCCTCATCTCACATAGGATCCCTCCTACCTTCTTACCTTGCAGGAAGAGATCGTTGGGCCAGTGGACGCAGGCCTTCATTCCGGTGGTGGCGCGGATTGCCTCCACCGAGGCCACCGCGCCCATCATGGTGAAGATCGGGGCATGCGAGGAGGGATGGGGGGGACGAAGGATGATGGAGGTCCAGAGCCCTCCCGCCGGCGATTCCCAGCGCCTCCCGTGCTTTCCCCGTCCTCGGGTTTGCCGTTCGGCGACCACCACCACACCCTCTGGTGCACCCTCCTCGGCCATCTGGGCCGCCAAATCCGAGGTAGAAGCTACCTCCTCTAAGTGAAGCAGATGAGAGCCGACGACTCGGGAGATCACCGATGGCATCGCCCCTTCCTCACAGGGATCGAATCATTTCGAGGTGGTTCAAGAGCTTGGCCCTGGAATCCATCAATTCCTGGTGCAGGGCCTTCTCTTTCGCCACCACCTCTTCGGGGGCCTTTTCGAGGAAATCGGAACTCGCCAATTTTCTGGAGGTCCTCTCCAGGTCTTTATCCAATTTCTTCAGCTCGTGATCCAGCCGGGCGCGTTCCTCTTCCGGATTGATCACCCCCCGGAGGGGGATAAAGGCCTCCATCCCTTTCACCACGGAAGCCGTCGAGCCCTCTGGCTTTTCCAGGTCCGGGCCGATCTGAAGATCCCCCACCCGGGCTAAGCTGCGGATGTAATCCGCGCCCGGCTCGATCAGGGAGAGCTGGGTCTCGTCATGGGTCTTCAATAGAAGCTCGATCCGCTTGGCATTGGGGATGTTCATCTCCGAGCGGACGTTACGCACCACCCTAATGACCTCCATCAAGGTCTCCATGGTCTCAATCGCCGCCAAGTCAATCCCCCCGGCCACTTCCTGGAGCCAGGGGGCAATCATGATGCTCGATCCTCGATGGGGCAGCTTCTGCCAGATCTCCTCGGTGACAAAGGGCATAAAGGGATGGAGCATGCGCAGCATGATCTCCAAGAGATGCAAAAGCAAATACTTCCCGGTCCTTATCCCTTCATGATCGGCCCCGGCCTGGATGCGGGCCTTCACGATCTCCAGATACCAATCGCAGAACTCATGCCAGAGGAATTGATAGAGGAACTGGGCGGCCTCGTTAAATTTGTAGGCCGAGAGGCTGCCCGTCACCGAGGCGATGAGTTGGTTGGCCCGGCTTACCATCCACCGATCGGCAAGGTCCAGCTTCAACTCCGAGAGATCCATGGAGAGATAATCGAGGCCCTCGGTGCTCATGAGCACGAATCGGGAGGCATTCCAGAGTTTATTGCAGAAGTGGCGGTAGCCCTCGATCCGCTCCTCCGAAAGGCGAATATCCCGGCCCTGGGCAGCCAGGGCCACCAAGGTGAAGCGGAAGGCGTCCGCCCCGTACTTGTCAATCATGATCAACGGGTCGATGACATTGCCCCGCGATTTGCTCATCTTCTGCCCCTCCGCATCCCGCACCAGGGCATGGATGAAGACCTCGCGGAAGGGAACATTCCCTGCAAAACGGAGGCCCATCATGATCATGCGGGCCACCCAGAAAAAGAGGATGTCGAAGCCAGTGACCAGCACCGAGGTGGGATAGAAGCGCTTCAGCTCCAGGGTATCCCGGGGCCAGCCCATGGTGGAAAAAGGCCAGAGGGCAGAGCTGAACCAGGTATCCAGGACATCGGTCTCCTGCTCCAGATTCTTGCCGGCACAGCCCCGGCATCCACTCGGCTCCGTCCGGGAAACGATCACCTCCCCACAATCTCGGCAATACCAGACCGGGATGCGATGGCCCCACCAGATCTGGCGAGAGATGCACCAATCTCGGATATTCTGCATCCATTCGAAATAGGTCTTCTCCCAGTACTCGGGGATGATCTTGATTCTGCCCTCTTCCACCGCGGCGATTGCGGGCTCGGCCAAGGGCTTCATCCGCACGAACCATTGACGGGAGAGCATGGGCTCGATCATGGTGCCGCACCGATAACAGTGCCCCACCGAGTGGGAATGGTCCTCTACCTTCTTGAGGCAGCCCTCCCTCCCCAAATCCTTCAGCAGCTTTTCCCGACAGGTGGCGCAGTTCAAGCCTTGATAGCGGCCGGCCTCGGCGGTCATGGTACCGTCCTCCTGAATGACCTTCACTGCCGGAAGGCAATGGCGAAGCCCCATCTCGAAGTCATTGAGGTCGTGGGCCGGGGTGACCTTTACCGCGCCGGTCCCGAAGTCCATATCGACGAAACTATCGCTAATCAGCGGAATCTCCCGCCCCATCAGGGGGAGGACCAGAGTTTGCCCCACTTGCTGGCGGTAACGGTGGTCCTTGGGATTCACGGCCACTGCCGTATCTCCCAGCATCGTCTCCGGCCGGGTGGTGGCCACCATGACCCCACCCTTACCCGAGGCAAAGGGATAGCGGATGTAATAGAGCTTGCCCGCGGTCGTCTTGTAGTCCACCTCCAGATCAGAGAGGGCCGTCCGGCAGTGGGGGCACCAGTTAATGATGTAGTCTCCCCGATAGATGAGTCCCCCCTCATAAAGCTGGCAGAAGACTTCCTTCACCGCCTCCGAAAGGCCCTCATCCAGGGTGAACCGCTCTCGCTCCCAATCGCAGGAGGCCCCAAGTTTCTTCAATTGGGCCAGGATCGTCCCTCCCGATTCCTCACGCCACCTCCAAACCAGGCGAACGAATTCCTCCCGGCCAATCTGATCTCGATTCAAGCCCTTCTTCTGCAGCTGCCTTTCTACCACATTCTGAGTGGCGATGCCCGCGTGGTCGGTCCCCGGCATCCACAAAGTGTTACATCCCTGCATCCTCTTCCAGCGGACCAGGACATCCTGCAGGGTATTGTTGAGGGCATGGCCCATGTGAAGGGAGCCAGTGATATTCGGCGGGGGGATGACGATGGAGTAGGACTTTCTCTCTGAGGTTTCGTCGGCGTGAAAATAGCCTGCCTTTTCCCAGATGGCATACCACTTCTCCTCGATCGGAAGGTAATCGTATTCTTTTTCCATGGACAGGGTCATTCTCTTCAAGCTCCTTCGTACTCCGCAGCAGATGGCAAAAAAAATGGGGATCGAGAGGACTCCCTGCCTCTCCATCCCCTAGTAAGGCAATGCCTCGTCAAGAGGTCTCTTGTTCCTCGGCAGCCGCTTTGATCTTTTCAATCTCCTTGGTGATCAGGACCTCAGCCAGGTCAGGGACCACTTCCCAGATGATCCTTTCGATTCGGGAAATCAAGCGATCCGTTACCTCTTTGACAATTCGTTCGGCGATTTCCTCCGTGAGCCTTTCAGGGGGCGCCTCTTCTTTGGCCGGGGCCTCGGGCTTCTTGCTGGGCTCGATCCCTTCCCCTACGGCTGATACCCCTTCGGTCAGGAACAAGGGAAGGGACTCCTCCTTTGAAAGCCCTTCTACTGCGGGAAGGACGCTCACCTCTTCCTCGACCACGGCTTCCGTCAGGTTGTCAAAGGAGATGACCTCTTCCTCTGCCAAATCCCTTCCCTCCAATGTCACCTCTTCCTCAAAGGTCGGCTCCGCCGCGGACTCCAACGCCTGTACCTGGAGAGAGGGCTCGGAAGCCGGTTCCGGAGAAGGCACAGGAGGGACTTCTAAAGACATCTCCTGCGAATAAAGGTCAAAAAACGCCTCAGCGCTATCCTCCGCGACTACGGCCAATTCCGGTTCTCCTGGTGCCGGGGGAGGGGCCAAGGATGCCGCCTGACCACTGCTCAAATCCAACATCTGCCAGAGCTCCTCGTCGGAGACCCCCGTCTCCCCTTCCCCCGTGACCGGAACGGCCGCCTCGGCCCCCTTCCCTGGTTCGGCTGGGATCAGAATCTCCGCCTCTGAGTCCCATACCGGCCTCTCCCCCTCCCTCTCAACCGGGGCTTGCTTGCTCACTGGCTCCGGGGCGGGGGGCATTTCTTTCACCGGGGGAGGCGCAGGGGACGGGGCTTCCATGGCAGTCGGTCTTGCGGGAGCCTCTGCGGTAGGGGAAACGGCCCCCACCTGCGGAACCTCCTCTTTCTCCCTTTCTCTCCCCAAGGCCAACTTGGCACTGCTGGCAAAGAGGTGCTGCTTGACTTTGGCAATAAGTTGCTTCGATTCGAAGGGCTTGGTGACATAGTCATCCGCCCCGGCCCGCCGGCCCCGTTCCTGATCAAAAACCTCAAAGGCCGCAACCAAGAGTATAATGGGAACTTCCTTCAGTTGAGGGTCTTCCCGCAAGGACTCGCACACCTCATAGCCGTTCTTCTCGGGCATGAAGACATCCAGCAGGATGATATCGGGCTTGCTTTCCTTCGCCTTCGCGATGGCTTCGGCGCCATTCAGGGCTCTGATGATCTGGAAGTCCTCTTTGCTGAAGGTCAACTCCACCACCTTTTGGATGGTGACGCTGTCATCGGCAACCAAGATCCGCGGAGTCATAGCGGCCTCCTTTATAGCCAAACGTATCGATCTCCCTGACGATTGAGGGAATCTTAAAGGTCCTGAGCTAAGGGTATCTCCCCATGAGAGGCCACCAGGCTCTCATCGTTGATCCACAGGAGCGGCCTTCCGTCGAAATTGAATACGCCGCGTAAAAACTCAGACCTCACTCCCTGCAGTTTGGGGGGAGGTTCGGTCACCGTCTCCAGGTCCTGGGAGAGCACCCGAACCACCGAATCGGCTGCTAAGGCTAGGGTTTGCCTCCCCAATCTCAGGAACAAGATCACGGGTTGGGAATCCAAACTGGGCCCTTCCAATCCCAGGCGCTTTCTCAGGCTCATCAGGGGGATAAAGTCGCCCCGGAACTCAATAATTCCCTCGATGCAAGGACGCCTTTGCGGGGGTATGGTGGGCTGCACATAGCTGATGATCTGAATGACCTTCTCCAACTCCAGTGCAAAAAACCTCTCCTCCACCAAAAAGACCAGGAATTCCCCAGTGGCGCCCTCCGATTGACCTGAGTTCATGAATAACCTTCGAGCCTCCTTTTGCCCCCGCCCGGGGAAGCCCGGCGGTGCGTCATATAGGTGGACGACTCTGGTCGGTCCCCTATCCCGCTGCCTGGTTTGGGATTGCGCTCGCCGAGCCCATTCACGAATGATGGAACGAAGCGATCTCCCTCATCTGCAAAAAGGCATCCTCACGCAGCAGGAAAACCGGCCTGCCCTCCACCTTGCATATGCCCCGTATGTATTGCGGATCCAGATAGGTGGCCAGGGGTGGGAGCGGCTTCAGCTCAGCTTCGGGTATATTCCAAACCCCCTTGACCGCATCCACCAAAAGGCCAAAGCACTGGCCCTCTACCCCCAAGACCAATACCGATTTTGGACCATCTGGCGTGCATGAGTAATCGAAAAAATCGGCAAGCCGTAGTACCGGGATTCTATCCCCTCTGAAGTCGAGCTCCTCACAGTATTCGAAACCAGGAGGAGGGAGAGGCTTCATCCCGGCATCGGTGACAATCTCCCGCAACATCTGGATACGGATTCCGTGGGTCTCCTGCCCCAGGGTAAAAACCAAGCATGGGTCCTCTTCTTTCGAGGCCCCCTTCGTCATGCTCTCCCTATCCCACATGGCCCCCTACCATTGAAAAGCCGCACATCAAAAAAATTATAGTCTCTAACATCAATCCGTGTCAAGCTTATTTCTCCTGGCCCCCCTTTAGACGAACCGTCTCGTCCCGGTAGCCGACCCACCCTCAGCAAACCTCCAGGGCGGCCATCGTCTTCCCAACCTGCATGGGACCTTTTTCCGCGCAACAAATCGGATACACCCCTAAACCTGAAAAAACCGTTGACAACTAAAATCTATCTATGTAATTTTGGGGCTCCCGGGCAAACCAGGGGATCTGTCAAGATAGGGACCCTTTGATCATCACCCTCTTCGCTCTTTAGTTGCCCTGCCCGCAGCGGAATTGCCCTCGCCCGGCATGCTTGGGGAGGATTGGAGCCTCTTCCACCTCGTCCGTCTTCAGAAGGGAAAAGGAATGGAATACATCTATCTTAATGGCAAGTTCGTAACTCTCTCCGAAGCTAAGATCTCGGTGATGACCAACTCCCTCCACTACGGCACGGCGGTCTTTGAAGGGATCCGGGCCTATTGGAATGGACCGAAGAAGCAGCTCTTCGTTTTCAAAATGCTGGAGCATTATCAGCGCTTCCTCCGCAATACCCCCCTTCTGCGGCTCAAGGTGGACCACAGCGCTGAGGAGTTGTGTGACATTACGCTGGAGCTTCTGCGGAAGAACCACCCAGAAGAGGATGTTTATGTCCGACCCCTTGCCTTCTTTGCCACCGAGACGGTGGGGGTGAAGCTCCACGGAATGGAGACCGGCCTGACTATCTTTAGCATTCCCTTCGGCCCGTACATCGATGTCTCTAAGGGCGTTCGGGTCGGGGTCTCTTCCTGGCGACGCATTGATGACAACTCGATCCCGGCGCGCTGTAAGATCGCAGGCGGATATGTAAATTCTGCCATAGCCAAGAGCGAGGCCCTCGATCACGGCTATGACGAGGCGATCTTTCTAACCAAGGATGGTTTCGTCTCCGAGGGGAGCGCGGAGAACATCTTCTTGGTCCGGGGGGGAAAGCTGATCACGCCCACCCTGGCGGAGGATATCCTGGAGGGAATTACCCGGATTGTCCTCATCGATCTTTGCCGCACCGAGCTAAACCTCGAGGCCATCGAGAGACAGATCGGCCGGAGTGAGCTCTACCTCGCAGAGGAGATCTTCCTTTGTGGGACCGGGGCCCAGGTTTCGCCGGTCATCGAGGTGGATCGACGCCCGGTGGGATCGGGAAAGATCGGACCCATCACCGCCGAGATCCAGAAGCTTTATTTCGAGGTGGTCAAAGGAAATTCTCGCAAGTATTTGAAATGGTGTGTTCCGGTCTATTAGTCGTGTCGGCTGAGAAAAAGTATTTGACAAAGGCGCATCGGTACATTATATATGTAATTGTCAAGCTAAATAAGAGTCCCTTGAGGAGCTATTTCGAAACAGGAGCGATAGCATGTCGCCGGGGTGAAGTCGGTATATCCGTCCAATAGGGGTAAAGATTTTGGCCAAAGAATAGAGGCTCGTTCTATGCTCACATAGACCGGGCCTTTTTGTTTTTCGGCTTTTTCAACATTATTACATAAAACGAGTTTCCTCCGACCCTGTCCCTCCTTCCGGGAGGGACAGGGCGATAAGGTTCAGGGAGCAATCCCTGAGCCCGCCATTGCGCAAAGGAGGTCAGAAATGACCTCCTATTTTTTTCTATCATCTCTTTCACAATCCACCGTCCAGGAAGGAGGGGAAGATGCTAGAAAAGGACCTCTCGAGGAGGGACTTCATGAAGAAGACCTTCCAGTATGCCAGCGCCGCCGCGGTGATCGGGGGCATGGCGGGCCTGGAGGGCGTGGGCGCCCCCCAGGCAGAGGCGGGTGGGGGCGATGCGGTGTTGGCGGCGGCCGGCTATAGCGTCAATCCTTCTCCCCGGGAAGCGGGAAGAGAGGCAGCCGCCATGGCCAAACAGAAGGTCAAGAAGCCAATGTTGGCCATGGTCTTCGCCGATCCGCCCCATAAGGATATGGACGCCATCCTGGCCGGCGTGACCTCCATCATTGGAGCCCAGGTCCCCCTGGTGGGGCAGACCACCGGGTATGCTGGAGGTTATTCCATATGCCCCGCCGGTTACATCCCGAAGTCGGTAGCCGTTATGTTGTTGGAATCCCCCTATCTCAAAGTGGGCATCGGCCTGGGAA
>JAZDMQ010000126.1:0-35149 GCA_043800755.1 bacterium | reverse complement strand
GCCCGGGACCTCACCGAGGCCACCGAAGGGAATGCGGTGGGCATCGGGTTGGCCGATTTCATCACCAAGAGGCTTTACGACAAGATCGACTACCAAAAGACCAACATCAATTGCCTCTGTGGCATCAGCCCCGAGAAGGCACGAGTTCCCATCGTGGGAGAATCGGATCAGAACGCGATTGATATGGCCCTTGGTACCATCGGAAATGTTCCTCCGGAGAAGGCGAAGGTCATCTGGATCAAGAGCACTTTGATCCTGGGAGAGGTGGAGGTTTCCGAGGCCTTCAAGGACGAGGTGCAAAAAAGGCCCGATCTGGAAGCCCTCACCGGTCCTCGGGAGTTGAAATTCGACGCCCAGGGGAACCTGCTGCCCCTATAAGGCGAGGTTCCCCTGTTCTTTTTCTTTCCTGTGGGAAGGCAAAACACCTTCCCGCAGGGGATTTCTGGAAGAGGTAGTGCAAAGAAGAGAAAAGAGAGGGGCAAGGAAAGGTCATGCGATACCATATCGACCTGAGCAGCTTAAAGTCGAAGGAGGTTGGCCCGGGCATGCAGATCCGGGTCGCCAGCGGGGAACGGATCATGCTTTGCTATGTGGACCTGGTGGAGGGATCTGAGGTCAAGGATCATGCCCATTCCCACGAGCAGGCGGGGATCGTGATCGAAGGAGAGGGGGATTTCCGCATCGGCGACGAAAGAAAGACGATGAAGCCGGGCGATCTCTACATCATCCCCTCTCAGGTGGTCCACCGGCTGCTGGTGACCAAGGGCCCGATGAAGGTGCTGGATATCTTCTCGCCCCCCCGGGAGGAATATCGGTAGCCCGGAAGGTAGATCAAGCCACCTCTCCCGGCGGCCGACCCCGTAGAGAGGCTTCCATTCGGCACGCGCTGCACAATCAGGCAGATAGCGTCGTCAGAAAGAGAGAAGAGATATCATGCGCGACTTGAGAAAAGAGCTAAAGGAGGGTAAGACCCTCTTAGGGACCTTTGTCTGGGAGTTTTCCTCCCCCTATATCTCGAGGGTCCTGGCCAGCTGCGGCTGGGATTTCATCTTAGTAGATACCGAACATACCTCCCTCTCGGTGGAGACGGTGGGCAATCTGGTTGCCACCGCCCGCGACTGGGATCTGCCGAGCATCGTACGGGTGCCATCCATCGAGAGGCCATACTTTTCCCGCCCTCTGGACGCCGGTGCGGCCGGGATCATGGTTCCCCGCATCGAGACCCCGGAGGAGGTGGAGCAGGCCGTCTCTTTTATCAAGTTTCCTCCGCTGGGTACGCGAGGTGTGGGCTTTGGATTGACCCTCACCCGCTACCAGATGGTGAAGCCGGGAGAGCATGCTGAGTTCCTGAACCAGACGACCCTGGTGGTGCTGCAGATCGAGACCAAGGGGGCAGTGGAGCGGATCGATGAAGTGCTGGCTCACAAAGAGGTTGATGTAGCCTACGTGGGTCCTTTTGACCTCTCCCACTCCTTAGGGATCCCGGGGCAGTTCGATCACCCCCTGATGATCTCCACCATGGAGAAGATCATCGCTGGCTGCGAGAGACATGGGGTGGTTCCGGGGGTCTACGCCCACACCTTCGAGGCAGGAAGCAAGTGGATGGATAAGGGGATGCGCTTCTTTGTCTGCTCCGGCGATGTCTGGCTGCTCAAACAGAAGAGTCAGGAGGTCTTAGAGAGCTATCGGAATCATCTGGCAACAATCAGGAGGTAAGGCGCAAGAGCGCGAATGCCGGGATGATTGCAATCCAGGCCGCTTGGACAAGATGGGAAAGAGGGTGAGGAGGTCAGCCTCCAGGAGGTGAAAATGAATCTCGTGCAACTGCGACACAGCAAGCGAGGGCGGCGCGTGGCCATCGCGGAAGAGGAGCGGCTTTGCCTGCTTGACGAGTATACCTCCACCTATGCCCTGGCCTGGGAGGCCATCCGCTCTGGGGTCGAACTGACCACTCTGGCCAGCAAGCATCTCTCCCGGGAGGAGTTGGATTACGATTCCGTATACGCCGGGCGTTCGGAGTGGCAGATCCTTCCCCCTTTCGATCACCCTGAGGAGCCTGCCCGCTGTTTAGTGAGCGGAACCGGATTGACCCACAAGGCCAGCGCCGCCCGGCGCCAGGCGATGCACGAGAAAGACAGCGGCCCGAAGGTGGTCACCGACAGTATGCGTATGTTCCAGTGGGGATTGGAAGGGGGCCGGCCCGCTGCCGGCAGCATTGGGGTGCAGCCCGAGTGGTTTTACAAGGGGCGTGGCGAGGTGCTGCGGGGGCATGGGGAGCCATTGGAGGTTCCGCCCTACGCCCATGACGGAGGAGAGGAACCAGAGATGGCCGGCGCCTACCTTAACGGTCCGTCCGGCGATCCGTGGCGAGTGGGCCTGGCTATAGGCAATGAGTTCTCCGATCACAAGATGGAGGCCAAGAACTACCTTTACCTCGCCCCCGCAAAGCTGCGTGCCTGTGCGATCGGTCCGGAACTGGCGGTGGGGGCCGAGTTCGAAGACATTCGGGGAGGTGTCCGCATCGAACGCGGGGGCCGAGCTATCTGGAGCGCAGAGATCGCCACGGGTGAAGCGAATATGTCGCATAGCCTGGCGAACATCGAGTACCACCAGTTCAAGTACGCCGCCCATTGCCGTCCGGGCGATGTCCACATCCACTTCATCGGAGCGGACGCCTTCAGCTTCGGGGCCGGCATCGAGCTGCTCGACGGAGATATCATGGTGGTCGAATGGCAGGGATTGGGGCGCGCCCTCCGCAATCCCATCCGCATCGATCGGTCTCCCGAGTCCTATGTGCGTGTCAAAGGGGTGTCGTAAGACATCCCTCCGGTCAGTCCATTAACTGTCCTTTGAAATCCGAGATTGGCTTGATAAACTGCGGTTGAAAGGAGAAAGGCATGTGGTGCAACCTTCATCATTTGCATTTTAAGTGTAGTGACCTGGAGGGTTCGGTGCGGTTTTTCAAAGAGATATTCGATGGGGAGGAGCTCTCCCGCATCGAATTTCACGGGATGCCCATCGTCCGGATGCGGGTAGGGGGAGACATCTTCTCCTTCTCCCCCAAGAAGGTGGGGGAGGAAATAGAGACCAAGCCCAAAGCAGATCGTTACGGCCTCTATCATATCGGATTGCAGGTGAAGGACCTGGAGAAGGCGGTGGCCGAGGTGAAGGAGCGGGGCTTCACCATCACCCAGGAGCCAGCCACGGTGACCGAGAAGATCAAGGTTGCCTTTTTCTTGGGCCCGGATGATTATTCTTTCGAATTGGTCCAGGTCAAGGACTGAGCTTGGCCGGGACGAGCGGAGGGAGGAGAGGATGGCCCAATTCAAGGCGGTCTATACCGACCAGCATGTAATCCCTGCAGGACCGGAAAGAGAGATCCTGGCCGCGGTGGAGGCAGAGCTGTTCGTCGCGGAATGTCGCTCCGAGGAGGAGACCATTCGGGCGGCCGCCGGCGCCCATGCGGTGCTTAACGCCTCGGCCAAGTTGACCTCCCGGGTGATCGAGACCCTGAAGGACTGCATGGTGATCGCCCGCTATGGGATCGGGGTGGATAATGTAGATATCCCGGCGGCCACGGCCCAGGGGATCATCGTGTGCAATGTGCCGGATTTCTGCTTCGAGGAGGTCTCGGACACGGCGATGAGTCTCATTCTGGCGACGACCAGGAAGGTCTGCCGGATGAGCCAGCTGGTGAAGCAGGGGATCTGGGACCGCAGCCTGGCCAAGCCGATCCACAAATTCTCGCGCCAGACCCTGGGCCTGATCGCCTTCGGCAATATCGCCCGCACCCTGACCAAAAAGGCGCGCCCCTTCGGCTTCAAGATCATCGCCTATGATCCCTGCCTCTCCCCGGAGGTGGGGAAGCCCTATGGGGTCGAGTTGGTTGACCTTGACACCCTGTTGCGGGAATCCGATGTGATCTCCATCCATGCCCCCCTCACCCAGGAGACCTTTCACATGATCGGAGAGACGGAGCTGAAGAAGATGAAGCCTTCTGCCTTTCTGGTCAATACCGGGCGAGGCCCGATCGTGGATGGCAAGGCCCTCTACCAGGCCTTGAAGGAAGGTTGGATTGCTGGGGCGGGCCTGGATGTCATGGAAAAGGAGCCCCCTGATCCGAAGGATCCGCTGCTCACCCTGGACAACATCGTCTTCACCCCGCATTACGGCTCCTACACCGAGGAGGCCTATTATGAGTTGCGGGTCAAAGCGGCACAGGGGGCAGCTTCGGTGCTGCGGGGCGAATTCCCCAAGTACTTCGTGAACCAGGAGGTGAAAGAGAAGGCAAGAATGCTGCAATTGAAAGGCCGAAGATAGAAGATCCTCGGCTCTTAGGTCGCTTCTGCGATTCCGTTTCAATCTCATTTCTTTTGGGAGGTTTGGAAAATGAGCCTTGATAACAAACAGCTCCTCTGGATGTACAAGACCATGATCATCATCCGGGGGTTCGAGGAAAAAGCCTTCGATCTCTTCAAGAGGGGCCTGGTGCGCGGGTCCATTCATTTCTATATCGGGGAAGAGGCGATGGCGACCGGAGCCTGCGCGGCCATCAAACCGGAGGATGCGATTACCGCCACCCACCGGGGACATGGCCAATGCATCGCCAAGGGGGCCAAAGTGGAACTGATGCTGGCCGAGCTCTTGGGGAAGGTGACCGGATACTGCAAGGGCAAGGGCGGCTCCATGCACATCGCGGACGTGGACCATGGGATCTTAGGGGCCAACGGCATCGTCGGCGGCGGGATTCCCCTGGCCACGGGCGCGGCTCTGGCCTTCAAGGTACAGAAAGTGCCCAAGGTGTGCCTCTGCTTCTTTGGGGATGGAGCCTCCAATCAGGGGGTCCTCCTGGAATCCGCGAACCTGGCCGCCATCTGGAAGCTGCCGGTCATTTATGTCTGCGAAAACAACCAGTATGGCCTCTCCATGTGCGTCAAGGATTCGGTGGCCTGTCCCAACATCGCGGATCGGGCGGTCGCCTTCGGGATGCCTGGCGTGGTGGTGGATGGCAATGATCCCATTGCGGTTTACGAGGCGGTCTCTGCGGCAGTGGAGCGAGCGCGGGCCGGCGATGGCCCCACCTTCATCGAAGGCAAGACCTATCGCTGGATGGGACATTTTTCCGGGGATGCGGATGTCTACCGCTCCAAGGAGGAGAAGGAGGAGTGGAAGAAAAAGGATCCCATCGCCCGTTTTGAGAAGATGCTCACCGAGCGAGGACTGCTGAACGAAGGCAAGGTGAAGACCTTCCGGCAGGGGGTGGATATGGAATTGGAGGAAGCGGAGAAGTTCGCCATCGAGAGTCCTGACCCCGGACCGGAGACCCTTTTGACCGATATCTACGCCTGACGGCGACCGTTTAGGAAAGGAGCACAAATTGGCTATCATTACCTATCGTGAGGCAGTGAAAGAGGCCCTGCGCGAAGAGATGCGGCGCGACGAGCGGGTCTTCATGCTGGGGGAGGATATCGGGATCTATGGAGGGGCCCTGGGGGTTACCGCCGG
This sequence comes from bacterium, assembly GCA_043800755.1. Lineage (GTDB taxonomy): Bacteria > Methylomirabilota > Methylomirabilia > CAVQYV01 > CAVQYV01 > JAZDMQ01. The sequence continues at coordinate 29,644 of JAZDMQ010000126.1, read as the reverse complement.
GATGATCGAGGAATTCGGGCCCGAGCGGATCCGCAATACCCCCATCTCCGAGGCCGCCATCGCCGGGACTGCCGTGGGGGCCGCCGCCATGGGGATGCGGCCCGTCGCCGAGATCATGTACATGGATTTCACCACTCTCTCCATGGATCAGTTGGTGAACCAGGCGGCCAAGATCCGCTATATGTTCGGAGGGAAGGCCAAGATCCCCATGGTCCTGCGGACCCAGGGGGGCGCCGGGCGATGCAACGCCGGACAACATTCCCAGAGCCTGGAGGCTTGGTTCGTGCATGTTCCAGGGCTCTATGTGATCCAGCCCTCCACCCCCTACGACGTAAAGGGCCTGTTGAAGTCAGCGATCCGAGACGACAATCCGGTCATCTTTATCGAGCACAAGATGATCTACGCCACCAAGGGGGAGGTGCCGGAAGGGGAGTACCTGGTTCCCATCGGGGTGGCCGATATCAAGCGGGAAGGGACCGATGTGACCATCGTCGCCACCTCCATGATGGTGCTGTCCGCCCTGGAGGCCGCGGCCGAGCTGGCGAAGGGGGGAATCGAGGCCGAGGTGGTGGATCCCCGCACCCTCTTCCCTCTGGACATAGAGACCATTCTGAATTCGGTGAAGAAGACGAATCATCTGGTGATCGTGCACGAAGCCAATGAGCGATGCGGGGTGGGGGCGGAGATCGCGGCCCAGGTGGCAGATAAGGGCTTCGACTATCTGGATGCACCCATCAAGCGGGTCTGTGGACCGAATTCGGTCATCCCCTACAATCAGCACCTGGAACGGCTCTTCATTCCATCAGTGGAGGGCATCGTCAAGGCGGCCAAGGGGATCCTCTCCTGATTGGAGTGGGAGAGGCTGCAGGTGCAGGGTTGGCGGCCCGTCCCGCCGTAATAGGAGAATGGATTTGCGTCGATAGGAGGCAAGGATGGTTACCAAGGTGATTATGCCTCAGATGGGGCTGACCATGGAAGAGGGCAAGATCGTCGAGTGGCTCAAGAAGGAAGGCGACCATGTGGAGAAGGGAGAGCCCCTCTTTCAGATTGAGACAGACAAGGTGACACTGGAGGTGGAGTCCCCGGGGACGGGGCTGTTGCGCAAGATCCTGGTGAAAGAGGAGGAGATGGTTCCCATCACCACCGTCATCGGCTTCATCGCCGAGGCGAATGAGCCCATCCCTGAGGTGGAAGAGAAGGTCCCTGCGGCCAAAGAGGCGGCCTCTCCCAAGGTCGAGGCCAGGGTGGAGGCGAAGGAGGCGGCGGCCCCTGGGCCAGCCGTGCCGGAGGCAGGGCCCGGAGAGCGAGTTAAGGCCTCTCCGGTGGCCAAGAAATTGGCCGAGGAACACAGGATTGACCTCGCGAAGGTAAAGGGGACCGGGCCCGGGGGGAGGATCACCCGGGAGGATGTGGAAGCGGCGATCGCTGGGGGTGCCACGGCCGTGGCAGCCGCGCCGGAGGGAAAGTTGGAAAAGATGTCCTCCATGCAGGCGATCATTGCCGACCGCACCGCCAAGAGTAAGGTCTCGGCACCCCATTTCTATGTGGGCATGGAAGTGGATATGTCCCAGGCCCTCACCTTGCAGCAGAATCTCCGGCCCAAGATCCAGGCGGAGACGGGCCTGAGCCTCTCCCTCACCGAGATCCTGGTGAAGGCGGTGGCCCTGGCCCTGAAGGAGTATCCGAGGGCCAATGTGACCTTGGAAGGGGAGAAAATCAAGTTCCAGTCCGAGATCAATGTGGGCGTGGTGGTGGCCCTGGAAGAGGGGCTCCTGATCCCGGTGATCCGGGGGGCCGAGGGCAAGAGCCTGAGCCAGATCACCAAGGAGAACAAGGGCCTGGCCGCAAAGGCCCGGGCGGGGCAATTGAAGCCCGAAGAGTACGGAGGGGGGAGCATCTCCATCTCCAACATGGGGATGTTCGGGGTGGACCACTTCACTGCCATCATCAACCAGCCAGAGGCTGCGATGCTGGCGGTGGGAAGGGTGGTGGAGAAGCCGATCGTCATCAACGGGATGATTGCCATTCGCCCGATGATGAGCATCACCATGTCCTGCGACCACCGCCTCCTCTATGGGACCCATGCGGCTCAGCTCTTAGGAAAGGTGAAGGGAATCCTGGAAGGGCCGGATCCCCGGCTTGCTTAGCCGGAGGCAGGCCCGAGGAATCATAAATGAAGACTCATCGGATTGCGGTCATCCCGGGAGATGGGGTGGGGCCGGAGGTGGTGGAGGAGGGCCTCAGGGTGATGCAGGCCGCCCAGTCCCTCTCTGCGGGCTCTCCGCTGGAGCTGGAAAGGTTTTCCTGGGGGAGCGAATTTTACCTCACGACGGGCACCATGATGCCCAGTGATGCCTTGCAGACTTTGGCCTCTTTCGATGCCATCTACCTGGGTGCGGTAGGCGATCCCCGGGTCCCGGATGATGTCACCCTCCACGGGCTGCTCCTTCCGATTCGTAAGGCGTTTGATCAATATGCCTGCGTGCGACCCATCTACCTCTATCCCGGGGTCTGCTCCCCCCTGGCCGACAAGGCCTCGGGCTCCATCGATATGGTGGTAATCCGGGAGAACACCGAGGGAGAATATGCGGATGTGGGGGGCAGGGTCTATCCAGGTTCCCCCCACGAGGTGGCCGTCCAGGCGGGGATCTTTACGCGTCACGGGACCGAGCGGGTCATCCGCTATGCCTTCGACCTGGCCCGACAGCCGGGAAGGCGAAAAAAGGTAACCTCCATCACCAAGTCCAATGCCCAGCGCTTCGGCATGGTCTTCTGGGATGAGGTCTTTCGGGTCGTGGCCAAGGATTATCCGGAGGTGGCGACCGAGTCTCAATTGGTCGATGCGGCCTGCATGAATTTTGTGCGGAAGCCAGAATCCTTCGATGTAGTGGTAGCTTCTAATCTCTTTGGAGATATCCTCACCGACCTGGGGGCCATTATCGTGGGGGGGATGGGTCTAGCCCCCAGTGGCAACATCAATCCCAGCAAGGCGCACCCCTCCATGTTTGAGCCAACCCATGGATCCGCCCCGGACATAGCCGGCAAGGGGATGGCCAATCCCCTGGCCGCCATCCTGACAGGGGCCATGATGTTGGAATTCCTGGGGGAGGCCAAATCCACCTCCTTGATCCGCAAGGCGGTGGCCTCTATTCTGGCCCAGGGCCAGGCGCGCACCCCGGACCTGGGTGGGTCTGCCCGCACCGGAGAGGTTGGGGATGAGCTGTTGGCCATGATGCGAAGATAGAAAGAGGCGAGAAAAGATGGCTAAGACTAGGTCCATGGTGGTCAACAAGCCGGGCCACATGGAGATGCAAGAATTTGAGGTTCCGAAGATCGGGCCTGCCGATATGCTTTTGAGGGTGGAGATGGTTTCGATCTGTGGCAGTGATCCGAATCACTTCTTGGGCCTGCAGGGCGATGAGGCCTTCCCTTTCATTTTAGGCCATGAAATGGTGGGATTCGTGGAGGAGGTCGGAGCGGAAGGAGCCCAGGAGTACGAAGTGAGAAAGGGAGATCGGGTGGTGGTCGAGCCTTACATCCCTTGTCACCGATGCCCCTTCTGTATGACGGGCAACTACGCCTTGTGCAATCGCAGAAGGGTCTATGGATTCAGCGTGAGCGCCTCCGTCTCTCCTCACCTTTGGGGGGCCTACGGGGAATTCATGTTCGTCGCTCCCGGCTCCATGGTGCATCGGATCTCTTCTGACCCTCCTTCGGAGGCAGCTTGCCTCGCCTCCGTCATTGGCAATGGCATCCGCTGGGTTCGAACCAAAGGGAAAGCCAAGCTGGGAGATAAAGTGGTCATCCTGGGGCCAGGGGCCCAGGGGCTATCCAGCGTGGTCGCAGCCAAGGAATCAGGGGCAAGTCCCATCATCGTCACCGGGATGGGCAAGGATATTCATAAGTTCGAACTGGCTAAAGAGTTTGGAGCTGACTTCACTATCAACGCGGAGAAGGAGGATGTGGAGAAGCGGGTCAAGGAGCTGACCGAAGGCAAGATGGCCGATCTGGTGATCGAATGCACGGGTCAACCAGAGTCGCTGCGATCCGCCTTCGGGCTGCTGCGGGCAATGGGCCGATTGGTCATCGCCGGGACCTTCAAACAGAAGGAGGTACCGATCAAGCCGGACTGGATCGTCTTCCGGGAGATAGAGGTGGTGGGAGGTCTCGGCCAGTCCCTGGATGTGGGGGATGCAGTGCGGATTATCGAATCGCGGAAGTACCCCATTGAGAAGATTATTACCCATAAGTTCCCACTTGGGAAAGCATCGGAGGCGATGAAGTTCTTTATGGAGTCCCCGCCCGGGACGATCCGCGTCGCCCTGGTGCCTTGAGGGGAGAGAGAGCGAGGGGAGTCTTGGAGAAACTGGACAGCCGAAGGGTACATCGAGGGTGGCATTGCCGGAGAGGATCCCCCGCCTGGAGAAGGATCAGCCTGATCCTTTTGACCTTGGGCTCCCTCTGGCTGCTCTGCTCCTGTGCGGGTCCTGAGAAAAAGGCCGTCTTGAGCGATGCCCAGATCCTGCAGCAGGCGGAAGAGGCCCTGGCGGCCAAGAAGTACCAGGAGGCGCAGGATTTGCTCAAACGGCTGATGTCTGAATACCCGGCGAGCGAGTGGATACCGCGGGCTCAGCTTGATCTGGGAAGGGCCTACTACGAGGATAAGAAGTATCTGGAGGCCAAGGTGGAGTATCAAAAGTTCCTCGACCTCCACCCCCAGAATCCCTACGCCGACGAGGCTCATTACTACTTGGGCCTCACCCACTTCGCGGAGATCGCCAGCGTGGACCGCGATCAATCTCCTGCCCAGAGGGCGGTCTCTGAATTCAGGACGGTGCTGAAGGACGCCCCCGACTCTCGCTACGCCGCTCCCGCCAAGGAGAAGTTGAAGGTCTGCGAAGACAGGTTGGCCGGCCACGAATTCTTCATCGGGCGCTTTTACTTTCGGAAGGGAAAGTATAAGGCCGCCTCTGGGCGGTTCAAATATCTGCTCAGCCATTACCCGGAGACCGCGATGGAGGAGAAGGCGCTCTATTACCTGGGAAAGTCCCTCTACCGGCTGGAAGAGTCAGAGGAGGCGAATCGGGCCTTTCTGCAGTTGTTACAGAAATACCCGAATTCGGAGCATGCCCCGGAGGTGCAACGGCACTTGGCGGAGGCAGAAGGCCATTGATGCGTTGCCCATCTCCTGCCTCCCGGCTCATCTTGCTCACCTGGGGGTTCATAGCTATCGGGGAGAGAGGGGAGATTGGGGGCATCTCCGGCGCGAGACCATGGAGATGATGGCGGGCGTTGATTCAATCCAGGTGCGCATTGCGAGCCGGCGCATTCTGATTTCCCGGGGCCGAGGGGAGGCGGTCCAGGCCTATGAGATTCGCGTTTGCAGGGGGGACCAGGTGAGGGAGCTGAAGGGCCAAGAGAGGATTGGCCTGGAGAAGGAGAGAGAGGGCTGGAAGATCGTCTCTGGACTCTGAAGGAAGGTCCAGCCGTATTCTGCAGGGGCGAAGGAGGGTCATTGTGGATCTCAAGCAAACCATCAAGAAGGCGACCGAGCTCTATCGGGATAATCAATATGAGGAGTCCGAGAAGCTACTCCTGGAGTTGGTGAAACAGGCACCGGAGTACGCCAACCTCCATAATATGCTCGGGGTGATCTACAGTCACAATAACCAGTTCAAAAAGGCGATTCATCATTTCCAGAGGGCCCTGAGCATCAACCCCAACTATACGGAGGCCCAGCTCAACCTGGCGATTACCCTGGCCGATACCGGCGCCTACGATCAGGCCCAGAGCGAATTCGGCAAGGCTACGGAGAGAGAAAAAGAGATGGCCTTCGATCTGAACTCGGGGGTACGAATCAAGCTGGCCAATTCCCATATCGACCTGGGAAAGGCCTACCAGGAACTGGGGTTATATGGGGAGGCAAGCGAAGAATACCGAAAGGCGATCAGGCTCTGTCCTGATTTTCCCGATGTTCATAATCGATTGGGGGTTGCCTATCGGGAGAGGGGGATGGATGAGGAGGCCGAGGCGGCCTTTCGGGAGGCCATCAGGATCAATCCCCGCTATGCAGACCCCTACACCAATTTGGGGGCCCTCTTCTTTCGCCGGGGGGATACCGAATCGGCGATCCAGAACTGGAAGGAGGCATTGCGCATCAGTCCCCAACATACTGTGGCCCAGGTTTATATGAACATGGCCAAGGAACAAGCGGATTCCGATCTGGAGAAGAAGAAAGGGTAGCAGGTCGGTCCCTTCCGGAGGTCTCATGGCTATCTCCTTGTTGAGCGAGACAAGGGAGATCCTTGGCCGATATGGGTTGCGTCCCCAGAAGAGGCTGGGGCAGAATTTCCTGATCGATCGGCATTGGCTGGAAGCGATTGTGCAGGCGGCGGAATTGGACCGCCAGGATCAGGTGGTCGAGATCGGTCCAGGCTTGGGCCTCCTGACCCGGGCGCTCTGTGGGATCGCAGGATCTGTCGTGGCCATCGAGCTCGACCCATACCTCTTTCGCCTCCTGGGGAAGGAACTGCATGGTTTCACCAACCTCTCGTTGGTTCAGGCGGACATCTTGACCTTCGATTTCTCCGCCTGGGCGAAGGAACGGGGACTGAGGGGGAAAGCCAAAATGGTGGCCAATCTGCCCTATTACATCTCTACCCCCCTGCTTTTTCGTCTCCTGCAATATCGATATCTTTTTTCCTCGATGGTCTTGATGGTTCAAAAAGAGGTGGGCGAGCGCCTCCTCGCCCATCCAGGAACGAAGCAGTATGGAGCTTTGAGCATCGCCCTCCAGCTTTATGCGGAGGTGGAATGGGTGGCCACAGTACCGAAAGAGGCCTTCTATCCTAAACCTCAGGTGGATTCGGCGATCTTAAGGCTGCTGGTGCGGCCGACGCCAAGGGTGGAGATAGAGGACGAGGCCCTATTTCGAATCCTGGTTCGGGCCGCCTTCTCCCAGAGGAGGAAGATGCTGGGAAATGCGCTGCCCAGCCAAGTCGCCTCGGGATTGAGCAGGGAAGTTTGGGATCGGGCTTTTGCAGATGCGGATATCTCCCCACGGAGGCGAGGGGAGAGCCTTTGCATTGAGGAATTCGCCAGACTGGCACACCATCTTTATGGTTGGATGGAGAGGGAGGGATATGTTCCACATCGCCAAGGATGAGGAGATTAGGGCGGGAAAGGTAACCGACATCTACTTTGCGAGGACGGTCGAGATCCTGAAGGCCAAGGGGATAAACCCCCGGGCCCGGGCAGAGATCATGCTGAAGGGCTTTCCCTCCGACTGGCCTTGGGGAATTTTTGCGGGGCTCGATGAGGCGTTGTACCTGTTGGAGGGCCTTCCCATCCAGGTGGAGGCGATGGAGGAGGGGACCTGGTTCAATACCTTGCAGCCTGTCATGGCGATCGAGGGCAACTACCTGGATTATGCGATTTTCGAGACGGCCCTCCTGGGGATTCTCTGCCAGGCATCAGGGGTGGCGACCAAGACTGCCCGGTGCAAGAAGGCGGCCGCCGGGAAGGGAATCATCAGTTTCGGGGCCCGTCGTATGCATCCTGCGATCGCCCCCATGATCGATCGCGCTGCCTTCATTGGGGGCTGTGATGCGGTCTCGGTGATCGCTAGCGCCGAGGCGATCGGAGAGCCCCCCATGGGCACCATGCCCCATGCCTTGATCTTGATGATGGGGGATGTGGTGGCGGCGGCGAAGGCCTTTCATGAGGTCATCGATCCTTTGGTACACCGGGTGATCCTGGTGGATACCTTCTGCGATGAAAAGGCCGAGGCCCTGAAAGTGGCCGAGACCCTGGGGAAGGATCTTTATGGAGTGCGCCTGGACACCCCCTCCTCCCGTCGCGGCGACATCTACAGGATCCTGCAGGAGGTGAGGTGGGAGCTCGATTACCGAGGCCACCATCAGGTGAAGCTCTTCGTAAGCGGCGGCATTGACGAGGAGGAGATCTGCAAGCTGCGGGACATCGTCGATTCTTTTGGGGTGGGGACCTCCATCAGCAATGCCCCCGTCCTTGATTTGGCCATGGATATTGTGGAGATTGATGGCCGCCCCGTAGCCAAAAGGGGAAAGATGTCGGGGCGTAAAAGGGTGTTGAGGTGTCCCTCCTGCCGCAAGACGGTGGTGGTTGCCTCCCACTCTGATCAATCGGGCTGCCCCTGCGGGGCAGAGTTCATCCCTCTGTTGAAGCCCATGCTCCAGAACGGAAGAAGGGTGGTGGATTCGCCTTCTCCACAACAGATCCGGTCCCGGGTCCTGGAGGAGCTGGCCCACCTGCCTTGATTTCCTTGGAAGATTGCCATGGATCTATCCGCCCTGGGAGAGTTCGGGTTGATTAGCCGCATTCGGGAAAGGGCACAGGGGCGATGGTCTCAGTTGCTCCTGGGCATCGGAGGAGATGCGGCCGCCTTCCGGCCCAGCGAAGGCTCGATCCTGTTGGCCACCACCGACCTTCTCCTGGAGGGCATCCACTTCTTCCGGGATATCCCCCCCCCTCACCTTTTGGGCATGAAGGCCCTGGCGGTGAATATCAGCGATATTGCCGCCATGGGAGGCGTTCCGCGCGTGGCCCTGATCTCCTTAGCCCTCTCCCCGGACGAGCAGGTGGAATCGATCGATGCCCTCTATGCGGGGATGGAGGAGGAGGCGTCGGTCTATGGAGTCAGCCTGGTGGGGGGAGATACCTCCCTCTCCCCGGGTCCTCTGTTTATCAATGTAGCCCTGCTGGGTGAGGGAAAAGAGGGCTGCTGGATAAGAAGATCTGGGGCCAGAGACGGAGATTCACTGATGGTCACCGGCGCCCTGGGGGCCTCGGCCGCCGGCCTGGCGGGGATTAAGGCGGCCCTGGAGCTGGATCCAAAGAACACAGGAAGCCTGCCTCCCCGGGATTGGAGGAGATTCCAGGGGTTAGATCCCTTGACCCGTGAGGCATTTCAAGAGGCTGTAGAGGCGCATTTCCTGCCCACACCCCGGGTGAGAGAGGGTCAGCTCTTGGCCCAGGAGGGATGGGCGAGTGCGATGATTGACCTCAGCGATGGGTTAGCCTCCGATCTGGGACACCTCTGCGGGGAGAGCGGGGTGGGGGCGGTCATCTGGGAGAGAGAGCTGCCCGTTGCCTCTTGTGTCAGAGCCGTTGCCCGGGAATTGGGAGAGGACCCGGTCCGCCTCGCCACCCAGGGCGGCGAGGATTACGAGCTGCTTTTTGCGACCTCCGCTCCGGATCAAGTGGAAAAGGCCTTTCGAGAAGCAGGGCTGGCCCCGGTGAGGCGCATCGGGGAAGTCTTGGGACAGCCAGGCCAAATGAACCTCCAGCGCCAGGACGGGGCTCTCTGGCCCCTGGTCGGGGGGTTCGACCACTTTCGGTCTCATCGGGATTGAGGCCTTGGGCCGTCTTGAGGACTGGGGCGGGGCCGTTTTATCCTTGACACGAGAGGGTTTTTTGGATAATAGAGTTTCAAAGTACTATCCTCCGGTCTCAGAAAGGAGGCGCCGATGGAATTTCACGCTGCGGATTTCAGGGGCATCCTGCGCACTGCCTCGCAAAAACTCTCCTTGGGCCTGAAGGGATTCATCACCATCATTGCCTTCTCCGAATCTGGCAAGATGAGGAGGATCACCCTCTCCAAGAGACGACTCTATTCCTTTTTCGTCTTCTTCCTCTTCCTCCCCCTCTTCTCCACCTTCGTGCTGGTGAAGAATTTCGACTTCCTTTATCGCAACGTCCGTCTCATCTACCTGGAAGAGGAGAATTCCTCATTGGGGAGCCGATTGGGAAAGCAGGCGGCGCAGATCAATCAATTGAAGAAGGAAATCGCCCAACTGAAGGATTTCGAGGCCAAGCTGCGGGCCATCTCTGGTCTTTCTCCCTCCACTCAGCCGGTAGTGGGCACTGGAGATGGAGGGGAGAGGGCCGCCAATTTGATGTCCAAATGGAGGAAGTAGCAGAGGGCAGAGGAGACCATGGACTTCTTTGAAGCCCTTTTAAATCCGAGCAAGGCGATGATGGTGATGATCGCCTCCTATTTCCCCCATATCCTGGCGGCAATCCTCATCCTGATCGGCGGCTGGATATTAGCCCGCATCCTGAAGCTATTGGCCATCCGTCTCCTCTTGGCGATCCATTTCGATGTGGCCGCCGAGAAGGCAGGCCTGGAGGACCTATTCCTCCGGGGGAAGATTCGACAGTCCCCGGTAGAGCTGTTGGGGGAATTGGTCTATTGGATGTTGATGCTGGCCATCTTCATGGCCGCGGTCAACGCTCTGGGGCTCCAGGCTGCATCCCAACTCCTCAATGACCTGCTGCTTTATTTTCCTCGGATCTTCGCCGCGATCTTTATCTTGGTGCTGGGGCTTTTCTTTGCCAATTTTGTCTCCGGGGTGGTGAGAGTAGGAGCCGCACATCTTCAGTGGATTCGGGCGGATCTCTTGGGCCAAATGGTGCGCTACCTGATCATCGTGATCGTGTCGGCCATGGCCCTGGAGGAGTTGAATATTGCCTCCGAGATCGTCACCGCGGCCTTTATTATCCTCTTCGGATCGGCCTGTCTGGCCTTGGCTCTGGCCTTTGGGTTGGGATGCAAGGAGATGGTGGGCAAGTTCGTTTCCGAACAGCTGGAAAAGAGTCAGAAGCCGAGAGAGGAAATTGAGAGTGGATCTTGAGTCCGAGGACTTCTCTGCCTTCCCACTCTTTTGGCGACCCGCCTCGAGGTGGGGTTTACACTGATCCGATCCCCCTTCTTCTGAACCCTCTCTCTTGCCTTTTCCATTTGGAAGTTGGCGGCCCAAGGGCCGAGAGTGAGCGAATATGTTTACATCGGGTGCTGGCATCGAGAGATCTGCTCAATCCCCCTCCCCCATGCATATCTTGGTGGTCGATGATGAATTTGAGGTGCGTGAGGCCTTAGGTGAGGCCCTCACCCGGAGCGGCTATCGCATCGCGATAGCGGCCAATGCCTTCGACGCATTGTCACTTTTGAAGGAAAAGCGGTTCCATATGCTGCTCACAGATATCTCCATGCCCAAGATGAGCGGCATCGAGCTCTTGGAGATCGCCTCCAAGATTCATCCCGATATGCCCATCGTGTTGATTACCGGGTTTGGAGATGTGGAGCTGGCGAAGACGAGCCTGCAGAAGGGGGCTTCGGATTTCATCACCAAACCGGTGAACATCCGGGAGCTGCCCATCATCGTAGAGAGAAACTTGGAGAGGCGGCGCCTGGAGAGGGAACGTCTGATGGAGAAGGGGGCCCAGATCCTCTTTGAGGCGATTACCGCCCTGGCGGCAGCCATTGATGCGAAAGACCCCTATACCGCGGGGCATTCGCATCGGGTAACGGAGCTCTCTCTCCTGCTTGGAGACTCGCTGGACCTCTCACCGGGCGAGCGCTATACCCTGCAATTGGCGGCCCAGATGCACGATGTGGGAAAGATCGGCACCCCGGAAGGGGTTCTCAACAAGCCTTCAGGACTTACGGATGACGAATGGGCCTACATGCGGGAGCACACCAGCAAGGGGGCAGAGATCGTGGGCCATATTGAAGAGTTGGAAGAGGTTGCCTCGATCATCCGTCACCACCACGAAAGAATGGACGGTTTGGGGTATCCGGATGCCCTGAAGAGCGAGGCAATCTCCAAGCTGGCCCGAATCATTGCGATCTCTGACGCCTATGATATCATGACGACTGGGCGCACTTACTGTCCCAAGAGGTCAGAAGAGGAGGCGATTGCAGAGCTGTTGCGGGAGAAAGGCAGCCAATTCGATCCGGATATGGTAGATGTCTTCGTCAGATCCCTGAAGGCGATGAAAGAGATAGATTCCCTAGGGCGGGAAGGAGGGGACTCGAGGTGAGAGACCCGGCTGCTGCCCCCGGCCTATCTAAGGGAGGAGACCCCTCCCTTAGAGGCTCCGCCAGAGATTCCGGCCCCTCCACTTCGCACGATCGGGAAGCAGCAGCCATGCAAAGCCTCCGGAAGTTGGTGCGAGAGAGGCGGGGCATCGATTTGGGCCTCTACGGGGACAGTTATCTTCAGCGAAGGCTGACCGTCCGCCAAAAATGCAAGGGATGCCCGAGCCTCGACGATTTCATCGCGTTGCTCGCGGCGGATTCACGGGAGATCGATCTTTTTCTGGATAGCTTCATTATCAGGGTGACGGAGTTCTTTCGCTCCCCCCGCACCTTCGCGGCGCTGGAGGAAAAGATCCTGCCCGCGCTCTACGCGCAGAAAAGGGAGGATTTCTCTCATGTGATGCGGTGCTGGAGCGCAGGTTGCTCCTCGGGCGAGGAGCCTTACTCACTGGCCATCGTCATCCAGGAATCTCTCAAGCAGGAAAAGGACAAATTCTCCGTCCTCATCTTCGCCACGGATATTGACCAAAAAGGCCTGTTGGCCGCGCGCAGGGGGTTCTTTGACCCCCCCAAATTGGCGAAGATGAAGTCAGAGTGGAAAGAGGCCTACTTCAAGAAGGAAGGCGAAGGGTATTCGGTGAGAGAGGAGATCCGGAGGATGGTCGTCTTTCGGGCTCACAATTTGCAGGATCCTCCCCCCTTTCGCAATCTGGACCTGATCCTCTTTCGCAATGTCCTGATCTATTTCAGTCCGGCATTACAACGGCACTTGCTGGCCTCCTTCTTTGATACCCTCAACCCTGGGGGGTATCTGGTCTTGGGGAGGACGGAAGGAGGTGCGAGCGCGGTGCCTCCCGAATACAAGGTGACGGATGCCGCAGAGAGGATCTACCAGCGCCCGCGGGGTAAAGAGGCGTAATGCGAGTCCGGTGTCAGGGGCAAGCTTTGCCATTCACGAGCGAATATGATGACGAATCCTTACCTTGAGGATCCCCCCGGAAAAGGGATCTTCGAAGAAAGACGTACCCCCTCAAGATCATCTCAGTAAGAGGCCTGATTCGATAAACACTGGGGAGAACAGAGGATTTCTCTCAGGGAGGGAGGAGGATGAAGATTTCCATTGGCAACAAGATTATCTTGGCGTTCCTGGCGGTGGTCTTTACCGTGGTCGTGATCAACGGGGTTGCCACGGTGGCCATGAAGAACATCGCGCTCCGGGAGTGGGTCAGCACCCCGTTAAGTGCCTTCTCGGCTCTGTTGGTAGGTGCAATCCTTTCTCTCATCATCTCTCGAAACATCACCCGAGAGCTGCGCAACCTGGTGGTGGCGGCCAGGATCATGGGCGATGGAGACCTGACCAAGGAGGTGAGGGTCGAATCCGAAGACGAGATTGCCGAGCTTGCCGAGTCCTTCAATCAAATGCTCTCCAATTTGAGAGAGATCGTAAGAGAGGTGCGGTCGGTGGTCTCCACCGTGTCTCGATCCGCTGGGGAGCTGTCCAACTCGGCCCAGGAGATGAACGCCTCCACCCAGGAGATCGCTGCCACCGTGGAACAGGTTGCCAAGGGGGCAGAAAACCAGGCCTCTTTGGTCGATCGGGCCTCCAGGCTGATGAGGGATTTGGCCAACGCGAGCAGTGAAATTGCTACGCGGGCCCGGGCCGCAGCGGATGCGGCCTCGGAAGCCGGATATTCTGCCCAGACCGGGAGCAAGGTTGCCCAGGAGGCAATGGAGAAGTTGAAGGGGGCCTTTGATGTGATGGACTCCTCGGCCAGAGGCATGAAGAGCTTCTCCGAGAAGGTAGGACAGGTAGGGACCATCGTGGATGTCATCACCAAGATTGCACAGCAGACCCACCTGTTGGCGCTCAATGCGACGATCGAGGCGGCCCGGGCCGGGGATTATGGGAAGGGATTCGCGGTGGTGGCCGAAGAGGTGCGGAAGCTGGCGACCGAAGTGGGCTCTTCCGCGGAAAAGATCTCGGAGATCATCAAGGCGATCTGGGGGGAGAGCTCCAAGGTCCTCAACGCGATGGAAATGGCAGGCCGGGAGGTGAGTTCGGGAAGAGACCTTTTGGCCTCTATCGGCAAGGCCCTGGAGGAGATTGTGCTGGTCGTCATCGACGAGGTCAAGAAAGTACAGGAGATCTCCCAGCTCACCCAACAACAAACCAAGGGGGCGGAACAGATGGTGGCCACCATCGACGATATCGCAAAGGTGGCCATGGACAATGCGGCCTCATCGGAGCAGACTTCGGCGGCGACCATGGAACAGACGGCCTCCATGGAGCAGATGGCGGATTCAGCACAGAGGCTTTCCAGCCTGGGCGACAAGCTTAGCGAGGCCATCGCCAAGTTCAGGGTAGATAACTGAGGCGTTCGATGAGGGAAACACCTCGATGAAAGAGACGCAGCCAAGCCAAGAGGGAGAGGGGTTAGAGCACCTGATCTTCTTCCGGGTGCAGCGGGAGTGGTTTGCCCTCCGGGTGGAGGAGATCCGGGAGGTGGTGCAGCGAAGCGCCATCACCCGGGTTCCCAATGCCCCGGACGCGGTCCTGGGGATTATGAACCTGCGCGGGAAGGTCCTGGCGGTCTTCGATCTCGAATCCCTGCTCGGTCTCCCCTCAACCAAGGAAAAGGAAAGGTCCCAGGTGGTGATCTTGAATCTTCCCGATCCCGAGATTGATCTAGGTTTCTTGGTGGATCAAGTTGCCCAGATCCGGGAGGTCTCATTAGATCAGTTGCGAGAACTCTCCGTTCCGATCCCGGGCGAGAGGAAAAGTGTTTTCTTCAGGGGGGCGCTCTGCCATGCGGGGCTAGTCATAAATGTCCTTAACCCTTCCCCAATCATCTCTTCTTTGGTGCCCGAATTTGAGGAGGCCTCGGGATGAGCATCAAGATACTGGTGGTCGATGACGCGATCTTCATGCGGAGCATGATCCGGGACATTTTTGCCCGATCTCCCTTCGTGATCTCGGGAGAGGCGGAGAACGGCCTGGAGGCAGTGAGGATGTATAAAGAATTGCGGCCCGATATCACGACGATGGACATCGTGATGCCCGAGAAGGATGGGATCACTGCCCTGAAGGAGATCATGAAATTTGACTCCCAGGCGAAGGTAATTATGTGTAGTGCCCTGGGCCAGGAATCCTTGATCGCCGAGGCCATCGAAGCAGGGGCCAAGGACTTCATCGTCAAGCCCTTTCAGCCGAACAAAGTGCTCAAGGTGGTAATGTCCGTTTTGGGCCTCGATGAGGACTTCAATCCTATTAATGGCTGATTTCCGGGCATAAGGGACACCCCCCATGGATATGTCCAAGTATATGAAGCTCTTCATCAGCGAATCGGCGGACCATCTGCAAAAGATGGACAACCTGCTGCTGGAATTGGAGCAGTCCCCCCAGGAGAGATCCCTGGTGGACAACCTCTTCCGGGAGGCCCACTCCATGAAGGGGATGTCGGCCTCGATGGGGTTCATACAGATCTCCACCCTCTCGCACCGCCTGGAGGATTTCCTGGATAAGCTCCGCAAGGGGACGATCTCGGTGACCAAGGAGGTGGTCGATCTCCTCTTTGAGGGTTTTGACCTGGTGCGCAGCTCGATCGAGGAGGTGAGGACCCAGGGGGCTTCCGTAACCGACCATTCGGCTTTCATTCATAAATTAGGGGGCTATGATCGGAGAGGCCAGGAGGCGGGGGCCATCGCCCCGGCCGTGACCCCGGAATCTCCTCCGTCCAAGCCCGTCCCGACCCCCTCTGCTGCCACGGTGGAAGAGGACGACCTCCAGCAGATCCGGAGGTGGGCCACTGAGAGGGGCGTGCGCCTTTATTCGGCGGCGGTGGAGGTGGCGAAAGATGCCCCGATGCCCAACGCCCGGGCCTTAGTCATCTGCAAGAGGGTAGGGAGCCTGGGGGAGATCCTCCAGATGTCTCCCAGCCTGGAGGACCTCCAGGGGGGGAATTTCAGCGGATCTCTCTTTATCCTGTTGGCATCGGTGAAGCTGGGCCCGGAGATTCGAACGGCCATCCTGGCTCAACCGGAGATCGAATCGGCCACGGTGAAGGATGTTACCGGGAAGGAGGAGGCGCCTGAAAGATGGGAGGCGGTCGCCGCAGCAGGCCAGGAAAAGGCCCCTGTTTCCTCCTCCGTCCCCCTGCAGATGAAGAAGAGCACCATGGTGAGGGTGGATACCCGCCTGTTGGACGATTTGATCGATATGGTGGGGGAACTGGTGACGGCGAAGGGGAGCCTGATCGATTTCAACCCCCGCCTCACCCCGGTGAAACTGCGCGAGGACATCGATCGAGTGGACCATCTGGTCTCAGGCCTCTATCAATTGGCCATCCGGCTTCGCATGATGCCCTTAGACCTGGTGGCGGAGCGGTTTCCCCGGGCCATTCGGGACTTGGCTCGCGCCAAGGGCAAAGAGGTGAGGTTCGAGTTCGTGGGGAAAGAGGTGGAGCTGGATCGGGCCATCTTGGAGGAGTTGCCAGATCCCCTGCTTCACATCTTCCGCAATTGCATCGATCACGGCTTCGAATCCCCAGAGGAAAGAGCCCGGAAGGGGAAGCCCCCGGAGGGAAGGCTGCGCGTGGAGGCTACGAGGGAGCGTGAGCGCATTTTGATCAAGATCAGCGATGATGGGCGAGGCATTGATCCCGCCAAGATCAAGAGCGTTGCCCTGGAGAAGGGGATCATCAACCGGGAGCAATATGGTTCATTGAGCGACGACGAGGCCCTCTACCTCATTACAGCGCCCGGATTCAGCACCGCGGAGGTCGTCTCAGAGGTGTCCGGGCGAGGGGTAGGCATGGATGTCGTGAAGAGCGTCATTGAATCCCTGGGCGGGAGCTTGCTGATCGAGTCCCACAAGGAGGTGGGGACCACTATCAGCCTGAAGCTGCCTTTGACCCTGGCCATTATCCAGGTCCTCCGGGTGGGCGTGGGAAAAGAGCGATACGCGGTTCCCCTTTCGCAGATCTATCGCACCTTCGAATTCCTGTCCTCCGAGATCCAGGTCTCACAAGGGCAGGAATGGGTCACCACCGAAGAGGGGCTCATCCCATTATTTCGCCTTGGTTCCCTATTCGGGGTCTCGGACGGGAAGGGGGGAGTCGGGGGGCCCGTGGTGGGCATCTTGGTTGAGCGCCGAGGCCACATCACGGGAATGGTGGTAGATGGGTTGCTGGAATATCGGGAGGCCGTCGTAAAGCCGCTGAAAGGCTTGCTCCGGAAAGTGAAGGGCTTCTCCGGTGCCACCATCATGGGAGATGGATCAATGGTGCTGATCCTGGATCTCAATACCCTGTAGATCTGGGGGGTGTGGGCGCTTGGCCCCAGGTATGAGTCAATGATGGATATTCTCGCTAACCTCACCGAGTCCCAGTTGGATGCCCTGAAGGAAATTAGCCACATCGGAATGGGCCATGCCGCCACCGCCCTTTCCCAACTCCTGGACCATCCCCTGGCACTCACCGTACCCCAGGTATCCATCTTGCCCCTGGCCGATATCCCCAGGCACATCGGCGGGGAGGAGGAATTGATGGCAGGCCTTTATCTCAAGATTCGAGGTGATGCCAAAGGGAATATCTTGATCTTACTCCCTCGCCAGAGCGTCCTCTCCATTATCCACATGTTGACGGGCAAGAAGGCGGCCTCGACGATGATCCTGACGGAAGAGGAGAGATCGGTGTTGAAGGAATTGGCCAATATCCTGGCCTCCTCTTATCTGACGGCCCTCAGCAACCTCCTGGGAGTCCTGCTCATCCCCTCGATTCCCGGGTTGGCTTTCGACATGGCCGGGGCGGTGGTAGATTATCTCTTGATCGAACTGGGTGAGGTGGGAGGGGTGGTCATGATCATCGAGACCCGCTTTGAGAACCGGGAGAGCAAGATCTCGGGTCGACTCTTCCTTCTTCCCGATCCTGAATCCATGCCCGTCTTGCTCCGTCTCCTTCCTATTCATCCAAAATGATGAAGAAGGTACAAGTCTCCCTGGCAACCTACGCAGTGGCAGAGGCCCCTGACATCCTGACCAGCTATGGCATCGGCTCCTGTGTAGTGGTTGCCCTTTTCGATCCCCTCCTCCGCTTGGCGGCCATGGCCCATGTCATGTTGCCCGGGACGGGGAATAGGGGAAAGGATGGTGGGTCGGCCAAATACTCCGACCAGGCCATTGAGGGGATGTTGGAAGAGCTGGAGAGGCGAGGGGGATCGCGAAAACGATTGGTGGCGAAGATCGCAGGGGGGGCCCAGATGTTCTCTCTCCCCCCTTCTTTTCCGGATCATTCCCCCGGACAACGGAATGTGGAAGCCATCACCAAGAAACTGACCCGAGAGGGGATTCCCCTGATCGCCAAGGATGTGGGCAAGAACTTCGGACGAAGCGTTGAATTCTCCGCCGAGTCCGGCCAGATGCTCATCAAGACCATTTCCGAAGGGGTCAGAGAGATTTAGCCTTCCCTCATCCTGAGATAGCCCGGGGGGCTCGGGGATTCATTGATGCTCGGATTTCACGCCACCCCGGAAAATCTCTCCTTCGCTGCCCAAATCAATCCCGCCGGTCCGGTCATCATCATATCCCCGTAAGGAGCCGGATAATAAAAGTCAAGGGAGGTACGCCTCATCAACTCTCGTTGGGGGCCGGTTACTGCGATGAGTCCTAAGGCGGAAAGACCTGGTGCCTCCTGCAGGTAGAAGAGCCCGTGTCCCCCCTCTTCAAAGACCTCCTCCTCCCGCAAGTCTCCGGCGGAGAACCTCCTCAAGGCCTTCTCCAGCGCCTCTGGGCTGAGGGTCCGGGTGTGATGCTCCAGGAGGGCGAGGATCTTCCCCTGCTTTAGCAGCGCCGCCATGGTATGCCCATTTCCCAGGTTGACACAGAGGATCGGTCTTTCCCACCTTGCCGCCACCAGGGGGTCCACCAGACAGCCGGCAATGGCCGCCAGAGAGGTGTCCATCAGCAGTGGCCGCGCCCCTGGCAACTGGCTCTGCGAGGCGTCTGCAGCGGCTTGCATCCGCAGGTGGGAGGCAGGGATCTCTTCCGGGAAGAAGGCAAGAGAGGTGGGCCGGGAGTCCCTTTTTAGACCTTCCTGAATCCTCTGGAGTCGGAGGCGCCGGTTGCTTGTTCCGGGGGGAGAAACCCCGTGATCCTGGACCGCGATGGCTGCGATCCGGACCCGGCTCAGGTCAATATCCCAGGGGGCCAAGAGAGCGGAGAGCGAAGCAAAGTCAATCTCCTTCAAGGTCAAGCGCTGTCCAGAGAAGTGAGGGGGGCCCTGCTCCACGATCTGGATCCCTTTCTCCCTCACCTCATTTAGGTCGTTGCGCAGGCTGAAGGCCGCCGCTTTGGTCATAAAGACTGAGAAGCCGGAGCGGAGGTGGGCGATCAGGGAGGAGGTGAGTCCCCCTCCCCCAATGATCGAGCCATCCAGAAATAGATCGCTCTGGTGGACCAGGAGGCCTTTCAGCCTCTGTCGATAAAGGAGCGCCGGAGAGGGCAAGACCAGTTTGGGGCAGTTTTCCGGGGATCCTTTGCCCTCATACAGGAGAATATCCTGGGTTCCCAACCCGATGTCGATGGCCAAGATCTGCAAAGGATTACCTCCCGATGGCGTAGGCGAGGATGAGCGGGGTGGTGAGCAGGCTCAGGAGGGTGCTCACCAGGATGACCGAGGCCACCACCTCTGCATTCCTCTCATATCTTTGGGCCAGGATGAAGTTAACGATGGCCGAGGGCATGGAGGAGGAAAGAAGGATAACCGAGCGGGTCGTTCCCTGGATACGGAAGAGGGAGACGAAGAGCAGTGCCAGGCCAAACCCCAGGCCGATTCGCAAAAACGCCCCGGAGAAGGCGAGGGGAAGTGAGCGAATCTGGGTGTGGTGGAGGCGATAGCCGAGGCTGAGGAGCATCAGGGGAATGGCAGCCCCCCCCAGGATCTCGAAGGGCTTAACCAGGGTGGGGTTCACCGGCACCCGAAAGATTCCCAATAGGAGCCCCAAAATGGCCCCATAAATGAGGGGGAGCCGAAAGACCTCGCTGAAGTGGCCTTCGTGGGAGACGATCATGACCCCCAGGGAATAGCTGAGGAAGGCGGAGGTGACATAGTAGAGGATGGCACGGGTAAGGCCCTCCTGGCCGAAGGCGAGCAAGGTCAAGGGCAAGGCCATGTTCCCGGCGTTCATGAACATGACCGGCAGATAGAGGCCCCGGCATTCTTGATGGGAAAGACGGAGGAAGATCCCGGTGGCCAGGCCGCAGCCCAGGGTGACCCCCAGCACCGAGAGGGCGATCGTGACGAAATCGGCCATCACGATCTGGCTCTTAAGGAGGGAGGAGAAGATCAGACAAGGGGTGGTGATGAAGAGGATGATCTCGCTCACCTCCCCCAGATTGATCCTCTTGAACCTGGCGAAAAGCCAGCCCAGGGCGATAATTAGAAAAACAGGAAAGACGGTAGCTATAATCATCTCGCGGGGAGGTTTCTATTTCTCTATGGCTGTAAGTTGCTTCTTTGCCTCCCCGGTGAGAGGAGATTGAGGATCCAGATCGATCACTTTGTTGAAGGCCGCCGCCGCCTTCTGCTTATCGCCCTTTCGCAGATAGGCGATCCCCAGGTCGTAATGCACGCCAATCTGCCGTTCGTTGATCTTGAGCGCTTTTTCTAATTCCTGGATGGCCAGATCCAGCTCCCCCTTCTGGAGATAGGCCCTCCCCAGCCCGGAATGGGCCACCTCATAATCGGGCTTGGATTCCAGGGCCCTTCTGTATTCTTCGATGGCGGAGTCCAGGTTTCCCTGCTGCATGTAGGCCTGGGCCAAATTGAGATGGGCGGAATGGGGACGAGCATACTCCGGATTGGCCAGGGCCGCATTAAATTCCGCAATCGCCTCAGGCCATCGTTGCCGCTTGGCGTAGATGTAGCCCAGATTATTGTGGGCCTCGGAGTTCTTGGAGTCTAACCTAAGGGCAATCTTCAGTTCATCGATTGCCTCGCTATCCCGCCCATCAAGGGAGTAGGCAGTCCCCATGCTGAAATGATAGTTGGGCTCTCCCGAGTTGAACTCCAACGCCTTCTGAAACTCGGAGATGGCCTGCTTGTAATTGGCATTCTCCAGATAGTAGACCCCCAGCTTGTAATAGGCGTCCGCCGTCTGCTTCTTCTTTACCTGAGAGCTGGTCTGAGCGCAGCCGAGGCCCAGGGCCAGGATCAAAAGGACCATCCAGAATTTAGCCGATCGCATCATCCTACCTCCTTCGCCAGGGGCGTTGCCACATCTCACCGCGCGAGAAATCCCAGTTGATAAATATTATGAATGAAGAGATTTTTCAAGGATTATTCTTCCTTTAGTCCTCACCCTCAACTTCCGGGCCGGCGAGATTGGTATTGCCGCACCGCCCGAGAATGCTCCATCCAGGTAGAGGAGAAATGGTGAGTCCCATTGCCTTTGGAGACGAAATAGAGATAAGAGGAGGAGGCCGGCGCGAGGGCGGCCTCCAGGGAGGCCGCTCCGGGGTTGCAGATGGGGCCGGGGGGAAGGCCGGGGTGAAGGTAGGTATTGTAGGGGGAAGGGAAGTTGAGGTGGCGCCGGCTCAGCCGGCTCTTCTTGCCATATTCTTGTGCAACGGCATAGATGACGGTGGGATCACATTGCAGGGGCATCTTTAGCTTCAAGCGGCGGTGAAACACGGAAGACACCAGGTATCTTTCCTCTCCGTGGGGGGTCTCCGCCTCGATTAGGGAGGCCAAGGTGACCACCTGGTGACGGCTCATCGCCAATCCCTTGGCCCATTGCTCTTGCTTGGGGGAGAAGATCTGAAGGAACCGGAGCACCATCCGTTCAATGATCTCTTCTTCCTTCAACCCTTTCATCAAATAGTAGGTATCGGGAAAGAGGTATCCCTCCAAGCTGTGCGCCTTAATTCCGTACCGGGAGATGATCCCCTGGTCGTGGCAGAGACGAAGGAATCTCTCCGGGTCCGCCAGGCCCAAGGAGTTGAGGTGCTGGGCGATGTCGCGCAGGGTGTAGCCCTCGGGGATGGTGACCGCGTAATGAAAGATGTCCCCCCGCTCCAACTTTCTTATGATTTCCAGAAGGGACATACCCGGGGTGAAGGCATATTCTCCGGCCTTGAGCTCGGTGGCGGAACCCTTGAGGAAGGCAGCCAACAGGAAAAGCCGGGAACTCCTGATGATGCCCCTTTGTTTGAGTGCCTGCGCGATCTCCGCTACCCCCAATTGGGGTTCGATCTTGACAATCTGGCTTTCTCGCTCGCTCGCCCTCGCTAATTTGCTCTGATGGCCTGCATAGAAATGGATGCCCAGCGCAATCAGGAATAGCAGGCTCAAAGGAAGGACGAGCAAGAGCTGGCTTGGGATCTTCTTTTTCAATAAATGATTATCCCTGTTCTTTATGGTTGGCCGTGCCCTGAAGGAAGAGGGAATCCAGGTATCCCTGGAGGATTAAGATGGCCGACACGCGGTCGATGGCCTCCCGACCCCGGCCGGATCGCCTGGTCCCGGAATCGATCAGGGCCCTCTTGGCGGCCACCGTGGTGAGGCGCTCGTCCCAGGTGGTTACCGGCACCCCGAACTGCTTTTTTAGTGCCTCCGCAAAGGCCAGCGCCTTTCCCGCCTGTCTCCCCAGGCTTCCGTCCATGTTCTTGGGCAGGCCCACTACGATCTCTTCCACCTCGAACTGTCCAATCATCTCGCCCAGGATGGAGAAAATCCGATGTCGCTCTTTGCCCCTTACGGTGGACAACCCCCGGGCCAGTCTCTTCAAATCATCGCTGATCGCCAGTCCGACCCGGGCATCTCCCAGATCCAGCCCTAAAACCCTTCCCATTCAAGCCCCTTTTTCCACCTCGGCCTCAGCAATGGACAATCGGGTGGACACATCGTCAAACTGCTGTTTGGTGATCAGACCTTCCCGAAAGAGGGACTCCATCCTCTGAATCTCCAATTTGGCATTGGCGCGATTCGCCTCTGCCTGTTTTAAGGCCGCTTCCGCCGTCTGAACCTGGAGTCTGTATTCTGTCTCATCGATAACGTCCAAGGCCCTCCCTCTTGAGACCACCGTTCCTTCATCGACGTGGACCTCTTTCAGGATTCCGTCCACCTCGGCGCTGACAACAACCTCCTCGTAGGGATTCAGTGTCCCGATGGCATTGATAAATGGTCTCACGGCCCTTTTCTCCGCGGACTGGGACCGAGCATTGATCACCTTCTCCCTTGGTACCTCGACCTCCTTCTTCTTGCAGGCCGAGAACAAGAGAGAACAGAGGGCAGGACCAAGGCAAATGTAGGCAAAGATCGATAGTGTTTTCTTCATGTGACTGCCTTTTTTGCTCATTTCGTGAAGGAGAGTTCCCCCAAGCCCCTTAAGCCCTCGCCTGCACTCCAGATAGGAAACAGTCTACGATCAGGGGGGCAGAAGAGGCGAAGGCGGGCAAGGTGGCATTGCGAAGGCCGCGATAGGAGAGGGCGTGGACTATAGCGAGAAACAGGGTCGAGAGGGTCGAGGGGTCCATGCTGCGCAGTTCACCCTGCTGAATCCCTTGCCCCATAATTCGGTTCAGACGGGCGAGGAGCATCTCGTGCAGGCGGACGCACTTGCTCCTCAGGTCATCCTGCGAGTTCCGTTCCAGGGCGCTCGCTTCTTTGATGAAAAGCCGAAAGAAATCTTGATTCTCCCAATGGAAGATCAGCATGGCGTTGAGGAGGGTCGTCAACCTCTCCTGAATGCGTCCCCGGAGATTGGCCGCCTCATCGATGAGCTCCACCATTCGCTGGACCCCATCCTCGATCACTGCCAGGAAGAGGGCCTCTTTGCTGGGGAAGTAAAGATAGATGGTTCCCTTCGCCAGGTCCACCGTCTCCGAGATCTCCTCGATGGTCGTAGGGTGGTAACCTTTCTCGGCAAAGGCCTTGGCCGCTGCGCTCAAGATCTCACGGCGGCGATGTTCCTTCAATTCCCCCTTTTGGTTGGCCGTCCTCACTTCAAACCTCCTGGGAAAACAAATGACTGAATGTTCATTCATTTTATAACATGGAGCCGGGGCGCCTGTCAAGTCATGTGTCTGGAACCCCACTCTTCCCTTGGTTTTGCCCGGTTTCTTTGCTAAAATCCCGCCACGAACGAGAAGGAGGTGAAGGAAGGGATTGAGAAAGCGGCTGTTGGCGGTCTACCGGCGGCTCTACCGATACTTCGGCCCCCAGCAATGGTGGCCGGGGGATGGCCCCTTCGAGGTGATCGTGGGGGCCATCCTGGCGCAAAACACCTCCTGGGCCAATGTGGAGAAGGCCATCACCAATTTGAAGGAGGCGGGAGTCCTTTCTCCGCGGGAGATGGCGGCTCTCGATTCTCAGGAGCTGGCAGGGCTGATTCGGCCCTCGGGCTACTATCGGGTGAAAGCCGACCGCCTGCACCATTTTCTGGCCTTCTTCAAGGAGCGGTATGAATTCAGCCTGGAGGCGATGTTTAACCAGCCTCTAAGCGAGGTGCGGGAGAGTCTTCTGGGGGTGAAGGGGATCGGTCCTGAGACCGCAGATTCTATCCTGCTCTACGCCGGCGGATACCCCATCTTTGTGGTGGATGCCTACACCCGGAGGATCTTCTCCCGTCACGGTTTCATCCGGCCAGGGGGTACCTACGAGGAGTTGCAGGCCCTCTTCATGGATACACTTCCCCGGGATGCCCGGCTTTATAATGAATATCATGCCCTGATTGTGCGAGCAGGGAAAACGAGTTGTCTGAGCCGCCCGCGATGCAAAGGCTGTGTGCTGAGGTCTCTGGGGGATCAGACGCCCCATTTCGCGGAATAGGGGGGGGGAATATTCTACCTTCCTATCTCGGTCTGGCAAGGAGGTGAGAGCGATTGAAGCGGATTCAGGTGCGGACCTCAAAGGCTACTGAAATGGTAGACATCACAGAAAAGGTCGAGAGGGCAATTTCCGAGGAGGAGATTGCCGAGGGGGTCTGTTATCTCTTTGTTCCCCATACCACTGCCGGCATCACCATCAATGAGGGCGCAGATCCCTCGGTGCGTCAGGATATCCTGAAGGAGCTGGACCAGGTCATCCCGCAGGAGGACGATTATCGACACACTGAAGGGAACGCCGCGGCGCACATCAAGGCGAGCCTGGTTGGTTCCTCGGTGGTGGTCTTCCTCCAGGGAGGGAAGCTCTGCCTCGGGACCTGGCAATCCCTTTACTTGTGTGAGTTCGACGGGCCACGGCGGCGTGAGGTCTGGATGAGGATTATCCGGTCCTAGCCGCCGGTGGCCCGACGCCTTTTATTAGAAGTGAACCTCGATCGCCCGCGGGGGGCATGGCTTGACGCAGATCGCGCAGGCCACGCACTGCCCTGAGTCGAAGGAGACCCTCATGGTCTTCCGATCCATGATCAGGGCCCCCGAGGGACAGAGGACGGTGCACGCCCCACAATGGGTGCAGCGATCCTCGTTCCAGAGGATGTCCTTGCTCAGGGGCTGAACCTGCACCCCACTCTGGAGGAGATAGTTCATTCCCCGACGGTGGTCTTCCTCTGTGCCCACCAGCTCCATGACCATGAGTCCCTCTTCCGAAGGGGTGATGCTGGCCTTGAGGATGTTAAATTCTAAATTGTAGTCCTTAACCAGGCGATAGACGATGGCCTTATCCGCCAGGCGCCGGGGAAATTTCAACACGATCTTTTTGGAAGTCTCCACAACGAACTCCTTTCGCCCAGGCCCTCTTGGCTTGAAGGGCTCCGGGGGTGGGCCTCAACCTGGCCCCGACCCCGGCTCGCCTCTACCTAATTCACTGATCTTGTATGGGCCGTTCCTTTAGGGGGTGGAACTGAATCCCGGAATCGGCCGAGGGGAGAGTCTGCACCGGTTCCCCCAGCAGGAATTTGCCCTCTTTGATCCATCCCTTGAGGATCTCTGCGATCTCTAAGGCCCTCGAATAGCTGGAGAGAGGGGCGGTGGGGACCTCTTTGCCCTGGATCAGGATCGTCCCACTCTTCAACTGCTGATAGCTTACCTCTCCCAGGATCTCGGGCCTTCTCTGGGGGTAGGCCTCCGAATAATCCACCACCGGGGCAAAGATCTCCTCATCCGGGATGGCCGCATGAGACAGGATTTTTTCGTCGAGGATGGGTATGGGAAGGCCAATGCCGACCATCAGGGAGGTCCCGTAGCCTAAAAAGCTGACCCCCACCAGCCAGCGGGGATCCATCTGCTTCATGTCTCCTAAGACGGCCAAGGTTCCTGCGCTCCGCCTGGGCACTCCGTTCTCCCCCCGGAGGGCGGTGGGATCGTGCTGAGTTCCATTCCAGGCCACATAGCCGATTCCGCCTCCCAGGAAGATGCGGGTGCCGATGCCAATGGTCCTGTAAAATGGATCTTTGAGCAGGGGGCTCAATTGCCCGGCGCTGCAGTAGTTGGCATTGCCGAGCTGCGGCTTCAGCACCCCCAGGTAGGTGTAGATGGGCTGGGAGGAGAGATTGACTGCCACATTGTAGTTCTGGTAGGCGTTGCGGGGATTGAAGAGGAAGGCCTCATTCAGGTCGGCTAAGTTGATCCAAGTGTGGAGGCGCTTGCGGGGGTAGCAGTGGGTGCCATAGGCGACGGCCTCTAACTGGATGTCCTTTCCGGCCACCAGGTCTTGGATCACATGTCCCCCCCCGTAGCGAAATTCCCCGGGGAAGACCTTGTTGGCGGGATCATCCTCCGGGATCTCGGTTGCCCCGAGGTAGAGGTCTGTCGCCGCCAGGCCGGCGTAGGCATTGACGCCGTTGAGCCAGGCCTTATGTATCTTGATACGAGGCTGAGAATGGCCGATGTTGAGGAAGGCCCCGGAAGAACACATGGGGCCGAAGGTCGCGGTGGTGACCACGTCCACCTCTTGCGCCACCCTCTTGCTCCCCTTGTTCTTGACGAGCTCAATGACCTCCTCGACAGTGACCACCACTGCCTCGCCGCGCTTGATTTTTTCGTTGATCTCTGAGTAAGTCTTGGCCATGAGTGTTTACCTCCTGAGATAGGATTTGCCCTGTTTCATGGCCAGACATGATCCATAGCATCCACATCACCTCCTTTGTAATTTCCCTGACAGGATGGAAAATTTGAAGGGTAAAAGTAACAGAAAACAAACCCTTGTCAAGAAAAAAAGTGAGCAACGCCAAGGGACCCTGTGGATTTGCACTCCCGCGCCCCCGCCGGGTTAACCGCGGCTGTATTCCCGGGCCGTGTCGTACATCGTGCAGATGTTCTCGGGCGAGACATCGGGTTGGATGTTGTGGACCGCGCACAGCACATACCCCCCACCTGGACCCAGATCATCAATCCGCCGCCTGACCTCTGCGGCCACCTCTTCATTCGTGCCGAAGGGAAGGACCCTCTGGGTATCAATGGCCCCCCAGAAGGAGATGTCCCGGCCGAATTCCTGCTTCAGTTTCTTGGTGTCCATGTCCTTGGCCGATACCTGCACGGGATTGAGGGCATCCACCCCGATCTCGATAAGGTCGGGGATGAGGTGGATTACGGAGCCACAGGTATGATAGAGGATCTTGGCCGAGGTGCGCGACTTGATGTAGGAGAAGAGGCGCTGATGGTAGGGCTTGATCATCTTGCGATAGAGGTCCATGGACATCATCGGGCCATTCTGGAAGGCCATATCGTCCCCATAGAAGCAGAGGTCGATATTCCCCCCTACCTGATCGAACTCGTCCTTGGCCATCTCGATCCAGAGGTCGGCGATCTTCTCCAAGAGGGCGCGGAAGAAGGACGGATTGAGGATCAGATCCATGAACCAGCTCTCGAAGCCGCGCATGAACTGCGATTGGTGCACGATGCCCCCCGGCATGTTAAGCACCACCGCGTAGTCAGTGTCCTGGTGCAGCCGTCTTGCCTCTTCGGCCAGGCCCCGGGTTCGTCCTGGATCGTGAGGGTCGGGCCAGGGGAATTGCTTCAAATCGGCCAAAGTAGGCTCTCCCTGGAAGGGGGCCTTGGTCAGGTCATAATAAAGGCTTCCCGCGGGCTTGCTGCGCACTGTTCCCCACTCGTCCTGGTAGGAGCCGTCCGGGAATACCACATCCTGCCAGTGATCCGGGGCCCCCTGGCTGACGCTTCGGGTGTCGATGCCGAAACGGGCCAGGATCTCCTCATTGGGATGGGCGATTTGCAGCCATTTGCTGAAGATCCGGGTGGGGGCCTGGATGCCCAGGTGTCGATTTAGGTTATCATAAGCCTCCACCACCAGGGAGGTAGAGCGGGTCGCCCCCAAATCGAGCGGGATCCGATCCGATTCCTGATGATCTAAAGCCCGCATCACCCGCTCACGATGGGTCATGGTTGCCATAATCCCTCCTGTCTTTTCTCTTTTTTCGTAAAGGTGCGAGTGCCTACCAGGTGGTCCAGCCTCCGTCCACCACGAAGAGCTGCCCAGTGGTGTAACTGGAGGCATCGGATGCCAGGTAAATGGTGATCCCGGCGAGTTCCTCGGGATTTCCCACCCGCCCCATCGGGATATTGGTCACAAATCTCTCATAATGGCTGGGGTTCTTCTCAAAGTACTCGTTGTTCAGGGCGGTGCGGATGAAGCCGGGGGCCAGGGCATTCACCTGGATATTGTCCGTGGCGAGCTCGACGGCCAGGGCCCGCGTGAGTTGGGAGACGCCGCCCTTGCTGGAGCAATAGGCGACCCGTTCCTTCATGCCGATGAGGGAGGAGGTGGAGGAGACATTGATGATCTTTCCATGGCCCTGGGCTTTCATGATGGGGGTTACCGCCTGGCAGCAGAGGAAATAACCCTTCAGATTGATATCCATGAGCCAGTCCCAATCGGATTCCTCGGTCTCCTCGATGCTCTTCCTCACAATCACCCCGGCATTGTTGACCAGGATATCGATCTTTCCCCAGGCCTTTTGCGCCTCCTTTACCATCCGGCTGACCGACGATCGATCGGCGACATCAGTAGGAATTGCCTTGGCTCTGACTTTATATTTTTCTTGCATTTGGGCAGCGGCCTTCTTTCCTTCTTCCTCACGGCGGTTGGCGATAATAAGGTCTGCCCCGGCCGAGGCCAGGGCCTCGGCCATGGCCAGCCCGATGCCTTGATTTCCACCGGTGACAATGGCGACTCGCCCCGTAAGATCGAATAACGATGGTTTCATCCGTCTCCTCCTCTATGGGACAGGGAAAATTTATCAAATCTTAGCAGATGAACGGGGCCCCATCAACCCAAAAAGCGAATAGGCCGAGTTTGATGTGCGTGAGCTTCGAAGGGAACACATTGCCAACCTTATTCGAAGGGAGATTGAGGGGAGGCAAGAAAGATTTGACAACCCCTATTCCTTGTGCTAATAAGGGCAGGAATTCTAAATCAGGGGGTGGAATTATGGATCAGCGGAAGCTGTTCGCCGATGAGGAGAAGATCCCTCCGGTGAGGGTGCAACGCGAGGGCTCCTCCGCCGTCTGCTTTATCCGCACGCTCTTCGATCAGGAGACAATCGGATGCGCTAATGCGGTGCTGGGCACGATGGTCATCCCGCCAGGCCAACCGGAGCCGATGGTGCCTCACGCCCATATGGAATATGATGAATCGGAGTATGTGGTATCTGGCGGGGGCTTTGTCCTTTTAGGCCCGTCCCGAGATCAGTTGGAGCGTTACGAGCTCAAACCGGGACGGGCCTTTTTCGTCCCGGCAGGCTATCCCCATTGCATCGGCAACACGGGAGAGTCGGAGATGAAGATCGCCTTCTCCTTCTATCCGGCATGGGTGAAGGGACGTCCCTATCGGG
>JAZDMQ010000062.1:0-5164 GCA_043800755.1 bacterium | reverse complement strand
ATCGCCAAGACCGGCGTGATGGGCCTGCTGCACGGAGGGAAGCCGGGAAAGACCCTGCTCTTGCGGTCCGATATCGACGCCTTGACGATCGGGGAGAAAAACCAGATCGACTATTGCTCCGAGCAGCCCGGGGCCATGCATGCCTGCGGCCACGATGGCCACATGGCGATTGCCCTCACGGTGGCCAAGATCTTGGCACGCCATCAAGCCGAGCTGGCCGGCAAGGTCAAGTTCGTCTTTCAGCCGGCCGAGGAGGGCCCGGGAGGAGCCAAGCCCATGATCGAAGAGGGGGTTCTAAAAGACCCCAGACCGGATCGGGCATTGGGGCTCCACCTCTGGAACAGCCTGCCCGTGGGCACGGTGGGGATTCGTCCCGGCCCCACCTTTGCCTGTCTGGATGCAATCGACATCGTTATTCGAGGAAAAGGGGGCCACGGCGCCGCGCCTCATCAGACGGTGGATCCCATTGTCGCCTCGGCCCAGGTGGTCAATGCCCTGCAGACCATGGTCAGCCGTGAGGTCGATCCCATCAAGCCGGCGGTCCTCTCCATCGGCACCATCCAGGGAGGGCACGCCTACAACATCATCGCCAACGAGGTCACGATGACCGGCACAGTGAGGGCCTTCGATCTGGAGCTGCGCAAAACCCTCCCGGAGCGGATCGAGCGGATCATCAAAGGGGCTACCTCGGCCATGCGGGCGGAATATGAGTTCGAATATCGGTTCGGCTATCCGCCGCTGGTCAATGACGAGGCGGTCTGCAACTGGATCAAGGAGATCGTCGCCGAGGTGGTGGGGGAGGAGAACATCAAGCTCCCGGATCCGACCATGGGGGGAGAGGATATGGCCTACTTCCTCCAGGAGATCCCGGGATGCTATCTCCTTTTAGGATCGGCCAATGAGGAAAAGGGGCTGAACAAGCCCCATCACAATCCGGAGTTCAACTTCGATGAGGCGGCGCTGCCCATTGGGGTCGAGATCCTGGCCCGGGCCGCCTTCCGCTTCCTCTCCTGAGATTTCCCCTGCTATTTGATTTGGCGTTTTCGGCGGTCAGGGGCTGATCCTGGATCAGGGCTGAAGATAGATCCCAGAGGGCCAACATGCGAATCTTAGCCATCATCTCTGGAGAATATGGCCGTCGGCACGTGGAAAACATCCGCAGTCACGGCCCTGAGGACTGGGAGATAGAAATCTGGCAGCCCCCGACCGCGCTGCCTCCCCTCATCGACGACCCGGAAGATTACCTCCCCGAGTCACTCCCCCAGGTCGATTTGATCCTCTCCTTCGCAGAACATCCGGGCGTGGCCGAACTCTTGCCTGAAATTGTGAAGAGGACGGGCGCCCGCGCCGTGATCGCGGCAATTGACAATGAAGCCTGGCTGCCCCGTGGCCTGGCCCGTCAGTTGCGGGGTTGGCTCCAGAAAATCGGCGTGGCCTGCGCAACCCCCAAGCCCCTCTGTTCCTTGACCCAAACCCACTATCGCATCGCCCGCCGCCAAGAAATGGAATACAGCGACCCCCTCATATCCGAGTTTGCCGGCCACTTCGGGCAACCGGAACTAAAAGTTACGGTGGACCCCGAAACCCGGCGCATCGTCTCCGCCGAGGTCCAGCGGGACGCTGTCTGCGGCTGTGCTCGCTATGTGTCCAGCGGACTGGTGGGCCTCTCTGCAGGCGAGGCCGAGGAAAAGGCAGGCATGCGGCACCATCACTACCCCTGTCTGGCCAGCATGGGAGAGGATACTGACTACGGCGACACCCTGATGCATGTCTCCGGCAATATGATCAAAGACAACGTCGGCACGCAGGTCAAGGCTTTCAAAGAAATCCGATACATCGTTCCACGAGGACGCGACAAATAGAAACACCTTCCAGCGGCCATAGGTGCAGAATGGCTGCGGGCATTGATCGCAGCCATTTCTCAGATCCCAATTGGCAAGCAGAGCCAATCATAGACTTGAGCACGATGCCCGCCTGACCAGATCGAAGGCCACCTCCCTCGCCCGGGCGATGATCTCCTCCTCGCCCTCCACCTTGCGGCCCTGCATCAGGATCTTTCCATCGCAGATCAGGGTATCGATGCAGGAGCCATTGGCCGAATAGATCAGGTCGGATTCGGTGTTGAAGTGAGGGACGAGCTGCGGGTGGTTCAGATCCACCAGGGCGATATCCGCCCATTTTCCCTCGGCGATGAGCCCACAATTTAGATTGAAGGCCTGTGCCCCCTGGGAGGTGAGCATCTCGAAGGCCTCATGGGCGGGAAGGACCACCTGGCTGTGGGAATGGAACTTCTGCAGGAGGGAGGCGAACTTGGCGGTCTCCAGCATGTCCAGGTTGTTGTTGGAGGCGCAGCCATCGGTCCCCAGGCACATGACCAGGCCCCTCTCCCGCATTTGGGGATAGGGGAAGACGGACCCCACGGCCAGCTTCATGTTGGAGACCGGATTGTGTACCACCCTCACCCTGTGGGCCCGGAGCAGGTCCATCTCCTCCTCATCCAGCCAGACCGAGTGGCAGGCGATGAGGTGGGGACCCAAGAACCCCAAGCTCTCCAAGTATTTCACCGGACGGAGCCCGTGTTCCTTCTGGCAGCCTCGTACCTCCTCCTCGGTCTCCGAGAGGTGGAAGTGGATCAGGACCCCATTCTCCCGGGCGAAATCGGCGCTCCACCGCAGCGCCTTCTCCGAGACGGTGTAGAGGGCATGGGGGCCCAGGGTGAAGGTCACCCGGGGGCTGAATTCGCAGCTCTCCGCAAAGAGCGCCTCGTTGAGGGCGATCTGCTCCTTCATCCGATCCTCATTGAAGGTATCAATGAAGACGGCGCTCAAGGCCGCCCGGATGCCCATCTCCTCCACGGCCCGGGCCGCCCCCTGCCAGTGCCAGTACATATCGTTAAAGAAAGTAGTGCCCGTCTTGATCATCTCCAGGCACGCAAGCTTGACCCCCCAGTAGACATCTTCCTCGGTCAGATGGGCCTCCACCGGCCAGATCTTGGTCTCTAACCACTCCTTCAGCGGCATGTCGTCCGCATAGCCCCGCAACAGGGCCATGGCCGCGTGTGTATGTCCATTGATGAAGGAAGGGATGGCGATCTTGTCGCTCCCGGAGATCACGATCTCGGCCGAGATCTCGATCTGATCTGCAATCCTCTCGATCCGATTCCCCTCGATGTAGATATCCTTCTTCCCCCCGTTTAGGCCCACTCCCTCGATCAATAGGGTCATTCCAAGCTCTCCAGTGTTCGGGCTAATACCTTTTGTAACAGGGCCACGCTCTCCCTTCCCCGTCTCGAGATCTCTTCTTCGAGGAGAGGTGTGTCGATGACCCCGTGGGCGTAGTTGTCCACGGAGCAGATGCTGGCGTAAGCCAATGCGCGCTCCTGGCAGAGGGTCGCCTCGTGGGCCATGGTCATCCCCACTATATCTCCGAAGTGGCTCATCATCGCGATCTCCGCCTTCGTCTCCAGCCGGGGGCCAATGGTCTGAATGTAGATCCCCTCGTCTCGGAAGTTGATCCCTGTCTCTGCGGCAGCCCGGGCCAAGGTCGCCCTCAAGTCCTGGTTCAGGACCGGGGTGATATGCACCGCCCGCTCCTCATGGAAGGTCAGGATGCGCCAGGGACAGAGAAAGTCATGGGGGATCACGATCGAGCCTGGTGGAATCTCCCTTTTGAGGCTTCCCACGGAGTTGATGCCGATCACCCTGGTAACTCCGAGTTCCTTGAAGGAAAAGATGTTGGCTCGGTGGTTAATGCGGTGGGGAGGTTTTTTTTGCGGGCCGTGACGGGGGAGGAAGGCGATTTCCTTGCCCGCCAGAGAAGCGAGGGTGATGGAGGCAGAGGGCTCTCCGTAAGGCGTCTCCACCCTCCTCCGTTCTATCCTCTCTAACCCGGTGGGGATGAACTTGGCCCCAGCAATGATCCCGATCATAAGCGACCAGACCTCCCTTTGGAGTTCATTTCCGGAGATCTCCCCGGGCTGGCCCGGGGGAGTTCCCATATTCCGCGGTCACCGTGGTCCGAATCCCGCCGCGGATATTCCAGTACCCCACGACCTTCATCCGCCGGGGCCGGCTCACGGCCACCAGGTCTTCCAGGATCTGATTGGTAGCGGCCTCGTGGTAGATCTCCTCGTTCCGAAATCTCCCCAAATAGAGCTTCAAGCTCTTCAATTCGATCAGGGCCTGATCTGGCACATAGCTGATCTTGAAGGTGGCGAAATCCGGCTGGTCCGGCCTCTGCGGGCAGAGGCAGGTGAACTCCGGGCACTCCACCTCAATCTCATAGTCACGCTCCGGGTACTCATTGGCAATGATCTGCAAGACCTCTTGCTTCAAATCTCCTCCTTCAATATCCATCCCTGCTAATCAATCCTACGACCCCACCGAGTCAATCTGGCCGCATATCATACAACTTTGTCCTCCCTTTGCAAAGCAATTTGAGGAAGGCGGAAGGCGGTATGGCCGGAAAAGGTATCCTGCCCCCGCAAACAAAAAAGGCACCGCGATCTACGAATTAACGACCTATCAGGTGCCTCCGTCTTCCTGTTCTATCTCCGGTCAAACCAGAGGAACACGAAGCTCAGCCTGAGCCCGTCGTTTGGGCGATCGGCCGGAGTGCCCTGTTGGCCTTCAATAAATACAGGCGTCAAGCAGGGACAGAACCTCGTCAAGCACGTCATCTGAAGCCCTTCCGATAAGCCTGGCTTTACGTGCACGGAAATCAATGGACTTCACCTGTTCAACCATAACAAATCCTCTGACATCCGGGTTGTCAGCGATGGCCGCATGAAAAGGGTAACCCCGATCGGTGTTGGTTATGGGACATACGATTGCAAGGCCCGTTTGTTGGTTAAACAGGGTGTTGCTTACAACAAGCGCAGGGCGACGGCCTCTCTGCTCATGACCAGACTGGGGATCAAAGGTAACGGCAATGAAATTCCCCTTTTCAGGGACGTACTGTTTCACCTACCAGACCTCTCTGCCGACCGGTTCACCCCAATCCACTTCTTCAGTCTTATAGTCCTTGGGTATGCGTGAGACCAGTTCTTGCAGGCTCTGCTTACCGCGAATGCGTCTTGCGGGTGCAATGACAATCATGCCGTCCCGTGTCGTTACGTCGACCTCGTCACCAACTGATATGTGCGCGTCCTCGAGCACCTGCCTGG
>JAZDMQ010000055.1:0-4713 GCA_043800755.1 bacterium | reverse complement strand
TCGTCACCCATTGCAAAGGGTGTGTTTAGTGAAGCATGTCATGGCGCTTTCCGGAACCATTACGGCCCACGTTGATTTGATGCTGTCTGTATTGATCCAGATGATCCGCGTGTTTTCGCGTCTCTCCCTGGTGAACTCTTGAAAGCATCGTCGGTACTCATCGAACCGAGCGATCCAAACTTGACACAATTGAGGGGCATACATTGCAAGCCACTTCGCAGGCGACCGCTGAGACCATCCCAACACAAGAGCCTTTTCTGTCGGAGCCGTATGGTTGATGCGCAAGATTTCAAACAGAATGTTACCGGACTTTCCAAGGTGGTAATCGCTTTTGATTTCTACCAACGCCACCGTTCCGTCACGGCTGTAGATTACGGCATCGACATCCGCCTTTTGCATTGGGCGCAAATTGCGCAAGTCGTCAACCTCCAAAACAGATGGCCTACCCCTTAGGAAGGATAGTACCAACTCCTCAGCGGCCTTTCCCACTTCGTGGTAGTGCCCTTCATAGGATCGGCCGTTGTTTTTTGATGGCAGCGCTCTTCCGTTTTCAACACTCATTACCAAAAGCCTTCCATCCATCGCGTTCGGCCCTACTGAACATCTCAAGTCGTGGTCCATCATACATCGCCTCGACTAGGCGGTATGCCTCGTCTGGCTTCTGGCTGTGCTTTGCTGGCCGGTCTGCCATAAATGCCGAATCGGGCCGCTCTTTCGGATGCGGGGTTTCGGCCCGCACGCCAATTAGAAGCAACTCATGGCGCGATTTCAGAAACCATCCCTTTCCGCGCCCCCTGTCTTTGACCCATGCGATATTCGTCTTGTAGACAAAACCCCACGCTTCCATAACCATCAGAGCGTCCAGGAGCATTGGGTTTGTAGCCCACAGGAACAAGACACTCGATGGCGTAGCCCACTGGTTCACCTGACCAGCCATGCCACAAATGGCCTCCGTCGGCATGGTTGGATATAGTGAATCCGCCGCCTCATCGAAGCCCGAGTTCTGGTATTGCCAAGGCGGGTCCGCAAGGATGACGGCGAACTTGCCTTCCACGACGTTCGCGGCCATTTCACGGCGCGATTCCTGCCGGATCTCACGCTGTACGGCAGCAATGGACTTTGCGCCGGAAGCAACCTCCTCAAAGAGCGGCTCCGGGATCGCGGCGAGACGCTGTGCCTCGGCAGACTCCCGCTTCGTCAGGCCCAGGTCGGAGAGGGTGGGGGGTGGGTTAGATGGTAACTGTCTGTCACCATCTATGTTTTTCCTCCCAGCAACATCTGTTCCCTTCGCCCTTTCCGTCTCCCGGAGCATCTCCCCCATTTTGCGCTCGGCCCGTAGGGCGTAGGCCCGAGCCTTCTGCACTGCCTCCGAGCCCAAGTGCATCTGGTTTGCCCATTCAGCAGCCACAAGGAATTTGCCCTTCAGCTCATGGGCCTCCTGGATCGTGCTTGCCCGTTCGAGCATCTGTGCGGCCCTGCTAAGAATCGCCAGTGATGTTTCGTCGCTCATACTCACCTTTCTCGTCGGAAAGTAATTGCCGGATACACCGTCTCACGATCTCCGAAAACGAAGCGCCGGTCCTCTCTTTTTCTTCTTCGAGGAGCCGGCGCTCTGCTTCGTTTAATTTGAAAATGTGTGGTTTTTTTCGCATGGGATTGTGTTTATATCTGTTCATACCCCCTTGTCAAGCGGATTCGTCACCCCTTAAAAAAGTCAGGAGCCGCCGCTTCAAGATGCTTTAAAATGTCTTTCATGGTCCTCCTCATCGTCGGCTTCTCTCCACCAGCACCCTAAAAACCGGGTACGCCTTGTGCCGCTGCATGGCGTCGAGGATGTCCTCCTCGATCTTGGTAATTTTCCATTCCGGAACACCACTCGTTGTGGCACGATATTTGATATCCCTCTGCATCCATGAGCACCCCCTAGAAACGGTCAGCAGTTTTATCGCCTTCCCCTTGTCGCGTCAATTCCGCCACCTTCGCCTCGATCCGCTTCAGCGCCTCGATACTCAGCGCCTCCAGCGCGTAGGCGAAACCGATCACCTGGCACGCCTGTTTGAGCGCGGCCTCCGGGTAGGTGGCGCGCAGCCGGGCCACGAAGTCCTGCACGGGATTGCTGGCTTTTTCGCCGAGTTCGGCGTCAACCTCTTCGTCCGTAACCTCCGGGATCAGGTCCGACGCCTTCAGCGCCTTTACTTCTTTCCGGTCAGCCTCGAACTCCAACAGCTTCGCGTGAGCGTCGCGGGTCAATAGTTTGTGCTCTCGGTCGATTCCTCGCTCTTCACAGGCGGACCTCACAAGTACCTTCTTGTCCTCTGGATATCTCCCCATCAGCGGTTCTACCAGGGGGTCCCAGGCCTCGCGTGGTGGCTCAGGATGCGTTTTCTTCTCTTCCCCCGCTTCCTTGCCTTCAGCGGGCTGTATCGTGGCTCCTGGGGCTTCTGGCTGCACCTGGGGCTGGTAGAGCCCTTTAGTTTTCGGCTTGGTCGGTCCTTCGCCTTCGTCCTCCTTGGATTCCTTCTCCAGGTAATTCGTCCACGTCGCCTCCCCGTCCCGGATCGCCGCATAAACTGCCCGGAGGTCCGTCAGTTCGGCCGGGCTCAGGTTCGCCAAGTCATGGCCGACGTAACCCTGGAGATCCTTTGGAAACACTCCGATGGTTGCGAAGGCATCGAACAGTTTTTTCTTTGAGGCCTCCGGATCGTTCTTGTCCCGAGCCGCGCATGTCTCCCGAGCCACAGCCCTGGCCTCGTCGATGATGTCCCCAGGTATCAGGCGCAGTCCCTCATTGCGGATTGCCTTCGATATCAACGCCGCCTCTTTGACTTGCAGCTCCTCGTCGGTTGCCCGGAGCACATAGACGGTCTCATTGTATGTGTTGAGACGCTCGGACAGGATGTCCTCTTCCCGTCCCTTCTTGGACTTCCGCTCCACCGTCTTGCGGACTTGGATTTCCTTCGAGAACGTCGTGTTGGTCTCCAGATCGAGGCAGGTGATCTTGCTCCGGCGGATGTTGTCGTCTTCGTAAAGGATGGTGGTCTCGGTGAGCACATTCATCCACTCGCGCAGCGCCACCTCAGCGAGCCGGATAGAGGCTCCCCGAATAGTGGTGTTTCCGACTGGCTTCTTAAACTCCACCTGCTCCGCAAATTCCGGGCGCCGACAAGCCGCCAGTATCCGAATACGGGCCTGTTCAGGCATCCTGCGCTTTTGCAGGGCCATAACATAGGCAGCCTGTATCCTGGCCCTGACCGTTTCGGCAGCAGCTACCGCCGATGGGTCAGTAATCATGAAACCATAATTCTGCGGCATCAAATCCTTCCCTTCAGTAGTCATAAATCTTCCTCCTCTTTAGGTAGTTTGGGACCACAATTTCCTGCTCTTCATCCGGCTGCCCCGGCCACACGTCATCCGCCTGACAGACGGCATACTGCCGCAGGGCCGCCCGGTACCGTTCCCTCCCTATGTCGATGGCCTCCTGGGGGTACCGGTAAACGCCAATGTCCACCGGTCCCTCCTTCGGCGCGTAGAACACGACATTGCCGAAGTCCTCGTGAGGGATCCCCGTAATGGCCGTCAGTCCGTCCAAGATCATGGCCGCCTGCCAGTGGTAGCCGCGGTCAAATAGATGCGTGCTGAACGGCTTCCGGAGGTCCTTCTCCATCTTCAAGTCCCACACCCTTCCAGAACCTCCGATAAGGTCTGGCCTGATCTTTAGCCAGCAGCCTGTCTCCTCGTCCTGCCAGAAGCCGGACAACTCCACCGTGCGGTCCGGGTCTTCGATAATCGCCCGCGCCGTCTCATGGTGGCCGTCGTGAAGTAGCACATTCAGATCGTCAAGGAGAAGTTGGAAGCCAGGTGCAACCACCAGCAAAGCAAGTTCGTTCACCTCCGCCGCAAACGACTTCACCCGTTCCCGTACCCCCTCCCCCTTCGATTTGTTCTCCAGGTCCGTTACCGTTAACCTGGAATACTCGAGGGGTTCCAAGAAATACAGATGCAGGGCTGTCCCGTGCCTGTAATGCTCCGGAACATCGTAGGGTAGCGGCGCAGGCAGATCGGCCTCCCATCGGTAAGCCTGCGGTGTCGGCGCCTGCCAGAATCGCCACAGGTCCGATCGGGCAATGGCAGGGGCCGCTCGGTAGGCCGCCATGGTGAGGCGCTGGAAGCCGGTCATCATGGCAGGATCTCCCCCTCCCATCCCTTCTCTGCCAGTCGTCTGGCCCTTTTTTTTTTCCCGTCCCATGGCTTCCCCTCGAAGTCCTTTTCCAGTAGCCTCCGACGCGCCGCCCAAATCTCCACCGTGGTCTCCGGCGAGTAGCCCCGCAGCGGCAGGCCAGGAATTTTCGTGATGGCCTTCAGCTCGCTCTCGGCTTCAGCACGGAGCTGCTCAAGCAGCCGTGCCAGCATGTTATCCTCTCCGATCGCGCTGCACGGTATCGTAACTTGGTGCCGGTTGTGGTAGATGTCCGTCACCGTAAGCACCAGATAACTCCGTCCCTCGTGGGGCTTCATGTACGTTCCCAGGTTGATGTCCTGGGCCAGCTCGGCAATTTCAAGGCGTTCCATCATCCCACCTCCGTTATCTGCCCGACCCCCTGTTCCGCAGCCATGAGCCTCCGCACCTTGATAAGTCTCCGGCGAGCCAGCACCAGCGCCCTGTCGTGCTCTGCTATCTTCCTCTTGAGGCGCCGCTCGACCGCAGGCAGCGAG
>JAZDMQ010000049.1:0-2489 GCA_043800755.1 bacterium | reverse complement strand
CCCACCCCCGACCTAATCCTTGACTTCATGGTCCCTTTTCAATATAAAGGCCTTACTTTGCGACGGGAGATAAGGTATGCGTGGTAGATCTCACTGCCATCCTCTGGCCCGATTCCTTTCCGTCTCCTCTCTCCCCCTTCTTTCCTTCTCTCCCTAACCCCTTCTTCTTCAAGAAGATAAGGAGGTCTCTATGAAGATCACCGATATCAAGACCCTGATCACCTTCGCCAATTGGCGTAACTTTATCTTCGTGAAGGTCTTCACCGATGAGGGGATCGTCGGCGTGGGAGAGGCCTCCTTGGAGTGGAGCGAGTTGGCGGTGGCGGGTGCGATCCGCAACCTCTCCCCTCTGGTGATCGGCCGCGACCCTTCCCGGATCGAGGAGCTATGGCAAAGCATGTTTCGCGATCCCTACTGGCGCGGCGGGCCGGTGATCACCACCGCCCTGAGCGGCATCGAGCAGGCCCTCTGGGATATCGCCGGAAAGAGACTGGGCGTCCCGGTCTATCAGCTTCTGGGCGGCAAGTGCCGGGACCGGCTGCGGGCTTATGCCAATGCCTGGTACAAGGGGGCGGCCGCCCCCGAGGACTTCGCGGAGAGGGCAGCCAGGACCGTGGAGAAGGGCTACACCGCCCTCAAATGGGATCCCTTCGGCTCGGCCGATCTGACCATGGATTACGAGGCGAGAAAGCGCGCCATAGACATCGTGCGGGCGGTGCGGGAGGCCGTGGGGGAAAAGGTCGACCTCCTGGTCGAGGCCCATGGGAGGCTCAATCCGGCCACGGCCATCGAGATGGCCCGGCAATTGGAGGAATTTCATCCTTACTGGTATGAGGAGCCAGTGCCCCCGGACAACCTGGAGGCCCTGTCTAAGGTCGCCGCTGCCACTTCTATTCCCATCGCCACCGGGGAGAGGCTTTACACCAAATACGGCTTCCGGGAGCTCCTCTCCTCCCAGGCCGCAGATATCATCCAGCCTGATCTCTGCCACGCCGGCGGGATCTTAGAGGTCAAGAAGATCGCCGCCATGGCCGAGGCCTGGTATGTCCCGGTGGCCCCACACAACCCGAATGGCCCGGTGGGTACTGCGGCCACGGTCCACCTGGGGGCCTGCACCCCCAATTTCCTGATCCTCGAATACTTCTGCGAGGACGAGGAATGGCTTTCCGAGATCGTGGAGGAGCCCATCCGCCTGGAGAAGGGAGAGGTCATCATCCCGGAGCGGCCCGGCCTGGGCATCGAGCTGAAGGAGGCCGGGATCGCCAAGCGCCCCTACCAGCCGGTGCGCTTGAGCCTGTTTGAGGCAGGCTGGGAAGGGCGGCTGTAGATCTCACTTATGGCCTGATTGTGGAGAAGGAACTCCAATGCCATTGCGAGAGGAATTCACCAGAACGGGAGACCTGCTTTTCAGGGGGAGGAGTTATCTCCCTCTGCTCATCATCGGCCTATTCCTGATCGCCTTGAGGAACTTCAAGTACCCCCAACATAATCAGGCATTGGACCTGCCCTGGGAGATGTTCTGTCTGGCCATCTCGCTTTCTGGGCTCGGCATCCGCGTCTTTACGACCAGTCACACCCCCAGAAGAACATCTGGCCGCAATACCAAGAAACAAGTGGCAGAGACACTGAACATCACCGGTATGTATTCCATGGTAAGGCACCCACTTTACCTGGGCAACTTCTTCGTCTGGCTGGGGATATCCCTCCACATCCGGGCCTGGTGGGCTGCCCTCATCGCTCTCCTGCTCTTCTGGATCTATTATGAGCGGATCATGTTCGCAGAGGAGGAGTTCCTGCGAGAGCAGTTCGGGGAGGCCTATCTAAGATGGGCCAATCGCACCCCTGCATTCCTTCCTAAATTCAGGAACTGGCGACGCCCTGACCTGCCCTTTTCCGTAAAGGCTGCGATTAGCAGGGAATACACCACCTTCATCGTCATCATCGCCACCTTCACTGCGCTGGACATTATCGAAGACAGGATTGCTAAGAGCCGATTTATAGCGGAGGATTGGTTATGGGTCATACTCTTTCTGTCGAGCTGCGGGCTTTATCTTCTTGTCAGAATCTTGAAGAAAAAGACCAAGCTGCTCCGCGTCCGAGGAAGGTAACCACCGGCCAAGGCAGGGACTGCCACGCAATCCAGGTCTGTATTGAGGGAGATCTGCCTCTGCCCGAGCCGTACCTCCTCCCCGGGCCCCCAACCCTTAGAGAGCGGATCGAGCGGCCCGCACATCTCGATGGGCCGGGATGCCTGTGATTTTAGGCGATGGAGGAGAGGGTAACCGATGAAGGAAACAGCCAGGCGGGGAGAGCAGATGCGGGGCGATGCCCTGGCCTGCTTCGATCAGTGGGCAGAAGAGTACGACCGATGCTTCCTCCACCGCTACATCCAGAAGGTGCAGAAGCGAGTCGTCCAGCTGATGAGCCCAGCGGAGGGCGCCTTCGTCCTGGATATCGGCTGCGGCACCGGGGAGGGGATTCGCTATCTG
>JAZDMQ010000042.1:0-16597 GCA_043800755.1 bacterium | reverse complement strand
TTCAGACCCTGCAGGAAAAAGACAGGAGCTTGGTGAGGCAGATCGAGGGGATCAAGAAGAACTTGAGACAGGGAGAAAGCTGATGGGGGAATTCACTCCAGAACAAATTGTCGCGCTATCATCCATGGTCAGCCCTGACCGTTTTTCGGTGGGTCAGTCGAACCGTGAACTGCATGTGCACGACGTATCCCCCCACTACGGGGAACTGCCCGCTGGCATCATCTGGCCCATCACCACGGAAGAGGTCGCCGAAATCTTGGCGTGGTGCTATCAGCAGGAGATACCCGTCACCCCGTGGGGTGCCGCTACCAGTACCGAAGGCAATCCGGTCCCCACCCGGGGCGGACTCGTCTTAGACCTGATGCAGATGAATCGTATCCTCGCCATTCACGCCGAGGATCTGCAGATAGACGTTCAGCCAGGCGTGTTGCGCAAGGAGTTGAATCGGCAGGTGGGTCGATATGGCCTGTTTTTCCCGCCTGATCCAGGAGCGGACGCCACTATCGGCGGCATGATTGCCAACAACGCCTCGGGCGTTCAAAGTATCAAATATGGCGCCACCAAGGATTATGTGATGCGTTTGACAGTCGTCTTGCCCCAGGGGGATGTGATCCACACCGGCTGCAGGGCTTACAAGTCTTCATCCGGCTACGATCTCACGCGCCTATTCGTGGGTTCCGAAGGCACGCTGGGAATCGTAACAGAGGCCACTTTACGCCTGACAGGCATTCCCGCGCATCATCTGGCCGCTACCGTGACGTTTCAGGATTTACAGAGCGCCTGCCAAGCGGTTGTCGCCATGAAAGCCTCTGGCTTAGATCCAGCAGCGCTGGAGCTGCTGCCTCCGAAGCTAATCGAACTGATGAATCGGGAGAAGAATCTCAATTTGCCCCAGGTTCCATCGCTTTTCTGCGAGTTTCATGGCATCAGTAAAGGGGTGCTGCAAGAAATCGAAAGCTTGGCCCAGGAATTATGTGAAGGCTGCGGTGCAACTGGCTTTCGGTCAGGCGTGGAAGAGGGGGAGCGCACCGATCTCTGGCGTGCACGCCATGAGGCATGGGAGACCATTCATCGCGCCTATCCCGGGAAAGAAACGCTGATTGTAGATGCGGCGGTACCGATCTCCCGTTATCCAGAAATGATCCTGTTTTCCCAGGGTCTTCTCGATGATTTTGGGTCCATCGGCTATATATTTGGTCACGCTGGCGACGGCAATCTACACCTGGTCCTGGTGGGAGATCCCAAGAACCAGGAGGAATGGTCGCGACTGGAAGAGATCAATGAACGGATTGTCAAAAGGGCAGTGGAGGTGGGAGGAACCTGCACCGGGGAGCACGGTGTGGGCATCGGCAAACGCAAATTCATGCCGCTGGAGCACGGCGAAAGCTACGAGCTGATGCGCCGAATCAAGAACCTGATCGACCCCAAAGGACTCATGAATCCTGACAAGATCTTTTAGCCACCCGATGGAAATGGGAAATGGGGTCAGGTCTTTACTGTTGACATTTTTGCAAATTCCCGACTGTTAAGCATCCGCGGCCGTTGTCTGTTCAAAGGTATTCTACCTTCCCTCATTCTTGCCGGAGGAGTTCCCCATCGCCTTCCCGCGCTTTGGCTAACCCCGCGCGAATTGTAAGCCCCTGCCGACATATTGACCTTCCCGAAGGTAAGGCAAACATGAGCCTCGAACGACCCACCCCGAACCACGTGCCCCTCAAACCTCGAACCGGACAAATTAGAAAGTCCTTTTCCGGAACTTTTATCCCGCTCCTCCTGTCCAATAGTAAAGAAGCGATTATTGACCATACCACGGAGGTGCGAGATGAAACGGATTATAGTGTTGACGATGGCAGTGGTGCTGCTCCTGGGCTCCGGCCCGGCCCTGGGGGCGACCGTGGGGGACTGGGTGCAGGTGGAGATCCGGACCGACCACGGTTGGAGCCTTCCTTTCTATCCGACGACGGCGAGCTATGCGAAGAAGAAGGTCTATGCAGAGGCGGTGAAGGGGGACGAGTACACCATCCTGGTGCGGAACCTTCTCGCCCGCCGGGTGGGGCTCATTATTGCGGTGGACGGTCGGAATATCATCAGCGGCAAGAAATCGTGGCTGCGAAACAGCGAACGGATGTACATCCTTGGCCCCTACGAGACGGGCGAGTATCGGGGATGGCGGACCGGAAGCGACCGGGTGAACCGGTTTTACTTCACCGATGCGGCCGACTCTTACGCTGTCGCCTTCGGCGATGGGAGTGCGATGGGGGTGATCGCCGTGGCGGTCTACCCGGAAGTGGAAAGATATGTACTCATGGAACCGCCAACAGAACTTTCCCGCGAGCGATCGGGCGCGGCAGCCCCGCATGCCCAGAAGCCGAAGCGGGAGGCACCTGCGGACAGTAAAATGGAGAGCGCCGGCACAGGCTACGGCCATGAAGAGTACTCGCCTTCGCGGGTCGTCGCCTTCGAGCCGGAGGCGCAGGCGACGGAGACCATCCTCATCAAGTACGAGTGGCGCGCTACCCTTTGCCGGATTGGGATCACCCCCTGCTGGATACCCCTTTGCAGACGAGAAATCGCCTCTGGGACGACGGTGGATACGCTCCACCCCCGCCGCATCGGGGTAGGTGAGGGGTGTTCGACTCAGCACGCTGGGGTGGGTAAAGGGGTCTTAAGAGTTAAGGTGAAGCTCCCCGCCCACAGGGCGGGGATTGCGGGGCACACTCCGGTGAATGTGTCTGATGCCGCGTCACCACCGGGGTGCCCAGGCGGGCGCAGGATCGGCTTGCGGGTCAGTGATGACCTCCACTACTGCAGGCCGATCCGCCTGCAGGGCCCTCTCCAGGGCCCCCCGGATCCCTTCCGGCTTCTCCACTCGAATGCCGAGACACCCCATCTCCTCGGCGATCCGAGCGAAGCTCACCTCCCGAAACCGGGTCATCTCCTCCCACTTCCCGGGCC
Source organism: bacterium (assembly GCA_043800755.1). GTDB lineage: Bacteria > Methylomirabilota > Methylomirabilia > CAVQYV01 > CAVQYV01 > JAZDMQ01. Next base: position 13,642 of record JAZDMQ010000042.1, on the reverse strand, counting down.
GATCCCCATAGGCGGCCTTGATGAGCGCCCAGCACTGGCCCAGACCGCTGTTGTTGTTTACCACGGTTACAGTTGGAATGCCGCACCGGGAGGCGGTCTCCAGTTCGCTCAGGTGATACCAGAACCCGCCATCTCCCGTGAAACAGAGGACCGGGCGCTCGGGCGCCGCGCATTTGGCCCCCAGAGCAGCGGGGAAGGCCCAACCCAGGGAGCCCGCGCAGCGGAGGAAGCGCTGCCCCGGTTGGGTGAGGTAGACCATTGTTCCGGTCCAGACGGCGGCGAACCCCGTGTCGGCGACGAGGATGGCATCGGCGGGGAGGAGGTCCGTCAGCTCCTTGCAGAGCCGCTCCGGGCGTATGGGGATGGCATCGGATCTCCGCAGGGGCTCCACCTCAGATCGCCGCTCCTGGACGAGCTTCCGGGCGTGATCCGCCCATCTACTGGCCGTGGCCTTGGGACGGACCGCCTCCGCCAGTCGGCGGGCCGTGACCTTAGCATCTCCAAGTAGGGGGACACGATTGGGGTAACTCCTCCCCAGCTCCCTGGGGTCGATGTCGATCTGGATCACCGGGGTCCCCGGTGGGGGAACCGTCCAGCCATGGGTCGTCTGATCCCCGGTATGGCTGCCGATGAAGAGGACCAGGTCGGCCTCGGAGACGATGTGGTTGGCGCACCCCTTGGAGTAGGAGCCAACGACGCCGACGCTCAAAGGATGGTGGTCAGACATCACTCCCTTCCCGGTCAGGGAGGTGGCCACGGGGATGGAGAGGCGCTCGGCCAGCGACAGGATCTCCGGCCCTGCCGAAGAGGTAATTGCCCCTCCGCCTGCCACGATGACCGGCCGCTCTGCGGTCTCAAGGAGGCGGGCCGCCTCTTCCACCATTTCTCCATCGGGCTCGGGACGGAAGGCCGGGGAATGGGTGAAGGGCTCCTCGATGATCACCTCCAGGTCCGCCTCGGCTTTATCGATTAGCTCTCCCGCAAAGCCCAACAGGTCCAGATGCACCGGGCCGGGAGCGCCGGAGGTCGCCTCCCGGAAGGCCTGGCGGAGCAGGTAGGGCAACTGCTCGATGGTGTCCACCCGGGCGTTCCATTTGGTGACCGGATCGAACATGACGTGGTGGAGGATCTCCTGATAAGCATGGCGATACTGGGCCAGATGGGGCTTGAACCCGGTGAGGGCGATGATGGGCGAGCCGCCGAGGAAACCATCCTGAAGTCCTGAGGCGAGATTGGCGGCCCCCACCGATTGGGCCATGCAGAGGGAAGGCCGGCCGCTGGCCCGGGCGTAACCATCGGCCATGTAGACTGCCGCCTTCTCAGAGTGGGTCAATACCCGGCGAATCCCGATGGCCTCCATCTCCACCAGGGTTTGTCTCAGAATCGTCTCCACCCAGAAGACGTGGCTGATGCCATACCCTTTGAGGGTCTCGGCGATGAACCTCGCCCCCGACATCCTGGATCGATTTCCGCTTCCCAAATGAACCTCCCGTGATGGATTGGTCTATCGAACCGTTAATAAGAGGCTCTCCAGGTCTGGGGGGCCTTCAAGAAAATGGGCTCTGAAGTCCTCCCGAAGAATGGATCGAGGGAAGGCGTTTAGGAGCAATCAGGTGTCCCACGGTGCATCCCTTCTCCATCCCCTCACGGCGTTCTATCCTCGATCGGGCATGGAGATCATGCCATCCCAGGTATTCAGGACCTTACACTCCCGGGCTTCCTCCTCGGAGAACCAGTGAGTGGTGACGCTCTTCAGTTCGGTGAAAAACCGGACGCCATCCGTACCCATGGTGTGCAAGTCGCCGAAGAAGGAGGCCTTGTGACCGGTGAAGCCGAAGATGCCCAGAGGCACGGGGATGCCCACATTGACCCCCACCATGCCGCCGTGGGTGCGTTTGGCGAACTCCCGGGCGAAGTGCCCACTCTGGGTGTAGATGGCGGAGCCGTTGCCGTACTCGCTATTGTTCATCAGGGAGAGGCCTTCCTCAAAGTCCTTCACACGCTCGACGCATAGGACCGGCCCAAAGATCTCCATGTCCCCCACCGTCATCCCCGGTTTTACATGATCGAAGAGGGTGGGCCCCAGATAGAAGCCTCTCTCGTATCCGGGGACCGTGACCTTACGGCCATCCAGGACCAGATGAGCCCCCTCCTGGATCCCTTTCTCGATCCAGCCCAGGACGAACTGGCGGTGTTCCTCGTTGACCAATGGGCCCATCTGCGAGGATTTATCGTATGCGGGGCCGATCTTCAGCTCGGACATGAATCTCTTCAGCAGGGCGACCAGGGGATCGGCAATGCCTTCTTCGGCCACTACTGAGGGCAGGGCCATGCACCGCTCCCCGGCGCACCCACAGGAGGAGTTGACGATTCCACGGGCCGTCCGCTCCAGGGCGCAGTCCTGGAGCACCAGGGCGTGGTTCTTGGCCTCGGTCAAGGCCTGAACCCGCTTGCCGGCCGCCGCGGCCGTGGCATAGACCCGCAGGCCCACCGCATTGGAACCGACAAAGCTGACCCCCTTCACATCGGGATGGGTCAGGAGGATCTCCGCCTCCTTTCGGCTGCAGGTGACCAGGTTGATCACCCCCCTGGGCAATCCTGCCTCCTGCCAAAGCTCCAGGATACGCATGGCGGTCTGAGGGACAAAGCTGGCTGCCTTCAGGATGAAGGTATTGCCGGTGGCAATGCAGAGGGGGGCCATCCAGCCCATGGGGATCATGGCCGGGAAGTTCCAAGGGGCGATGCCGACAAAGACGCCCAGGGGTGTTCGATACTGGGTGGTGTCGTATCCGGGGGTGCAGTTCATCAGGGCGGGGCCGGTCATCAAATGCGGGATGCCGCAGGCGAACTCGACCACCTCCGTCACCTTCAGGACATCCCCCATCGCCTCATCCAGAACCTTCCCGTTCTCCCGGGCCAGGATGTAGGTCAGCTCCTCCAGGTGTTGATCCAGGAGGGCCTTCATGCGAAAGAGGATCTGCACCCTGCGGTTCGGTGGGGTGTCAGACCAGACGGGGAAGGCCTCCTTCGCGGATTGAATTGCGGATTTCACCTCCTCTGGGCTGCACTGAGGCGCGAGGGCGATCACCTCGCCGGTGGAGGGATCGTAGCAGTCCATATATTTCCCGGTCTTGGATTCCAGCCACTGTCCATTGACGCAGTATCTCAATTTCTTGGGAGGCTCTGCCATGTTCTATTCCTTTCCATTTCTGTTCCTATCCTTTGGTCAGTTGATGAAAAGAGAGAAAATGCGAGAATCTTTCGCCCAAGCTTCCCTCATTCCGGACGCCGGATCGCAACGCTAACCTCCTTCAGTTCAATTCGGGAAATCCTCAGGTCTCCGAACAAAGGAGAGTTCCCCCTGCTGTAGTCCACGCCTTTCAATCCGGGCTTTCCAGGAAAGAAAGGATAGCATTGGCGGCATCGGTCAGGTCTTGCTTTAAGAACCGCCTCATCCTATTCTTGTCCCGCTCCACCCAGGCCTCGTACATCCCTTCGTGATATTTCAGGGTAGGAGCAAGATCCTGGCCCTTAAGGGCGAGGAGATGAAAATAGGGGCCTTCTCGCGCCCACAACAGGTCAATGAATCGCATTAGAACGGGTGAATCGGAGTAGGAGTAAATAGTGGAGTGGAAGGCGGAGTTGGCCATGAGGTATCTCTTGGTGGATCTCTGGATATGAACGAACATTTGCTCCAAAAGGGCCTTGGCCTTGAGAAGGGCGTTGTCTGGCCGCAGCTCACAAGACCTATCCGCCGCCATGGATTCCAAGAGGAGCCGAATCTGGAGGATCTCCTTCATCTCCTGCGGTGCCAGGGTGTTTACCTGGATCCTTTTGTTGCTCTCGATTAGGACGATCTTCTCCGATTCGAGCTGCCACAAGGCCTCCCGGACCGGCATCAGGCTTACCCCGAACTCGTCTGCCAGCCCCCTCAATGTCAGGGTTTCCCCGGGCAAAACACCGGCGGAGATGATCTTTCCCCGTAGCTGATCATAAACCTGTTGCCTCAGTGTCTTGGTCGATACCTTAGAAAACCGCATGTGTGATCACATATAACAATGTGGTGAATCCGTCAAGAAGTACTTACATCCAGGACCACAGGATTGAGTCTGATCTGGGATAGGCTTTGGGATAGTCGGAGGATAGTCGGAGGGACTTTGCTGAAGGAGTTGGCCTTTCTTGACCCGCTATTCCCGCCAGCAAATGCAGGGACACCCCTACTCACCGCTTGACGCATCGAGGAAATGGGAATATCTTTCTCCCGTTGTGGGTCATTTTGGAGAAAGGGGCGTGCGAAATGAGCCGGCTGAGACCATTTTACATTGCGGTCCTCTTGGTCGTAGTTGCGGCCCTGATCGCTTATGCGGCCGGGCCGAAGCTCGTGACCGTGCAAGTGAAGGAGGGACATGTCCGATCCGCACCCTCGTTTCTGGGCACGGTGATCGCAACACTTGGTTACGGCGACCGGGTCGAACTGCTCGGGAAGCAAGGCGGATGGACGAAAGTGAGCCTGGCCGGAAAAGTCCGCGAGGGATGGATGCACAGTTCGGCGATTACTACCAAAAAGATAGTGCTTAAAGCGGGCGCAAAGAATGTGGAGCAGACGGCTTCCAGCGATGAGATCGCCTTGGCGGGCAAGGGATTCAATGCGGATGTGGAGCGAGAATTCAAGTCCAAGCGCAAAGATGCCAACTTTGCCTGGATCGACCAGATGGAAAAGATCGTGGTGAGCCAAGCCCAGATGCAGGAGTTCGTAGAGGTTGGCGATTTATCCCCGGAAGGGGGTGCGAAATGACAAGCCGAGGTCAGTTGAGAGCGGCTGCGTTCTTTTTAGCATGGGCGGCGGGTGCCGTTGGGCTGATGCTGTGCTCTTCGCTGCTCTTTTCCGGGTGCAGTGCCGCAGGATCCATCGCCAAAGTCGGCACCTCCATCGGAGTGGCGAGCGGTGTCATTGATCAGTCTCAGGCCTCCTCCATCGTGAAGAGCACTGAGGCCGTTGCCAAGACCTTTCAGGATATTACACCGGAGCAGGAGTACTATATTGGCCGGGCGGTGGGCGCAGTCCTGGTTGGCAAGTACAATCCCTGCCACCAAGAAAAGGCCACGATGTACCTCAATGTGTTAGGCCAGACGCTGGCCCAGGCGAGCGATTTACCGGAGACCTTTGGTGGATATCATTTCAGCATCCTCGACTCCGACGAGATCAACGCCTTTGCGGCGCCAGGCGGTCTCATTTTCGTCACCCGAGGGATGTTACGGTGCTGCAAGCACGAGGACGCCGTGGCCGCAGTCCTGGCTCACGAGATTGGGCATGTCCAGTACAAGCACGGCCTACAGGCCATCCAGAAATCCCGGGTCACCGAGGCCCTGACCACCATCGCCTTGGAGGGCGGCAAGTCCTTTGGGGGAGAGAACCTTGCTCAGCTCACCCAGGTCTTTGAAAATTCTCTGAGTGACATCACCACCACCCTGGTCAATAACGGCTACTCCCGGGCTTTCGAGTCGCAGGCCGATGGGGCGGCCGTGGCCATTCTCAAGCGGGTGGGATACAGTCCCAATGGTCTGGTGGACATGCTCAAGGTCATGCAACAAAGACTCACCCCTGGCGGGTTGGACTTTGCCAAAACTCACCCATCGCCAGGAGACAGAATTGCGGAGATCCAGAAGACCATCGGGACATACACCGAAGTCAAGGCCCCCCAAGGGAGGCAGGGTCGGTTCGTCGCTTCATTAGGGGATGTTTAGCCTATGGATAGTCACTTAACCACGGGAAGAAGGCTGCTTTACGGGGTGCTCTTCGGTTTGGCAGGCGCCTTTGTCGCGCTCGGTCTCCAATACCTCGGGGCGCTTGAGCCCTGGGAGGCTAAGACCTGGGACTGGCGCGCCTCGCTCCTTGCCAAGCCCGGAAAGGCCACCGACCAGATCCGTCTGATCCTCTTGGACCAGGGAAGTCTTGACTGGGCGAAAGAGCAAGTTGGCCTCACCTGGCCCTGGCCGCGAGAGATCTACAGCGCAGTCGTGGATTACTGCCAGCGCAGCGGCGCCCGAGCCCTGGCCTTCGATGTGCTTTTTACCGAACCCTCCTCCTACGGGGTGGGAGATGACCAGGCATTGGGAGCAGCCATGTCGAGGTTTGGGCGGGTGGTGGGATCCGTATTCCTGGCTCACACCCCTGCTCAAAAGACGCGCTGGCCCGCTACCATCCCGTACCCAGGGTTCAAGGTAGAGGGTCTGGACGCTTGGCTCCGCCTCACCCGGGCCAAGGAGATTGTATTCCCCAACGCCACCATGCCCATTCCTGAGGTCGCTCGCAGCGCTGCGGTGCTCAGTAATGTTCATCTCGATCCCGACCCGGACGGTCTTTACCGCCGCACCACCCTCTTGAGCCTTTTTGATGGGCAGGTGCTGCCGGGCCTGGGAGCAGGAGCGTTCTTATCGGTGCATCCGGGAGCGTCCATGAGCATTAAACCAGGCCAGATGGTTATTGGCGATCGCTCCGTCCCCATCGACGGAAAAGGAAGAGCACTGCTGCGCTTCCGCGGACCTGCAGGAGTTCACCGGGCCTACAGCGCGGCCGCCGTGATTCAGTCTGAACTGCGGCTTCGCCAGGGCGAGAAGCCTCCTATCCAGGATGGAGGCGCCTTCAGGGACAAATATGTCTTTTTTGGCTTTAGCGCTCCCGGGCTCTATGACCTGCGATCGGTGCCAGTGGCATCTGTCTATCCAGGCGTGGAAGTTCACGCCACGGTCCTGGATAATCTGCTCTCCGGTGATTTTCTCCGCGACGCTGCGCCGTGGCTCACCTTTTCCTTGGTGACCCTCCTCGCCGTGGCCTGCGGGGTCTTGACATTCGGGACCCGCCGCACCGCCGCCATCGTATTGGTCGGCGCCGGGTTTCTTTGCCTTCCCATTGCTCTTTGCCTCGCGGCTTACTCTAAAGGGCTGTGGCTTCCCCTCATGGTCCAGGAATTGGCTACGGCAAGCAGCATCTCCTTGGCACTCTTAAGTAATTACGCTATCGAGGGGAGACAAAAACGGTTTATCAAGAATGCGTTTCAACAATATCTCAGCCCTGCGGTGATCGAACAGCTCATCCAGCATCCGGAACGGTTGAAGCTGGGAGGGGAACGAAAGGTTCTGACCATCTTCTTTTCCGACCTCCAGGGTTTCACCAGCATTTCTGAGCACCTCAGCCCGGAGGCGCTTACCTCCCTTCTCAATGAATACCTCTCCGCCATGACGGACATCATCCACGAGGAGGGAGGCACCGTGGATAAATATGAAGGGGATGCCATCATCGCCTTCTGGAACGCGCCCATCGAGGCGGAGGACCATGCGGCGAGGGCGGTTCGCGCCGCCCTTCGCTGTCAAGCGCGCCTCAAGGAGATGCGTTCCTATTTCCGGGATCATGCGGGCAGCGAGCTGTTCATGCGCATCGGGATCAATACCGGTCCAGCGGTGGTGGGAAACATGGGATCCCACACCCGGTTTGACTACACCATGCTTGGAGACGCGGTCAATCTGGCCTCTCGGCTGGAAGGGGTCAACAAGCGGTTTGGCACTTACACCATCATCTCCGAATTCACGGTCCAGCTGTTAGGGGATGAGTTCGGCCTGCGGAGACTCGCCCGGGTGGCGGTGGTCGGTCGCAAGGAGCCGGTGACCATCTTTGAGCCGATGCTCCGGCAGGAGTATGAGTCGAGAAGAGAGGCGCTGCAGGCATTTGGAAAAGGGCTTGACTGGTTCGAGAGGGGCTCCTTTGCGCAGGCGCGGGAGGCCTTTTTGGAGCTGAGCGCTCATGACCCGGCGGCAGCTGCGTACGCCGAGGAGTGCCAGCGCCTGATGGCTTCCCCCCTCGAAGGGTGGCAGGGCGTGTGGGTCCTGAGCACGAAGTAATTCAAGGTCAGTTTGCGACGATAGAAGTGAAGAGGTTTTCAACTGGGTAGACCTGCCCCCAGCTCGTTCTTTTTTTAGAACCAACGCTCCCATGCCGACTCGTTTGAGGAGTTGCCGGTATGCGTCTTAAGGCCTATCAACCCCATCGCAAAGACCTCTTGATCAACACCGAATGGGGAATTCCCAGGGAGCGCCTCTCCAACGAGGAGGCAAGACTTCGGAACATGAGGCTCTTCCGGGGCCGTTGGGTCACCCATGAGGAAAGAAAGAGGCTGAAACAGGAATATCATGCCTATCGGTTGATTCGGGGGGTCGCCTATTTTTTGATCTATGGGGTACCCGTTTTACTGCTCCTTGCAACTGCGGCGATCATCCCTTGCGCGCTGAGGTTTCCTGCCATTTTAGCCATGTCACTCGTTGCCGTTGCGGTTGCTTCCATTGCCAGTGGCATTGGGGTATTGCGATATAGGCGATGGGCCCGCATCGTAGCTACTTTGGTTCTGGTGCTATTTGGATTCGTTGGAGCAGTTGGAATATTCTTCCTCTATAGGAAGACCGCCAGGCAGATCTTTACCGAGCCAGTCACCAATCCTTGAAAGGGAGCAGCCACTTGTTGGTTCCCGGCCGTTACAAGTGGGAACCGAAGAGGATTGGGGGTTTGGCTAACTTGGTCTTCTGCCAGCATTTTTAGGAAGTCCTTGATTCTTCTAAGAAATCTCTCTTCTATCATTCTTGGCGTGACGTTTCTTGTTGCAGGGGGAGCCATGGGCCAGAACCTGAATGGGGAGATCCGCGAGGAATCGGGCATCATTCTGCAGGAAATGGTTGAAGAGATTGAAGCCATTGGCAAACAGGCCTTCGACATGGCCATGTCAGTGGTTAAGAATCCTGCATGCCGCGCAGGGTTGGCAGATCAGGCGAACCTCTTGTCCGAAAGGCTGAATCATTTGGCTGAGGAGCTCGAGAAACACCATCCAACAACCTATCAAGAGAGATCCGATCAAATATCGGAATCCATCCTTGACCTTGATTTCGTAAAGGCGGATATGGATATCGTTAGTCTTCGGCTCGGGCATTTTATCGAGGTTGAAAACATTAGAAATCAGTCGAAGGAGCATGAATACGGCACATCCTTCCCCCTACCCGAAGATGTGCGGAACTTTTCCAAAGCCCTAAAATCGGACTTGACTCAATTTCAAACAGGTCTAAGCCTGGAGGAAATCGGCGAATATTATCGGCAGGCTTTCGCAAAACTGGGGTTTATCGAGTATGGGCTACTAACCAATATTACCAGAGAATATGTTGGCCTTGTGTTTGTGAAGCCGCCTCAAGAAAAGGCGGTGGTAATCCAGGCCGTCGATTTGGGATATGGTACCGATAGAGATCTGCGCCATGTCAGCCTCCGGACTGAGGAAATAGAATTGAGCAATGGAGATATTCCCATTTCAGATTAAAATCCATAAAAACTACTCCAATTGGAAAGGCCATCGATGAAAAACCTTCAAGAACTCCTGAGCCTAAGAGGCACTGACCCTCTTCGGTGTGACCCTCTTCGGTGACGGCGGCCATCTTCGAGTCCAATAGCAAGATATCTTAGGTGGATTGCTTTGGTGCTGCGTTAGCGAGGGTTCGCCGACCCGAGTTATGCTGGGGATAGGGACTTTGAGCAGGTGGATGGGAAAGTGAAGATTACTTGGATTGGGTGGCACTTCCTCCTAATTCAAGGATAAAGAGTCGATGCCCCAACACCTATGTTTGGCTCCAACACCTATGTCGTGCTAAGGCGGCAAGAACAACGGAGGGGTGCTATGAAAGAGCTTATGAGAAATCGGTACCTTTTGTTCGTATGCTGGACTCTTCTGTCCATTTTGATCCTTTTCTTTGACTATTTGGCAGGCCCTATGATTCGTTTCCCAATACTCCTCATATTTCCAGTATCTCTGGCAACCTGGTTCAATGGAATTGTCTGGGGCCTCTTGTTGGCTTTTTTTCTTCCGATCATCCGACTCATTTTGGAGGGTGGTTCTGCTGAGTCATGGATCTCATTGGATGCGCTGATAAACAGTTTCGACCAGATCCTCACCCTTGGAGGATTCTCGCTACTCATCTATTGGACGTCCCGCCAGTACGCAAAAATCAAGATCTTGCAGGGATTGCTACCGATATGCAGTTTCTGCAAGAAAATAAGGAACAAGGAAAAAGACTGGTTGTTGTTGGAGGAGTATATAGCTTTACACTCTGAGGCTGAGTTTACCCACGGTATATGCCCCGAATGCGCAAAGCAGCATTATGGGATCATCCTCAAGGAAAAACAGGAGATTTAGGAGGTCCCTATTTCGATCTCGGAAATTGCGAAGTATGGAAGGCGGACATGCGATATCATTGATGTCAGATAGTCTGGATCGTTCATGGGAAAGGGGAAGTAGTCTCCGTGATTACGGTGATCAGGGAGGAACTTTGGAGGGGGCAAGTGAACACCGGGAATTGATTAGTGAGCAGGAAAAGATCATACTGGTCTTCCAGAAGGCCACAATCGTTTACCGGTGGGGGGTTACATTGCCTCATCAGGACCCATTCCGCGATCAAGAAAGCAAGACTGATAGGTACGAGACTGTGCCAGGCAAGAGAGGGCTCTGCCGAATGGCAGCTGCTGGAGACCGAGGCCGAGGAGAGGGAAGAGGATGAGGGATGAAAGGGCGATAGAAGGGAATGAAAAGCAGATGAGGCAACTGGTGAGCTTTGACTACGATGGCGTGTTGGTGGACTCCCTCAGCCGGACCCTTCGCCTGATCACCCGGGCGCAGGCCTCCCTGGGGATCGGCCGTCCTCCTACCATCGAGGATCTTCAGAATATAGAGAGCCTGAACCTCAGGGGCCTCGCCTCGACCCTCTGCATTCCCCCTGAGAGAATCTCCGAGCTGGCAGCGAAGACCTCCGAGCTCCAGCGCGGTGACGGGGACCGCCCTCCCATGTTCCCCGGCATGCCCGAGGTGCTTCGACAGATCGCGAAGGAGAGCATCGTGGTGGTAAACACTTTCAACCTGCAGGAGGAGGTGCTGGAGGTGCTTTCCGCCCATGGAATCGAGGATTGCGTGTCGCTCATCTTCGATGGGAGCGATCTTCGTCCCAAGAGCGAGCGAATACGGTGGGCCTTGGAGCACTTCCAGGTGGACCGAAAGGAAGCCTACATGGTGGGCGATGCGCGCAGCGATATCCGAGAGGGAAGGGCGGCGGGGGTGCGAACGGTGGCGGTGGCCTGGGGATACCAGCCGCGAGAGGCATTGGTCGCAGAGGGACCGGACTTCGTGGCGGACCGCCCCGAGGACCTTCCTGCCATCTTGAGGGAGCAGTGACCGCTCTAAAACGACAAATGAAGATGCGCCCCTATATTCCTATCCTCCCATGAATGCTAAGAAAATAGACCTGACCCTCTTTGCGCTTGGGGTTATTGCGCTCGTGGGCGGCATCGTCCTGCTGGTTGTGAGAAGCAGGAAAGGCTGATGGAGACAAAACAATGATGGATAACGGAGGCAACAAAATGAAAAAGCTACTTTTTGGAACAGTGCTTTTGGCGTTGGTAATTGTAGGTCCTATTCCAACGATGGCAAGGGTAGATGTAAACGTTAGTATTGCTCTGCCGCCGCCCATCGTATTTGCCGCACCACCGGCGCTGATAGTGCTGCCTGAGACGTATGTCTACGTCGTCCCTGACGTAGACGTGGACATCTTCTTCTACAATGGTTGGTGGTGGCGTCCGTGGGAAGGGCGATGGTATCGCTCGCGGAACTATAGTTCAGGTTGGGGCTACTATCGAAACGTTCCATCTTTTTATAGAGGGATACCATCAGGCTGGAGGAATGACTATCGGGGGCATCGTTGGAAAGGTCATCAATGGAACTACCAACGAATACCCCACCAACAAGCCCAACAGAACTGGCGCAACTGGGAAAAAAGCGGACATTGGGAGAAGCAAAATACCTGGGGTGTCCAAGGTTTGAAGCCCCGAACGCGATCACAACAGCCGTCTCAAGCGGTCCAACAACAATCTCAGGCAAAATCGCAGGTTCAAAAGGCAACCAAAGTAAAACAATCTAAACCTCGACAAGGAAAACCTGAAAGAGGGAAGGAAGAAAAACAGGATAGAAAGTAGGATGAAAAAAAAGCTTATCCCACTATGAAAAGGCTGCCATCTATAAAATCTGTCGGGTAGAGCAAGACAACTATTTGACGTTACAATAACCTGGTCGATAGAAGTTCCCCAAAAGGAGAATACCATGAAACATTTCGATAGAAACAAGGAAACGCAAATTAAGGCAATGTATTGCGTGGTGCTGATCGTGGCGGTCATCACTCTTTTAGTTACCAGCGTGCCTGTGCACGCGTCGAACATGGACAGCAGCATCGAATTATCTGCCAAGCAGTCGTATGTGTTCAAGACCTACCTTCAGGGTGATGATATCAAAATCGAGTCCAGGGACGGCGCCGTCACCTTGACAGGGATCGTCGCCAACAACTTCAACAAGTCATTGGCCCAGGGGACCGTAAGAAACCTTCCCGATGTTAAGAGTGTGGACAACAGGCTGGAAGTCAAAGGTGCACCCCCCACCGCAAACTCGGATGCGTGGCTCCGTGATAAAGTGAAAGTCACGCTCTTGTTTCATCGTAGCGTGAGCGCCGGCACAACCTGAGGTTGACGTCAAAGACGGCATCGTGACCTTGCGAGGCGATGCTGCCAGTCAGGCACAAAAGGAATTGACGACTGAATACGCCAAGGATGTCGAAGGGGTTAAAGATGTAAATAATGAGATGACCGTGACAAAGACCTCGAAAAAGACGCGAACGGTAGGCGAAAAGATTGATGACGCTTCCATCACCGCCCAAGTCAAGATGACGTTGCTCTATCACCGCTCGACCAGTGCCATCAATACCAAGGTCGAGACGAGGCTTGGCGTGGTCACATTGTATGGCAAGGCCAGAAACGCAGCCGAATCAAGCCTGGCGACCAAACTCGCCAACGACGTAATGGGTGTGAAGAGTGTAAAGAACCGGATGACCATCGAGTAGTCCGAGTTCAAGACCGAAGAAAATGCCTTATCAAACAAAAGGAGAGCGACCATGAAGGAGGTGCGAATGAGAAAAGATTCTTTTTGGTATGGTGAGTATGGGGAAAACTATAAAATTCGTCAAGCAGGTCTAAAGATACAAGCAATAGATCGTAAACAGAGAGTGCTCATAATTGAAGCAGAAAAGGAGGAGTGGTTATGAAAAGATTTAAGGCTCGACAAACTTATCACTTGTTTATGTTAATCCTGATCCTGAGTGTTTTTTTCATTACAGGATGCGGAGGAGGAGAAAACGGACATTGGTTACCAGGCGACACCATCGCGCCCACCGTGAGTTCCACAGTCCCTGCTAATGCTGCCACAGGTGTGGCCATCAACAGTGCAATGGCCGCCACCTTCAGTGAGGTGATGGACCCCGCAACGATCACCACGACAACATTTACCTTACAGCAAGGGGCAACGGCTGTTTCGGGAGCGGTGACCTACGCTGGCGTAACTGCGGTCTTTACACCAGCAAGCAATCTCGCAGCCAACACCCTATTTACTGCCACGATTACCACCGGGGTCAAGGACCTGGCTGGCAATGCACTGGCAAGTGACTATGTATGGAGCTTTACCACAGGTGCGGCCCCAGACACCACCGCACCCACCGTGAGTTCCACCATCCCGGTTAATGCTGCCAC
>JAZDMQ010000153.1:0-17955 GCA_043800755.1 bacterium | reverse complement strand
CAACTACCTGACCATCCTCGGGGCGAGGGAGCACAATCTGAAGGATCTGGAGGTGGAGATCCCCTTGGGGGTTTTCACCTGCGTCACCGGGGTCTCCGGATCGGGGAAGAGCACCCTGGTCAACGAGATCCTGCGCAAGGCCCTCGACCGGAGGATCTATCGATCGAAAGAGGAGCCGGGGAAGCACGAGCAAATCTTAGGGGCCGATCATATCGACAAGGTCATCGATATCGATCAGTCGCCCATCGGCCGCACGCCCCGTTCCAATCCCAGCACCTACACCGGGGTGTTCGGCTTCATCCGGGAGCTGTATGCCCTGACCCCGGAGGCTCGGGTGCGGGGATACAAGCCGGGCCGGTTCAGTTTCAATGTGAAGGGGGGCCGATGTGAGGCGTGCCAGGGGGATGGGATCCTCAAGATTGAGATGCACTTCCTGCCCGATGTCTATGTGACCTGCGATGTCTGCCGGGGCGACCGCTACAACCGAGAGACCCTGGAGATCAAATACAAAGGGAAGAGCATCGCAGAGGTCTTGAACATGACGGTGAGGCAGGCCCTGGAGTTCTTCGAAAAGATCCCGGCCATTCAGTTTAAACTGAAGACACTAAACGATGTGGGGTTAGGGTACATCAAGTTGGGCCAATCGGCTACCACCCTTTCGGGCGGGGAGGCGCAGCGGGTGAAGCTCTCCAAGGAGCTGAGCAAGCGGGGCACCGGCCGCACCCTTTATATCCTGGATGAGCCCACGGTGGGCCTTCATTTCGCCGACATCCAGCAGCTCCTGGAGGTCCTTCATCGCCTCACCGATGAAGGCAATACGGTCCTGGTCATCGAGCACCACCTGGATGTCATCAAAACGGCAGACTATGTGATCGACCTGGGTCCGGAGGGGGGAGACGAGGGGGGGTACTTAGTGGCTGCCGGAACCCCGGAGGAGGTGGCGCGGGCCAGAGGGTCCTATACGGGCCAGTTCCTCCGCAAGGCCCTTCGGGATAGCTGAGGCAGGAGTGGCGCTGGAGGGGGACAGCCCCCACCCTCCCCGTGCCTCCGGTAAGAAAAGGCTGGAGGCACGGATTTTCCCGAAGAATCGTGGGAGGAGGGCCTGCCGGTGGTGCCTTATAGGGTTGTCACATCCACCCCGTCCAGAGTGGCCGACACCTTGGCCGGCCTGGTGGATCCCCCTGCATCGTTCAGCACCCATAAAAAGCCACTCGAGTACTTGGGGACATTGTCCATCATCGCTTCCAGGGTGGTCGTGATGTTGGAGGTCGTCAGGCCCGAGCTGTAGGTACCACTCCTCAAGGTTTGAGAGGCAAAATCCAGGCTGATCGCCGCGCGGGCCGCATCCAGATTTGCCTTGGAGGTGGCCTTGATCGCCTCAGAGCGCAGGTCTACATATTTAGGGATGGCCACTGCCGCCAGGACGGCAATGATGATCAGGATGATCACCAATTCGATCAGGGTGAAGCCTCTCTCATTCGTTAGGGGATTGCGCATCGTTTCGTCTCACCTCCTTTCTCATTGAGATCGTCCACCAAACCCTTTTCCCTCCCGCCTCTAATGGGGAGATTGCCCTCATCTCCGAATGAGCTGGGCCATGTTCCAGAGGGGAAGGAAGATGGCGAGAGCCAGGAGGATGAGTATTCCGCCCAGCGCCAGGATGAGGAAGGGTTCCAGGGTCGAGCTGAGATTACGGATGGCATAGTTGGTCTCCATATCGTAGTGCTCCGAGACCTTCTGCAACATGGAATCCAGGTCGCCCGTCTTCTCCCCGATGGCGACCATGTGGGAGAGCAGAGGAGGGAAGAGGGGATTGGCCACCATCAATTCGGAGAGGGCCCTCCCCTTCTCCACCTGATCGCGGATCACCTCCACGGCACGAAGGAGGATGATATTGCCCACGGCCTGGGCGACGATCTCCAAGGACCTCAGGATGGGGATGCCGCTGTGAATCAAGGTGCCCAGGATATAGGCGAAACGGGAGAGGCTGATCTTGAGCAGGATGGGGCCGAAGATGGGGAGATTCAATTTCAGCGAATCCCATCTGAGCCTTCCCCCTTCAGTGCGCAGATACTGGTGAGAGGCGGCGATGAGGCCGGCAAGGAGGCCGACGACCAGGAACCAGTACCTTTGCATAAATTTGCCGAAGGAGATGAGGATGCGGGTGGGCAGGGGAAGGGTTGCGCCGAAGGAGGAATAGAGCAGGGCGAAACGGGGGATGACGAAGGTCCCCACGATGAACAAGGCGAGGCCCATAACCGCCACCACCAGGGTCGGGTAGCGGAGGGCGGCTTTGACCTTGGCGGCCGTCTCGGCATCGTGTTCGGCCAGGGAGGCCAGTCTCTCCAGGGCCTCGTCGAGGAAGCCTCCCGCCTCTCCCGCCCGGATGGTGCTGATGTAAGTCTCGGAGAAGATGGCCGGATGCTTGGCGAAGGCCTCCGAGAGAGAGGAGCCCGCCTCGATCTGCCGATAGATCTCCATGATCGCCCGCCGCAGCCGGCGATTGGTGGTCTGTTGCGTAAGGGCGTGGAAGCCCTGGAGGATGGGGATTCCAGCCTTGACCAGGGTGGCCAGTTGATAGTTGAAGACAACGATGTCCTCAGGCCGGATGCGGTAATATCGCTCCAAGGCCTTGCCGATATCGTAGCCCAGGCCCTCCATCTTGATGGAGACGGGGACATATCCGATATCGGCGAGGTGTTGGGCCACGATCCCCTGGCTGTCGGCCTCCATCAGTCCCACGATGGCGGCACCATATTTGTCTCGGGCCTTGTAGCGAAATCGGGGCAAAAGATTGTCCTCTCCCCGGGTGAATCGGGAAGGCCCTTTTCCCTCAGGCCTCCTTCTGGGTAACCCTCAGGATCTCCTCGATGGTGGTGAGGCCCTCTCGGACCTTCTGGATTCCATCGTCGCGCAGCGTCTTGATTCCCTTCCGGGCCACCTCCTCCTTCAGGACGACCTTGGTGACACCGGAGGCTATCAATTCCAGCAGCTTCTCGTAGGCGGGCACGAACTCAAAAATGGCCAGGCGTCCTCGATATCCGGTATTCTTGCAAAAGGAGCAGCCCTTGCCTCGATAGAACTGAAGATCGGGCGCCGGTTCTATCTTCAGGAATGTGAGCAGGGGCTCGGCGGGGAGATAAGGGACCTTGCACTTGTCGCAGATGGCGCGCACCAGCCTCTGCGCCAGCACCCCTACCAGGGAAGAGGCAATGAGAAAGGGCTCAATGCCCATTTCGGTGAGTCGGGTAATGGTCCCGACCGCGTCATTGGTGTGCAGCGTAGAGAGGACCATATGGCCGGTGAGGGCTGCCTGGATGGCGATCTCTGCCGTCTCCCTGTCTCTAATCTCCCCCACCATGATGATGTCCGGGTCCTGGCGGAGGATGGAGCGAAGCCCGTTGGCGAAGGTAATACCCGCCTTGGGATTTACCTGGGACTGTCGGATCATCTTGATGTGGTACTCCACCGGGTCCTCGATGGTGATGATGTTCTTTTCCGGGGAGTTGAGGGCGGAGAGGGTGGCATAAAGGGTGCTGGTCTTGCCGCTGCCCGTGGGGCCGGTCACCAGGACCAATCCGAAGGGCCTGCGGATGATCTCCCGATAGAGCCCGTCCACCTCCGGAGAAAAACCGAGGTCCTGGAGGCCGAAGACCGCGGCGCTTCGGTCCAGGAGGCGCAGCACCACATTCTCCCCGTGGAGGGTGGGGAAGGTGGAGACGCGCAGATCCAGATCGCGATTCTCCAGGCGCAGGCGAATCCTCCCGTCCTGGGGCAATCGGGATTCGGCGATATCCATCTCCGCCATGATCTTGATTCGGGAGATGATGGCGGGCTGGAGGTTCATGGGCAGGGTGGCCGTCTGCTGCAACAGCCCGTCAATCCGCTGGCGGATGTGGAGGCCATCCTCATCCGGCTCGAGGTGAATATCGCTGGCCCTCTCCTTGGCCGCATTGAGGAGGAGGAGGTTGACCAGCTTGATGACCGGTGCCACCTCCACCATGTCCTGCAGCCTCTCCGTAACCTCCGCGCTCTCCTTTCCCAGCCCGAGAGACCGGGCATCGATATCCTTGATCGCCTCGGAGATCGAGCCGACGGCCCCATAATACTGATCAATGGTCTGCAGGATATCGGTCTCCGTAGAGACCACCAGCTCGGGATAGTATCCGGTCCTCTGCTTCAGCTGATCTAAGGCGGAGATATCCCTCGGGTCGGAGGTGGCGATGGTCAGGGTATTTCCCATCAGAAACAGGGGGAATATCTTGTGGCGACGCGCCAGATCCTCTGGGATGGTCTTGATGATCTCGGGGTCGATCATGTAGTCGGAGAGCCGCACATAGGGAACGCCCGCTTGGTCGGCGATGAAATTGGCCACGATCTCCTCGGAGGCCAAACCCCTCTTGATGACGAGCTGGGGGAGGGATTCCCGGCCCCTCCGCTCCTCCTCCAGCAGGGACTTCAATTGCTCCTGGGTGAGGAGTCCATCCTCCAGCAGCTTTTCCCCCAATCCTTTCCTGGCCGCTTTCACTGATGGTTCCCTCCGGGCAACGGGGAAGAGGAAGAATCCCTGCCTTTCAGCAACTCCGATATGTTCGCCAAGAGGCTCTTGGGGCTGAAGGGCTTTACCATGTAAGCGTTGGCGCCGCTCTGGAGCGAGACTTCGCGATCGGCCTCCCCGGCCCGGGCTGAGAGGATGAGGATCGGGATATGCCGGTATTTCAAATCGAATTTGAGGAGCCGACACACCTTCAAGCCATCTAATTTGGGCAACATGATGTCCAGGATGATCAGGTCCGGCTGGGCCGAACGGGCCCTATTCAATCCCTCCTCCCCATCCGGGGCCGTGAGGACCTCGTACTGATTGATCTCCAACAGGTCCTTGATCATGGCGACGATCAGCCGCTCATCATCGACTACCAGAATCCTTGTTTTTTTCTCCATCTCCCCTTCACTCCCGCATGCGGAGGATATGTCGTTTTCCCTGACCCTCCAAGACCAGATGGTCCTGGTGGATCTCCTTTACCGAAAGGCCCGCCACTTGGTCCCCTGCCTTCACCACCCAATCGTTGATGATGGCGCAGCCCCCCTCTGCCGCCCAGATAATACCATAGAGTTTCAGGTTTGCTAAGGAATTATCGGAAGCGGCCTTGATCGCGTGAACCCCCTCCTTCTCCAGGAGAAAGGGATCCCTCCCCCAGGAGGTCGAGGCGACCCTTTCCATCACGCGACGGGATTCCTCTAAGGTCGGGTCCTGGGGCAGGCCCTGGGCGACGAAGGACGAGAGCCCCGGAGGGGGTGGAGCCAAGGGGGCCACTTTTTTTCCTCCTTTGGAGGGGAGGGTGAGCCACCAGAGGAGGCTGGCCCCGATCACGACGACGATGAGCAGCCTGGTGCCCTGAGAACTCAGTTTCCCCTTCACCTTTTCTCCTGGCCGCGCCACATGTAGGCCGTCAAGACCATCTGTACCACCAGCCGGGAAGACCCCTTTCCCTCTGGCTGTATCTGGAGGCTCTCCATGTTGAACAGCAGGGGTTGAGCCTGGAGGGCCTCCAGATAGCGACCCAGGTCCAGGTAACGACAGCGCATCTCTATTTCAATGGGCAGGCTCAGATAGGGCAAATCCGGATTTGCCTTCTCCTCATCGGCCGGCTTCGGCTTCATGGAGAGGATACGGATATTGTAGTCCTTCGTCCGCTCTGCCAATTGCTCCAGAACGTGGGTGAGATCGCGCCGGGGGAGGATCCTTCTCTCCAGATCATTGATTTTGGTCTGGGCTGCCTGCAGGTCTTGTTTTAACCTTTCCGCGGCTTCAATCTGTTGCCTTGACTCCTCCGTGCTTCGGGTCAGTCCTGCCAGGTCCCGCTTCAGGCGGGAGACCTCCCGCCATTGGGGGGCGCAGAGGAAAAACCAACCCACCAAGCTGAGGATCAAGGCCCCGATCAGAAAGATCTTCTCCCGCTGCGAAAAGCCCATAGGCCTCCTACCTGAGGCTCAAGCCCAACTCGAATTGGCTTGCCCTAATGTCATATCCATCGGCCTCCTTGGCCGAATAGAGGTCAATCTCCTTGAAGAAAGGGGAGGAGGCCAGCCCCCTCATGTATTGGGCCAGGGCCCTCTCCGGCCCCTGGGAGGAGAAGGCCAGCCCTTTCAGGCGGAGGGGCTTTCCCTTCGCGTAGGAGATCTCGGTGATCTGAATCTCTTTGGGGGTAAGCCGACTGATCTCCTTGAGGACCGCGTGCATCATTGGCTCTCGCAGGACCAACTGTTCATAGATCTCCAGCTTCCTCGCGGTCGCATCCTTGAGGCCCATCATCCTCTCCCAGTCCTCCACCAGGGGCTTGAGGTTAGAGGACTCGATCTTCCTTCCCGCCAGGGCACTTCGATAGTAATAGGATTGGACCTGAGCCAGAAGGAAGAGGAAGGTGACGGCAAGGAGGGCCACAACCGCTGCAGCCTTGGAGAGGACCCGGACCACCTTCATCTTTTGTTCCCGCTTGATCCGGGGAGGGAGCAGATCCAGTTGCGGACCGCGCTGGAGGGGAAGTCCAGTGGCGACCGCCAGGCAGGGGCCGATCTCCCGCTGGGCTGTCGTGGGGAGCGTCGGCGACATCTGGAGGCCCCGGAAGGGATCGATCTTCTCCACCTTCGCGCCCAGGCCCTGGGAGAGGAAGGGGATGAGGTCCTTGAGCAGTGTCCCTCCTCCACTCAGGGTTACTCCCTCCCAGTGCGCAGGTCCGAACTGTTCATGGTAGTAATCGAAGGAACGGTGGATCTCGGTCAGGAGTCGCTCCAGGGCAGGTCGCATCATGGCTGCGATCTGCCCTGGAGGGATCTCGATCCCTTGAAAGGAGAGGGGGGTCAGATCCTGATCGGAGGGGATGCCGATCTCCCTCTTGAGGGCCTCTGCCGCCTGCTCATTCAGATCGAGGCGTGCGGTCCCCGAGATGACCGACCCGATCAGGGCCTCGGTGACGGCCTGCCCGCCGGTGAGGATCTCCCGGGTGAATTGAAGTTTTCCCTCCCGGAAGAAGAGCATCTGCGTGGTCTGGGCCCCGATATCGAGGTGCACGGCCAACTCGGCCTGGGGGAGGCCATCCAGCAGGATCAGCTTCCACAGCGCTACCGGGATGATGGTGAGGCCTACTGGTTGCAGGCCTGCGTCTTTGCAGATGTCCAGCAGAGAGAGCGCTGCCTCCTCCGGGACGATGGCCAGCAGCACGGCCGTCTTTTCGATGCCATCGCGATCGGTCGTCCTCCCCAGTACATGGTAGCCATAGAGGCATTGCTCCAGGGGAAGCTGGGATTGATTGCGGGCCTCCCAGGCGATTGCCTCCGGCCATTCCTTCTCGGGGATGAGGGGAAGCAGGATGCGGCGGATGAGGACCTGCGATCCTCCGATGGCGCAGACTGCCCTTTTGGTCTTGATCGTCTGGGCCTCCAGGATCCTGCGGAGGGCATCCACCGTCAGGCTGCGTGGATCTGTCCCCGGTTGCTGGCCGATCTCCTGGATGCCGAAGCGGGTGAGGATGACACCGCCGCCGTAAGTTCGCCGTGTCTCGACGATCTTGACCGAGTAGGATCCGATGTCCACGCCCAGAAGTGACCTGGCTTTGAAGTCCATCATCGGATGCGAGCCCCTTGGCGGCGCAGTAACTCAATAGAGGTTGATATACCCATCGATATCATTGTATCGCACCCAGATGTCATTGGTAGCGGCCATCGACCTGCTCCAGCGGATATCCATGGTGGTAGAGGTCTGTCCGTTCAGGGTGAAGGGGGAGGAGAGGGTGATGGTGGCTCCATTCGCGGCGGCGCCACTCCAGCGCTGAGTCCCGGAGGGCGAATAGATGATCCCCACGTTTGCTGTGACGCCGGTCCAGGAGACGGCCATAGTGGTTACGGTAATATTATCGCCAGCGGCCCCATCGTTTCGAATGGTGAAGGTAAGGGTGACCCCTGCCCCCGAAACCGCCACGGTCTGGACAATGGGGCTAACCGTCTCGTTGACCTGGGCAGAGGAGGCGCTCTCGTTATTGGCCTTATCCACCGCCCGAACCTGATAATAATAGATGATTCCACTGGGGAGGGTCTTGTCAGAGTAGCTGGTCACCAATCCCACATTGGCCAGGAGCTTGGAGGCCGAGGGGGTGAAGGGAGTGGTGGTGCTGCGATAGATATTGTATCCGTCCAGGTCCCTGAGGGTTGAGCCGTCGGTGTTGGCCGAGGGGGCAGTCCAGGTGAGATTGATCTGGTCCAGGGTTGCACGGCTTGCGGCGAAGGAGGTGGGGGCGTTGGGGAGGGTGGTATCAATGGGGATCTGAAAGTCGATCTTGGCCGGGGAGGAAGAGGTGACGAGGGCGATCTTGGAGGGGTAAAAGGTGGTGGTGGATGCCCCTTGGGTGATGGACACCTCCACCTTTCTCCGCCCGAGGATGACATTGTTGAAGGTGTAATATCCATCCGCGGCGGTGTTGGTGGTGGTGCTGGTGGAGGCGCCGTTGACGGGATAGTAGACCCTCACGGTGACGGTGACCGAGGCGGTGTTGGCCAGGGGATTTCCCAGGGTGTCGGTCACCCGGCCGGTGATCGTTCCCACCCGCTCATTGGTGGGCGAGGTGAGATCGGCGGTGGAGAAGTCGGCATCAAAGCCGCTCCCCCCTGCAGCCCCATCGGCCCCGAGGCTGGTGATCACCCCGGTGGCGTTGTTGTAGGCATAACCGTTCCCCCAGGCATCCTGCTTGTAATCGTTCGGGTTTTCCTGGAAGTTGCCCTTCACATAGGGGCCGTGCCATCCCATCCCGGTGCCAGAGTTCCAGGCGGGAAGGGCGCCCTGGCTCACCAGCTCGTCCAGGGTGCTGGGGAGGCGGCCGATATCCCCCACGAAGCCGAAATCTGTCCTGGTGCCCTCATTGGCCAGCTCGGGATTTCCGATGATCGCCAGCTTGAGGCGGTCCATCTCCTTTCTGGTCTCATCGAACCTCGCCTGGCCGGCCGCGTTGGTCACCACATTGGCGGCCACCGCGGCCAGGAGCCCCAAGAGGACAATGACCAGTATGATCTCGATGAGGGTGAAACCCGCCTCGTCTCTCCGTCCCCAGTGGGCCATGAGGACCTTCTCCCTATGGGTTAGAATTGGACGACGATATCGTCTCCTCCGCCCGCCGCTCTATCCGGTCCATAACTGGTAATGGTTCGGGCACCTCGATTATAGGCATAATTGGTCCCCCAGGCGTCCTGGAGATAACCCCCGGATTGATCATCGATATAGGGGCCGTTCCAGCCCTTCTTGTTCCAGGGGTCCCAACTGGGGACCGCGGCGGGTTTGGTCACCAGATCACTGAGGGCGCTGGGCAACGCGCCCACATCCCCTTCATATCCCCTTTGGGTGTAGCCGCCGGCGGCCACCAGATCTGGATTTCCCACCATCGCCCGCTTCAGGTTGAGCATCTCCTTCTCGGTGAGGCTCTTTTTCGAAGGACCCAGGAGGTCGATCACCTTGGGGACCGCCACCGCAGCCACTAGGCCGATGAGCAGGAGGACGGCCACCAGCTCTAATAGAGTATAACCGCGATGATCTCTTTGCTTCATGGCTGTAAGTTATTGAAATAGAAGAAAATGTGCGATCTCTCTCTTTCAACCCCTCTATTTAGTTGGCGAAGTCTACCAATATTGAGGCAAAAATCAAGCAAAATCTGCTAATTCCGCTCATTAGCGCCCCGGCCGGTCCTCCTCAACCAGTACTGGGCTGCATTGAGATGGGGGTCGAGGCGAAGGGCGGCCTCCCATTCCCCCTGCGCCTCCGGCAGCGATCCCTTGCGATGGAGGCAGATGCCCAAGAAAAAATGGCCCCGGGCCGATTGGGGATGGCGGCGAATGGACTCGCGGAACTGGGCCATGGCCGCATTTAGATCACCCTTCCGTAGATGGATGAGGCCCATTTTTTCGCGGGCCTCCTCCATTTCATCATCCAGGCTCGCCGCCTTGCGCATCTCCGCCAGGGCCTCGTCGATCCTGTCCTTCCCCCAGAGGGCGTTTCCCAGCTCCAGATGGAGTCGGGCGTTCTGCGGCTCGGAGAGCAGGGCGAAGCGGCACCGATCGATGAGTTGGTCATAAAACCTCCCCTCATCCAGGCTGATCGACCTAAGCTGGACCTGATGGTGGAAGGGAAAGTAATCAGAGATCGCCTGCTGATATTGGGCCAGGGCCAAGTTGCCCTGCCCGCGCGCCAGATAGGCCTTGGCCATTTTCAGATGGAGGTCCCCCACGAACCATTGCAGGGTGAAGAGGTAGGAGAAGGCCAAGAGGGTTGCGGCCAAGGGCCAAATGGCCAGATAGCTGATCCTCTTCTCCGGGCAGCGGGGGCGATCCTTCGTCAGGAGCTTATCCTGAACCGCCAGGTATCCCAAGAGCGCCCAGAAATAGAGGGAGGGAACCGGATTGCGCAGGGGGAAGGCAAAGAGGGCATAGGTCAGGATCGCCACCAGGCTTGCTGATATCGCCAGGCCTCTCAGATAAGCCGTCGGGGATGGGGCTCGGCGCAATACCCGTGCGGCCGTCTTGGAGAGGGAGAGGACGATCCAGAAGAAAAGGAGGAGCCCGAGGATCCCCATCTCGGCCCCAATATGGAGGTATTCGTTGTGCGCCTCTGCCACCGGAAGCCTCTCGGAGATCAGCCATTCCTCCAGGCGACGAAAGGGAGGGAATCCGTACTCGAAGTTTCCCAGTCCCACTCCGAACCAGGGGTGCTGCCTCATCATCTGGAGGGTTCCTTGCCAGATGAGGATTCGTACGCGATTGGTGGGATAATCAAGATCGAAGATGGACCTGACCCGGGAGATCCCCTGGGGGATCGACTCCGGTTTTAGGGCCAGAAAAAGGGCGAGGAGGAAAAGGCTCAGCAGGAGAAGGGTGAAGGCGTTCCTTCCGGCCAGAGAGAGGAAGCCCGGGCTCCTGCGGGCCTTGCTTGCCAGGAGCACGGCCATGAAGAGAAAAGCCACCGCGGCCGCCACCCATCCGCCGCGGCAGCGGGTTTGAAACAGATAAAAGAGCAGCAGCCAGAAGCCGAGGAAGTAGGGGAGGCGCCGGGAGAGAGAGGTGGCGGAGAGGATGCGAGCCAAAAACAGGGGGAGGACCATGATCAGGAATTCCGCGGCATAGCTGGTATTGCCCAGGGTGGATACGGGCTCGAAACGGCGTTCCAGCCGCAGGAAGTCGATTCCCCATGCCTGTAACAGCCCATAAAGGGAGATGAAGATGGAGGTGACGAGGATCGCCTCGATGGCCTGATCGATCTGAGCCTCGGGAGGGTGAAGATCGAGCAGGAAATGGAAAAAGAGGAGGAGCAGGGCGAGGCGAAGGAGGAGGAGGCCTCCGGCATAGGGATTCTGCGACCCCACCAGAGAGACTGCGCCCTGCAAGAAAAACAAGGCCAAGGGAAGGCTAAGGGGAGAGAGGGCGAGTGTAAATCTGTCCTTCTCGCGGGGTTTGGTCAGCCAAA
This sequence comes from bacterium, assembly GCA_043800755.1. Taxonomy (GTDB): domain Bacteria; phylum Methylomirabilota; class Methylomirabilia; order CAVQYV01; family CAVQYV01; genus JAZDMQ01. Next base: position 6,458 of record JAZDMQ010000153.1, on the reverse strand, counting down.
GGAAGAACAGGCACAGCCCTGCCGCCTGTAGAAGGAAGAATTTGGGCACATTATAGATGTCGGTGGAGAAAGGCCAAAGGGCAAGCGGGACCAGCAACAGCAGGGCAACAGAGGCCGGAAGGCCCATCCTGCGCCAAAGGGGGAGCTTGACCTCCGGGGAAGATCCTGACTCCATGTGCCTTCCTCCCTGCATTTCAGCCCTTTATAAACTAAAGCCGACCCGGAGGCAAGGACTGAAAATGGCTGGGGAGCGGAATTGCCCCCGCCTGCCTTGGGTAAAGCGGCCGGGCCTGACGACCAGAAAACCCTTGCCCCGGGGCCTCTCTCCGCCTGCTGGAGGAAGCCTCAAAAAAATGTGGTCCACCCCACTTTTTTTTCTTGCAATTTGGAGCAAATGGAGTATAAACCCTGTAACAATTTTTGACCGGCGCCTGCCCGCGCGATTCTCCTGGTGGGCCGGGCGCAGGGACATCGGGTAATTGGGGTTCGTTCCCGTTTCAGGAAGTCCTGCCCGGGGGGCAGGTTTCAGCTTGCTGAGGATTAGCCAGAGCTAATTCGCGTTCCATCAATGCTTTTTTTGGACTCCCTGCGGAGCAAAGGAGGTCAGGATGTAGAAAAGAGCCCCCGATTTTACGCTGTATGGGCGATGCTCGAGGAAAAGGGTACGGGACCGGCGAGCCGCTCAAATTGATAGGTTCTGGGTGAGTACCAGGGCCTGGTTTCAAAAACCATCAAACAGCTAAAATGTGCTGAAAAGGGGATAAATGGATTGCAAGCACTTGGGAAACACCTATTGGTGGAGTTACATGGATGTGACCCAGAGGCGCTTAAAAGCATTGACTTGATACGCGAAGCGATGGTTTCTGCGGCTAAGGTGGCGAATGCGACCATCGTGGGGGTCAGCTTTCACGAGTTCTCTCCCTTCGGGATCAGCGGGGTGGTGGTGATTGCTGAATCCCACCTCACGATTCATACCTGGCCCGAGTACCGATACGCAGCCGTGGATATATTCACCTGTGGAGATCAACTGCGGCCGGAGATCGCGGCCGATTACATTGCCCTGAAGCTGAAGTGCAAGAATCCCTCGGTGGTGGAAGTGAGGCGGGGGTTGATCGGCAAGAATGTGAGGAGGTTCTCCCACAAGGTGGGGGCCAGCGAAGGAAAGACGGAGCATGCCTATAAAGAATTATCGTTGGCTTATTGAGGCGATTGGCCCGGAGGAGGGACACCTGCATGGGATCCGGAATTTCCTCTTTTCGGGCCAAACCAAGTTTCAGAGCCTGGACCTCCTGGAGCTGGGAAGCTATGGCAAGGCCTTAGTGTTGGATGGAAGGATTCAATCGACCGCGGCGGATGAATTCATCTACCACGAGGCCATGGTCCACCCGGCAATGCTGGCCCACCCCGACCCTCAGCGGGTCTTCGTCGTAGGGGGGGGAGAAGGTGCCACCTTGCGGGAAGTCTTGCGACATCGCTCGGTGAAGAGGGTCTTGATGGTGGACATCGATGCCGAGGTGGTGTCGAGATGCCGGGAGCTGCTCCCGGAGCTTCACCAGGGATCCTTCGAGGACCCTCGGGCGGAGTTGGCTTTCATCGACGCTCGCAAATACTTGGAGGAGACGGCAGAGACTTTCGATGTGATCCTGATTGATATCTCGGAGCCGGTGCAGGAAGGTCCTGCCTATCTCCTTTTCACCCGGGAGTTCTATGAGGTGGTCCGGGACAGGCTCAACCGGCCGGGGATGATTGCTCTGCAGGCGGGCAGCGTGGGCTGTGTCGGTACGGAGTGCTTCGCCGCCGTCCACAAGACCCTGAGGTCCGTCTTTCCTTCGGTGAGTGGCTTTGCGGTTTTCGTCCCCAGTTACGGCGTCCCTTGGGGGTTTTGCATGGCCTCTCCCGAGGCAGGCTTCAATCCCCTCTCCTGGAAAGGGATTGACGAGCTGATTGCCGCCCGCATTCAAGGTGAACTGCGCTTTTACGACAGTCTCACGCACCAGGGGATCTTCTCTCTTCCCAAGCATGTCCGGGTCAGCCTGGCCCAAGAGCAGCGGATCATCGAGGACAATGCCCCCTTCTTCACCTTCCATTGATTGAACCTCACGCAGGCATGATTCCCGAGAGGCAATTCAAGACCCCCTTGTTCGATGCCCTGGTCAGCCTTGCGGAATCGCGCAAGGTTTCTTTCCACACCCCGGGCCATAAGAGCGGCAAGGGGATCTCCACCCGCTTCAAGAAATATGTGGGCCCCAAGATCTTCAGCATCGATCTCACCACTCTGGACGAGGTGGACTGCCTCCAAAAGCCGGTGGGGGTGATCAAGGAGGCCCAAGAGCTGGCCGCCGAGGCATACGGGGCAGACCACTCCTTCTTTCTGATCAATGGGACTACGGTGGGCAATCACGCCATGGTCCTGGCTGCCTGCCTGCCAGGCGATGAGATCCTGGTGGCTAGGAATGCCCACAAGTCCGTCTTGACCGGCATTATTCTGGCCGGGGCCCGTCCTCATTTCTTCATGCCCGAGCTGGATGCCGATCTGGGGATTCCCCTGAATGTGCGCCTGGAGAAGGTCAAATCCACCTGGGGCCAACATCCTTCGGCCAAGGCTCTGATCCTCACCAGCCCCAACTATTATGGGGTTTCCGCGGACTTGGCTTCCATCTTTTCCTTCGCGAAAGAGAAGGGACTGCTCATCTTGGTGGATGAGGCGCATGGCCCTCACCTCCATTTCCATCCCCACCTTCCTCTGCCTGCGCTGAGGGCGGGGGCCGATCTCTGCGTGCAGAGCACCCATAAGATCGTGGGGGGGATGACCCAGAGCTCGATGCTTCATGTGAAGGGGAGCCGGGTGGACCTGCCGCGCCTCCAGGGGGTGCTTCAGCTGATGCAGAGCACCAGCCCCTCCTATGTCCTCATGGCCTCCCTGGATTTGGCCCGGATGCAGATGGCGACCGAAGGCAGGAAGCTCTTGGACAAGGCCATTCACTTGGCGGAGGAGGGGAGGGCACGGATCAGGGAGATCGAGGGGATTGCCTGCTTCGGAAGGGCAGAGATCCAGGCAAACGCCGGCCTCGATCTGGATGTGACGAAACTGACCATTTCCACGCGCGGTCTGGGGATCACGGGCTTTTCTGCCTCTTCCCTCCTGAATAACGAATCCGATGTGCAGGTGGAGATGGCGGACCTCTTCAATCTCCTGGTGATCGTGAGCATTGGAGACCGCAAGGACGATTTGGGGCGTTTAGTGGCTGGCATGGAGAAGATTGCCCAGGGACAGGCCCCGGGAGCCGGTCGAGCCATGGAGGTGATTTTCCCTCCGCCCGAGGGCCCTCTGCGCCTCCTCCCTCGGGAGGCCTATTTTTCACCCTATCGTTATGCGGATCTCCAAGAGGCGAGGGGCCAAATCAGCTCGGACATCGTCACCATTTATCCCCCCGGGATTCCCCTGTTGATCCCGGGAGAGGAGATCAGCGCGGAGATCGCTGAATACCTGATGGCGATGGGCAGCAAGGGGGCGAGGATTGACGGCTTGAGGGAGGGCCCTGCCCCGAAGATACGGGTTCTTTCGGGCTGAGAAATTTTCTCCCCTTAGAAGTTTTCCGTTGCATTTTCCACCCGGATGGCTTATACAGATAGACTTGTGGCTTTGACCCCCCGCGGCCCTGCGCAAGTGAAGGCGGCCAACGGGGGGGACTTGAGAAACTCAGTGAGGGAATGGCAAGATCGATCGATTGAAGCAGGGGCGAAGGAGATTTTTCAATGGGATGGAGGGTGGAGGGAAAGCCGATGGGCTCCATCCCCATATAGGAGGTAAAGGGTGAAAAAGACCATCAAATGGAGGGCCATCCTCTTAACGGCTACCACCGTATTGGCCCTGTTCTACCTGCTGCCCTCCCTTCCGGGCTTCGACTCTTTCCCGGCTTGGTGGCGAGAATACCTGCCTCATGAGAAGTTGAAACTGGGATTGGATCTGCAAGGGGGGACCCACCTCGTCCTGGAGGTCGACGCGGAAAAAGCGGTGGAGAACGCCACCGAGCGATGGATCAATGAGATCAAGACCTCCTTTGAGAAGGAGAAGATTGGCCTGGATCAGATCGGGCGCGAGGGCCAGGATAAGATCCGGCTGCGGGTTCGACAGCCGGAGCAGCGAGATGCAGCCTCCAAGCGCATCTCCGACTTTGGAGTGCTGGACGCATCGCCCACCGGGGATCCTTCGGAGATGCTCCTCTCCTTAAAGCCGAAAGAAGTGAAACGCCTCCAGGAGTACGCCGTTCGTCAATGCCTGGAGACGATTCGCAATCGAGTGGACCAGTTCGGGGTATCCGAGCCCCACATCGTTCCGGAGGGGGAGCGGCGTATCGTGGTCCAGCTCCCCGGGGTCAAGGACCCCCAGCGCGCAGTGGAGCTGATTGGGAAGACCGCCCTTTTGGAATTCAAACTGGTGGACGAGCGAATGGAGGATGCGAAGGTGATGGAGGCGGCCATGGCGGGCAATCCCCCGCCCGACACCGAGGTCTTGTACCAGAAGACCACCGACTCCAAGGGGAATGTCAGCAAGCCCCCCTTCCTTTTGCAGAAGAAGGCCCTCCTCACCGGCGACACGATCACCTCGGCGGAGGTGTCGATCGGGCACGAGATGAACGAGCCCTATGTCACCCTGGAGTTCGACAAGGTGGGGGCCAATATCTTCGGTCAAGTCACCGGGGCCAATGTGGGCCGTCGCCTGGCTATCATCCTGGATAACAATATCTATTCCGCTCCCCGCATCAATGAGAAGATCCCCAGTGGAAAGGCCCAGATCACCGGACGGTTCACCATGGAGGAGGCTCGGGATCTGGCCATCGTGTTGCGGGCGGGCGCCCTTCCGGCACCGGTTCATATCCTTGCCAATGTCACCGTGGGACCCTCATTGGGCCAGGACTCGATTCGGAAGGGCCTCCGGGCCACCTTGGTGGGGGCCGCATTGGTGGTCCTGTTCATGGTCTTCTATTACCGCGTCTCAGGGGTGGTAGCCGATTTCGCCCTCCTTTTGAACATAATCATGTTGATGGGGGCCCTCTCCTGGTTTCGAGCGACCCTCACCCTGCCCGGGATCGCGGGCATCGCCCTCACCATTGGGATGGCCGTGGACACCAATGTCTTGATGTTCGAGCGGATCAGGGAGGAATTGCGCCTGGGCAAGACAGCGCGCTCGGCCATCGATACCGGCTACACCAAGGCCTTCCTTACGATCTTGGACTCCCATGTCACCACCCTGATCACCGCCGTGGTCCTCTTCCAGTTCGGGACGGGACCGATCAAGGGCTTCGCGGTCTCCCTCAGTCTGGGCATCCTGATCAACCTCTTTACCGCCCTGATCGGGACCAAGACCGTCCTCGACTGGATGACCACCAAATGGGAGATGAAGACAATCAGTGTTTGAGGGTATCATTCACCAGGGTCCTCCGTTTGGCCCCGCATTGTTTGCAGCAATACATTAAGTCCATTATGGAGTTCTTGCTTCCGGCTTTGAGGAGAGACGGGGAGGATCGATGATTGAAATCCTGGGAAAGACCAAGATCGACTTCATGGGAAAGCGTTATTATACCTTTGCCCTTTCCGGCATCTTAGTGCTCTTGGGCCTCTTCGCCATCATTCAAGTTTTCCGAGGACATGCCAATTTGGGCATCGATTTCGCGGGAGGGACCTCGGTGAAGTTGAAGTTCGACGGCCCGGTGGAGGTGGGGCAGGTGAGGGAGGCCCTGGGCAAGGCCAACATCCCGGAGAGCAATCTGCAGCAGTTCTCCGATAGCTCCCGGGTCCTCATCCGGGTGAAGAAGGAATTCGCCCAGCAAAGCAGGATGCTGGACAAGATCCAGGAGGCCCTAAAGGCGAATCTCCCGGAAAGATCCTCCGTGGTGGAGGGCAGCGACGAAATCGGACCGGCGATCGGCAAGGGACTTCGCCGATCCGCCATCTGGGCGATCGTCCTCTCCATGCTCGGAATCCTCATCTATATCGCCTGGCGTTTCGAGTTCCGGTTCGGTGTCGCCGCCACTATCGCCACCTTCCATGATGTCCTGGCGGTGTTTGGGATCTTTCATCTGATGGGAAAGGAGATCAATCTCCTGCTGGTGACCGCCCTGTTGACCCTGGCGGGCTATTCCCTCAGCGACACGGTCGTGGTCTTCGACCGCATCCGGGAAAACCTGAGGGCCCGGCGCAAAGATCCATTGGATCTGGTGATCAATTCCAGCATCAACGAGGTCCTCTCTCGCACCATCGTCACCGGCCTCACCGTTTTCCTGGTGACCCTCTCCTTCCTCTTTCTGGGCGGGGAGGTCCTCCATGACTTCTCCCTCGCCATATCCATGGGGATCATTGTGGGGACCTTTTCATCGATCTTCGTGGCCAGTACCCTCGTATTGGAATGGCATGCCAAGGTTCGGATGAAGCCAGATCGTAAGAAGAAACGATAGGTT
>JAZDMQ010000148.1:0-5690 GCA_043800755.1 bacterium | reverse complement strand
GATGGCCGGGTCTTTGCACTGCAGGTAGCGGAAATAGAGGTTGGGGATGAGCTCGCTCGGCACATCCCCAACCCTCCGCATTCCGAGGAGGTTCTCCTCCAGGTGGACCAGGCTACAGCTCCCCATCCGCTCCCTCCAGAGGCGCCGAGCCGGATGGAGGAGGTCGAGGTGAGGAAGACCCTCTAAGGGGCTCTGCATCCGATTCAGGATGAAGCGATCGGAGAGAAACGGCAGATCGAACATCTTTCCGTTGTAGCTGACCACCCCCTGGGCCACGCTCAGGAAGTCCCTCAAGGCAGAAAGCAGGGCCTTCTCCTCCGAGAAGTCCCTCATGAAATACTGGCGGATATAGAAATGATCCGAGCGGAAGAAGCCGAGTCCCACCAGGAAGGCGTAGGCCCCGGCGCCCCCCAGCCCGGTGGTCTCCAGATCGAGGAAGAGGAGGGAGGAGGGCTCGATCTCAGCCAACCGAGAATCCTTGCCCAGGAGGGCCCTGCCCTCTTCCCCGCCCAAGACGAGCCATTCCAAAGGGGTGTTGCCGTACACATAGGAGCGCGGGAATTCCAACTCTCGCAGGAGAAAGCGGCCATATGGGGTTTCCTGCTCCACCAGCTGCGGGGGAACCTCTCTCTCCCCCCTCCCGGAATGCCCGATCTGGGGATCAGGGGAGGGCGGTTCAGGAGGTCGCCCCTCACCGACTTGCCCCTTCCTCAAGGCAAGAAGCTTCTTCATGCGCTCCCAATCTCGGTTCATAGGGACAGGCCCAGCACCTTTCTCAGGATGGCTATGGTTGCAGATTTGGCCCCCTTCCCCACCTCCTGGATCGCCCCCACACAGGAGGGGCAGCCCTGGCGACAAGGACAGGACTCGATCAGCTCCCCGGTCTTCTGTAAGATCTCCCCATGCAGCTCATAGAGCTGCGGCGAGAGGCCAATGCCCCCGGGATAATTGTCGTATAAGAACAAGGAGGGCTGAAAATCGGGCCTCAGGAAGGGAGGGGGCGACGCTTCACCCGAGGCGACATTCAGGCCTGCCCTCTCCGCAGGAGGCTGCTCCAGCTCGGACTCGTCCCCGATATAGCTCGAGAGATCGTGGGGATCGCTCATCAGGAAGAGGGAGGCCACATGCTGCAGGGCATAGGACAGGCCCAGCAGCCCATTCCACGCCTCCCCCGCGGAAAGAGGGAGATCCTGCAGCAGGGCCCGCGGGATCGTCACCCAGTAGGCGGTGGTGTGCATCTCCTGCTCGGGCAAGAGGACCTCCCCGGCACCCAGGTTCTCCAGGGAATAGAATTTGATCTTCTTGAAGCCCACCACCTGCTCCACCACATGGACCTCGCCGTGGGCGCGGCGGCTTTTGCCCAGATCCTCCCTCTCAAAACAGTCGAGGATCCGCAGGTGATTGTAGGTGATGGCGTCCGTATAGTAATCCACCTCCGCCGGACGGACATAGGCCTTCCTCCCGGAAAAGTCCATCTTCTCCACCAGGTACGGCTTCCCCTCACACAGATAGATCGCCTTCTCATGGATGGTGGAGGCCGCGCTGTCGAAGTCCACCTCGGCGATGGTCCGATTCTCATCCGCAGCATCCAGGACCAGGAAATTGTCCGAGGAGATGCTGCGCAGGCTGATCTGGTCTGCGGGATAGGAGTCGCTCATCCAGTGCCAATGCCCCCCAGAAAGATGGACCACCCGCTCCTCCTCCAGGAATTTCAGCATCGCGGCAGGGTCAGCACCGCCGAAAGGCTCCCCCTCGGCGAAGGGCAGCTCGAAGGTAGCACACTTCAAGTGATTGATCAGGATCATCGGATTGTCGGGATTGATGCGGGCGTGCTCGGGGGACCGGTCCCAGAAGTACTCCGGGTGATTGAGGATGAACTGATCGAGGGGGGAGCTGGAGCCGACCAGGATGGCCAGGCTCAGCCCCAGGCGTCGGCCGGCCCTTCCCACCTGCTGCCAGGTGCTGGCGATGCTCCCGGGGTAGCCCGCGATCACGCAGGCGTCCAGCTGGCCGATGTCGATGCCCAACTCTAAGGCATTGGTGGACACCACCCCCAGGATCCGACCCTCCCGCATCCCGGCCTCGATCTCCCTCCGCTGCAGAGGCAGGTATCCCCCCCGATAGCCCCGGACCTGATCTGCCTTCCCCCCTGCCCTCACCAAGGCCTCTTTCAGATAGGTCACCAGGATCTCGGTGGAGAGGCGGGAGGTGGCGAAGATGATGGTCTGAATCCCGGCCTGCAGGATCTTGCTGGCCAGATCCCTCGCCTCGTGGAGGTAGCTTCGGCGGATGCCGAGGGCCTCATTGACCACCGGGGGGTTACAGAAGAGCAGGAACTTCTCGCCCCGCGGAGCGCCGCTCTCATCGAGGAGGGAGACTTCTTCCTCCAGCAGCCGGCAGGCCAGCTCGTCCGGATTGGCGATGGTAGCAGAAGAGCAGATAAATTGGGGAGTTGAGCCATAAAAGCTACAAATCCGCTTTAACCTTCGCAGTACATTGGCGAAGTGGCTCCCGAAGATCCCCCGATAGCTGTGGATCTCGTCGATGACCACATATCTCAGGCTGGAGAAGAACTGGGCCCATCGCGTATGGTGCGGCAAGATCCCGCAGTGGAGCATGTCGGGATTGGAGACCACGATGTTCCCCTGGATCCGGATGGCCTTGCGGGCATCCTGTGGGGTGTCCCCATCGTAGGTGAAGGACTTGATCGGCCTTCTTAGAATCCCGATCAGCTCGTTTAACTCCGCCACCTGATCCTGGGAAAGGGCCTTGGTAGGAAAGAGGTAGAGGGCGCGGGCCTCTGGCTCGGCCAGCAGGCGATTCAGGACCGGCAGGTTATAACAGAGGGTCTTCCCCGAGGCCGTGGGGGTGACGATCACCACATGTCTCCCGTCCCGGATCGCCTCATAGGCCCGGTCCTGATGGGAATAGAGCCTCTCGATGCCCTGGGCCTTCAGCGCTTCCACGAGCTCGGGGTGAACGCCCTCGGGGAAATCGGCCCAGACGGCGGGGATTGCCTCGATCCCCTTCCAGGCGGTGATGTGAGAGGAGAAACGAGGATCTTTTTGGATCGCTTGCAGGACCTGCTCCACGCTCATGCCCAAGGGCGCCTCCTTTTAAGCCTCAATGGGGATATGGGCCCCTCCGCCCCATTTGCCGGCAGGGGCGAATGATGCAACAAATCCTTTGACGGGCTGGGAATTCTCGTGTTAATTAAAACCCCGATCCTCAAGATTGTCAAGGATGGAAAAGACATGGAAAAGCTGATTGATGAAGATCTCCTGCCCCTGGTCAAGGAGGGAGGGGGGATCAGATACCGGCTCTGGGAGCCCACCTTCCCCCTCGTGGTCTTGGGCAGATCGAGTCGCCCCGAGGGCGAGCTCTTTGAGGAAAGCTGCGCCGCCGACTCCATCCCGGTGATCAAGAGATTAGGCGGGGGCAGGAGCGTGCTCCTGTCCCCCGGGATGCTAATCATCTCGATCGCGGCAGAGGCCGATCGCTTCCGGGGACACCTCCATTATATGCAGGCCATCAACCAATTGATCAAAAAATCATTGACGGACCTGGGCGTCGGGCATATAAATCTTCAGGGGATCAGCGACCTGGCCCTGAGTGATCGCAAGATATTGGGCTGTTGCCTCTATCTCACCCGTTCGCAGGGAAGATGGATCTTCTTTTATCAGGGCTCCCTCCTGTTCGACCTGGACCTTTCTTCGATGGCCAGATATCTGCAGCATCCACCTTCGGAGCCGGATTATCGAAGGGGCCGGCCCCATCAGGAGTTCATGACCACCCTGAAAAAAGAGGGATATGGCCTGAAGATCATGGCAGTCGCCTCTGCCCTGGCCCTGGCCTTCAATGAGGACTTGCCAGGCCTCCTTTGACTTACACCCAGGACGCCTTCAGTCGTCCTCTGGCAGCGTCCCTGGGGGGGGAAATTCCGCCGATGTTGAGAATCCAGAAGAAGGCGATCTCGAAGAAAAGGATTTCCCTCATCCTGGTGGACCTGCTGATCTTCCTCCTTTCCTTCGGGATGGCGGCGGTCATCCGCTTCGGGCCTGCCGGCGCCCCCCGCTACCTCCTGGAGCGATGGTTTTCCTTCCTTTTCATCACCCCCATCTTCCTGATCGTCTTCTACATCTTCGACTTCTACAACATCAAGAAGGATTATCGCCGCCTGCGCGAGCCCTTGGGGGTGGCGGCCGTCACGGCCATCTCTGTCCTGATCTCCATTTTCCTCTCCTATCTCCTCTTTTACGGCAACCTCTCCTTCACCTTAGGAAGAGGGGTCCTGACCCTCTTTGCCCTGCTGGTCTTTGTGGGGGTCTTGGGCTGGCGGTGGATCTATTCCCTCCTGGGGGTGAGGGGGGTCTTCTCCAAGAAGGTGATCCTGGTGGCAAGTCGGGGGCAAATGGAAAAACTGCAGCCCCTTCTACAGGCAATCAACGCCGATATGGATCTGGAGTGGGGAGGGCTGATCGGCCTGGAGCCCGAGGCCACCTCCCCGCCTCCCCCTGGCCTCCTCTCCTTGGGGACCACCGAACAACTCATGGAGATCGTGCATCGAGAGCATCCCGACATCCTGGTCATCGCCCTGCCCACCGAGGGATTCAAGCCCTTGATCCGGGATCTGATCTGGTGCCATCAAAGGGGGATTGAGATTCGGGATGTGATTACCTTCTCCGAGGAGTATTTCAAGAAGATCTCCCTGGAGTTCATCGACGACCTCTGGTTCCTCATCTCCTACATCAACATCCCCAAGGTCCATGTCCACAGGATCAAGAGATTGATGGACATCGCGCTTTCCCTTCTGGCCCTGATTCTCACCCTTCCCCTCTCCCTCCTGATCGCGGCCCTCATCAAGCTGGAGAGCAAAGGATCCCTCTTCTTCATCCAGGAGAGGATCGGGCAAGAGGGGAAGCCATTCCGCCTGATCAAGTTTCGCTCCATGGTGCAGGATGCGGAGGAGAAGACCGGACCCATCTGGGCAGCCATTGATGACCCGCGGATAACCCGGGTCGGGAGATTCCTGCGGCGGTGGAGGCTGGACGAGATCCCCCAGCTCTTGAATGTCCTGCGGGGGGAGATGAGCCTGGTAGGCCCGAGGCCGGAGAGGCTGGAATTCCTGAACGAGCTGAAGGCGAAGGTGCCCTATTTCATGGAGCGCCTGTCGGTGAAGCCGGGCATCACCGGCTGGGCCCAGGTGGAATCGGAATATGCCTCTTCGGTGGAGGAGTCGCAGCAGAAGTTAGAGTTCGATCTCTACTACATCAAGAATGTCTCATTCCTTTTGGATATCTTCATCCTGCTGAGGACCCTGAAGGTGATCCTCCTGGCAAAGGGGAGATGAGGAAGGCAGCATGCAAGAGCCCTATTCCCCCAAGAGATCCATCATCGAGGATCGAGTATTTGCTTGGGGCGGGGGCGAGCCTCTCCAGGTCAAGCTCTTTTCCTAAGTCTATGTAGGTATCGTCCACGAAATCGTGAGGTGCGGGTGGCTTTTCGGGAACTCTTTGAGTACGGTCGATTTCACCTCCTCGATGACTTCCTCGCCGACCTATAAGGGTTTTCACTCATCCATGCCGGATGCTCTTCCTTTTGCTTCCTTACCGGTGCTCCCTACCGCGGAGAATTCCTTGTCTATCTGCCTCTAATTGTGCTTCGCTTCAGGAGGGCTTCCAAAGAGTTAC
>JAZDMQ010000162.1:0-13678 GCA_043800755.1 bacterium | reverse complement strand
GGGAATCGATTATAGTTCAGTGAGTGTCGGCCGGAAGAAGCTGCACACCCTGTTGGGAAAAGGTAAAGGCCTGGCGGCGCGGATGGAGGGAATCAAAGGGAAATTGACTCAAGAATAAAGATTTGACCCCACTTGTTTGTGCCCCACTTGTTTGTGTTGACCCCCCTTGTGTTTGACCCCCCTTGCGATTTGCTGTAACAGGAAAGGAGAGCGACCATGAACCCCACCCTGAAGGAGAACGTCCGTCACCCGATTTCCACGAGCGAACTGGAGCGGCGATGGGCCGAGACCAGGAAGGCCATGGACAAGCAGGGCCTCGACTGCCTGGTCATGCAGAACAGCAACGAGTTCCTCGGCGGCTATGTCCGGTGGTTTACCGACATCCCGGCTCAGTTTGGGTACCCGATCACGGTGATCTTTCCAGCCCACGACGAAATGACCCTGATCTCGAGCGGAGGACCCCCGCTCGCCCCTGGGCCTCCCGCATGGGCGGTGCGGGGCGTCAAGGAGAGGATTGGCCGACCGTACTTCCGATCGCTGAATTACACCGACACCCTGGACGCCGAAGAGGTGATCAGCCAGTTGAAAGCCCGCGAGGCGAAGCGGGTGGGGATCGTGGGCAAAGGATCCATGTCCGCTGCCTCCTACGAGTACATGCAGCAGAACCGGGGCGCGATGGAGATGGTCGAGGCCACGGACCTTGTGGACGCGATCAAGGCGATCAAGAGCCCCGAGGAGCTGGAGCTCATCAAGAAAACTGCGGCCATCCAGGATGCCGCGTGGGCAGCCATCCCCACGATCGTGAGGCCGGGGAGGAAGGAGTGGGAGATCAATGCGGATCTGGTCCACATACTGACGGACATGGGCAGCGAAGAGCACCTGATGATGCTGGGCTCTGCCCCTCCCGGCTCCCCTGCCGGCCACAAGGGTACCTACTTCCTCAATCGCACGGTGCAGGCCGGCGATCAGTTGTTCGTGATGATCGAGGTGAACGGCCCGGGCGGATTTTACGGGGAACTGGGCCGGACGGTCTGCCTGGGCGATCCGCCCAAGGAGCTGTCGAAGCTCTGGGAGGTGGCCAGAGAAGCTCAGCACCGCACCGCTGCGCAACTGGTGCCGGGAGCTCAACCTGCCGACCTGCTCAAGGCCCACAACGACTTCATGGCGAGCCAGGGATACGCTCCAGAGGGGCGGCTGTTCGCCCACGGACAGGGCTATGATCTGGTGGAAAGGCCAGCCCTGCGCTCAGAGGAGCGTATTCCAATCGCCGCCCATATGAACATTACCGTCCATCCCATTGCCTTCAACGAGAAAGCCTACGCCTTTTGTTGTGATAACTATATCGTTGAAGAGGGCGGAGCAGTACGCATCCACAAGACGCCCCAGGAGGTATTTGTAGTATAGGTCGTTCCCCCGCACGCTTACTTGATTCGGGAAAGCTGGGTTGCCCCACAGCGGACGGGGGTGGCCCAGCTTCCCTGCTTTCTGGCAGCAAAGGTTAAACCCTCACCATGCGGTGCTTCAGCAGTCGGATAGAGTTTCAGCATCTATATGTGAAGCCTGGATCTCAGCCACTTCAGCGGGATAAACATCGATACCTGACCCTGATACAGCTCATACTTTTCTCCACACTTGAAAACAAGCTTCCGCTCCTCGAGGAGCGTTCCGATCACGAGGTAGGCTGAGAGGACCAGGTTGATCGTTATTCCGGCGAGGTTGAGATCTTTCGCCCATAGGAGGATGAATACTGCCACATACCAGGGATGGCGGACTACGCGCAAAACCCCACTTGAATCAAACACGCCGCTCTCGGTCATGGAACCCCCGGATCTTGCCTGAAGAATCTGACGAATACCGAGGAATTGGAGCATGCTGTAATGGCGCGCACCAGTCAGTACCAGAATTGCCGCCAGAGCGATCAAACAATATTGAATGATCCGCAGATGGCCTTCCCATGTGAAGAGCAGTTCAGTCTTCCAACGAGCCGAATTCGAATACATGAGCAGCGGCACGAGGGTGCCCACGGAAAAGATATTGAAAAACAGCCGATAAAACCGGTACTTGTCCCCCAAGGCGCGCTCAAGAAAATCTGTGACCGTGATGGATATGAGGGCGCTATGGACGACGCAGTAGCCAATCCATAGGAGTGAAAGCAGTATGTAATTCTGATAGGCCATAGGAATTTCTCCGTGACGCGAATGCAGTTTCGGAAGACGATCGAATGAAGATGCTTTCAAGCCCCTGCCTTCGCTTCACGAAAGGGCGGGAAGGAGTTTTATGAACCGTTCGGAGACCGGGAGCCTTTCCTGGAGATTATTTGAGGGTAGGCAATTCTGTCAACTTCCTTTCCCCTCGGCCGGGTCCGATAAACCCATTGACAAAAGAGTTCGCGAGGAGTAGAAGACCAAACCCAGGGAGGGAGCAAGGGTTTTCCCCCTCCCCGACGCTGACTGATCCCTTCCCTGTACCCCCCAACTGGTCATCGCCACCGGAGAAGGAGGAAATGATCATGGTCGGTACCAAGCGCATCGCTCTGGCACTCTTTCTGTTTTGTTCCCTCATCGCCCTCACCACAGCGGGGATGGCCGCCCCGGAACGGGAAATCCGCATTGGCGTGGGCATTCCTATCACGGGCGCCTTCTCGGCGGAGGCTCCTTACTACGTGGACTGCGTGAAGCTGGCAGAGAAGCAGATCAACCAGGCGGGCGGCATCAACGGCAAGAAGCTGAGAATCCTTATCATCGATAACCAGTCTACCAATCCCGGAGCCCTCGCGGCGCTGAACAAGGCCGTCGAGCAGGATAAGGTCCTGGTCTTCATCGGCCCGGTGAAGAGCACTCAGATCCTCGCCATGTCAGACGCGGTCAAGGCCTACGGGATCCCGATGATGCTGGGGGGTACCAACGAGACCATCACCAAACAGGGCAACCCGTGGCTTTTTCGCTGCCGCGTCAATGACGGCATCGTCGCTGCCATCCTGGTTAAGTACATCAAGGAGGAGTTGAAGCTAACGAAGATCGGTGTGATTTATTCGAACGAGGCTTTTGGGACCGGTGGGGCGGATGCCATAGAGCGGAACGCCAAGGCGCAAGGGATGAAGGTGGTGGCCCGAGAGCGATTCAACCTGGGGGACCGCGACTTCACGGCCCAACTCCTGGCCCTCAAGAGGGCCGGAGCCGAGGCGATGGTCCCGTACAGCCACGGGGTCAATGAGGTTGCACGGCTTACTGTTGAATACCGCCAGTTGGGATCCCCTTACAAGTATGTCAGCCCCCCCGCCATAGCCGTGAAGGCATTTCTGGACCTGGCCGGGGAGGCAGCGGAGGGCCTCGTCGGATTCGTCGACTCCGTGCCGGGGATGAATGCAACGAACAGGAAGTTCGTCGAGGCCTACCGGAAGGAGTACAGCGCCGATCCGGACAGACAGGCGCCCTGGAGCTACGATGCCATCAACATCCTCGCCGACGCGATCCGGAAGGTTGGTGAGGATCACAGCAAGATCCGGGAGGCAATTCTGGCGATCAGGGGGTATGAGGGGGTTCTCGGGACCTATAACTTCACCCCGGAGGGCGAGGGCCTCAGCGGCGGTCCTATCGCCGTCATTAAGAACGGCAAGCCCCAGCTGGTGAAAATGGTCCACGTGAACCAATAGGCATCTGGAAGGATCCGGTCATCGACCTACGGGATTGGCAAGGGAGGGGGGTCGAATCTCCATTCTTGATTTCTCGATTGTCTTCGGGCCACTGAGTCCGTTCAGTTGGAAAACACCCTTTTACAGCTTCCGAGGTTGATGGATCGCATGGGCGTCGAAATTCGCCCTCCGAAATCTTAACAGGGAATAAACGCTTTTTCCTCCTCGCTCTTCCGCCCTATCATTCCTGCTACCTGCGATCTGTCTTAGATTCGCTTTCCGCCTTCGCTCGGTCATTTCCTATTGACTCCCCTACGGATACTGCTATAAAAACATCCTACCGCGGGCTGACAAACTCCCGGGGTGGGGTGAGGGCCAGCCCTCTCACTTTATGACATCCACGCGAGAATGAGAAAGCCAAGCAAAGACGCGGCAGCCTGAAAGGAGAACAAAATGACCAACTCGACCCACTCATCGCAGGCCACACCCGCGGAGCGCCAGGCGGCGCTGCTGGATCAAGCCGATCGGTACCTTGCGGGAGGGGGCTACGGCGTCTTTGTGTTGCCCCCGGAGGTCAACATGGTCATCGCCCGCGGGCAAGGGAGCCACATCTGGGATGTCTCCGGCCGTGAGTTCATCGACTATCACCTGGGCTCGGGCCCGGTGCTCCTTGGGCACGCCCACCCGGCGATCACCGAGGCCGTAAGCGCCCAGTTGACCAAGGGTACGACCTATTTCTTCCTCAATGAGCACGAGATCAGGCTGGCCAAAAGGCTCGTGGAGGCCGTCCCCTGCGGCGAGGTCGCCCACTTCGCTGGTTCAGGGACCGAGGCCACCTACTTTGCCCTGCGCATTGCCCGCGTCTTTACGGGCCGCACGAAGGTGATGAAGTTCGAGGGCGGTTGGCACGGCATGCACGACTACGCCCTCTGGGGTACTGTGCCCAGCGAGCCCTCGGACTACCCGCGCGCGAAACCGGATTCGGCCGGAATTCCATCGCAGATTGCTGAGACGGTGCTGGTGGCCCCTTTCAATGATGCCGAGCGGGCCGTCCAACTCATTGAAGAGCACGCTGATGAGCTGGCTGCGGTCATCGTTGAGCCAATGGAGCGTGTCCTCGTTCCAGAGAAGCGCTTCCTGGAGGCCCTTCGGCACGCTACGAAGCGACACGGGATCGTCCTCATCTTCGACGAAGTCGTGACCGGCTTTCGGATCGCCTGGGGCGGGGCGCAGGAGAAGTATGGGGTCATACCGGATATGGCGACCTATGGGAAGGCGATGAGCGGCGGCTTGCCGATGGCGGCGATCGTCGGTCAAGCGGCCGTCATGGCTTCTCTCGACGGCCGGCGCGCAGAGAGGTCCCTGATTGCCTGGGCCACCTGCACGCTGAACGGCAATCCGATCTGCGCCGCTGCAGGCAATGCCGCTCTCGATGTACTCTCCCGGCCCGGCACCTACGAGCAGATCCACCGGATCGGCGGGCGCCTCCGCAAGGGTATCAAAGAGCTCGCCGCCCGTCACAGCTTTGCCGTTCAGTGCCCGGGCGAAGACGCTGTCTTCGGGGTTCGCTTCACCGAACGCGAGGTGCTGCGCAATTGGGAAGACCTCCTCACGGCCGACAAAGGCCTGGGCCTGAAGTGGGCGGTCGAGCTTCTGCGGCGGGGCCTGCTCGTCAATCCCAACGAGAAGTTCTATATCTCCATCGCCCACACCGAGGCGGATGTCGACAAGACCCTTGGGATCGTCGACGATGCCTTCAAGGCGATGAAACGGTAGAGCTGCTGCCGGCTTTCAGCCGGCACTGTCCTGCACGACCTAGCGATGCCGATCGCAGTGAAGCTCCCCGCCCGCACGGCGGGTCCTGCGGGGCTGGAGTGGAGACGACGGAGGCGCGAGACAGAGTCAGGGAACATGACGGAGGTAGGTATGTCAATCTATCCATTTGGGAACGATCCAGCAAAGGTTGAACGATATAAAGGCGTTTGGAATCGAGACACAGGCACACGTCCTCTGGTGGGGTTTTCCATCAAAAGCTGGTTCCCCCTCGAGGAGTTTGCAGCGAGCAGGGCCTGGAAATCGCATGCCGTTCTAACCCCGGAGATGGTCAACCCGGAGGCCTTTATGGAGGATCAGGAACAGCTCCTGCAAGAAGGGGAGGCGATGGACGATGACATCCTCCGGGGCGCCTCACCCTCTCAGGCCGTCCCCTGGCTGGATGGCATGCTGGGCAGCATGCTGCGGATTCTGCCAGGCAATGTCCTGAGCGCGGAACAATCGCTCCCCTGGGAGGAATTGGCACAGCTCCGCCTGGATCCGGAAAATCCCTGGTACAAGAAATATATGGAATTTGGGGAGACCCTGGTGAGGTGGTCCCAGGGCCGATTTCCCGTAAGCCACGGAACGCTGTTCGGTCCCACGGATCTGTTGGGATCCTTTCGTGGACATACCCGGAGCTTGACCGATTTGATTGATGAACCTGAGAAATCCCAGGAGGCGCTCTGGAGGTTTGCCTACATCTTTCAAGAGATTACCGAGGAATTCTGGAAACGGGTTCCCTTGTTCTGTGACGGTTACTTCGATGCGCAATATCAACTCTGGACGCAGGGGCCGATCATTCGGATGCAGGAAGATGCCATTGCGGTCTATTCCCCCAAGCTCTATCGTTCCTTCGTACAGCCGATAGACCGCTACCTTGCTCAACAATTCTCTGGGAGTTTCATGCATCTGCATGCCACTTCCATGTTTCTGCTGGATCTGATTTTGGAGATCGAAGAGCTCCGTTGCCTTCAGGTCAACTACGAAGTGAACTCGGGGGGTCCCAATATTCGCGGCATGCTTCCGTATTTCCAGAGAATCCAGGCGGCCAATCGGGCGTTGATCGTCCGGGGGTCCTTTACTCCAGAGGAGCTGCGCGTTTTGGTGGATCGACTGAATCCCCGAGGATTGTTTCTCTATCTTATGGTCGCCGATATGCATGAAGTCGAGACGCTGCGTCCTCTTGTGGGGATGTAATGACAGGGGGAAGGAGATCGCCATCCGTCGCCCCTCCACTCCGGCTTCCTGCTTCTTCTAAGGACCTCCTCGGCCTCTTCGACTGTGTAACGCCTGGCGCTTCTCTCGCTCACCCCCTCCAGTGCCCGGGACAGGCATCTTCATCACTCTCCCGGAGCCGCCCGAGCACTTCTCTTTTGATACAGAAGGCGCTCTTTGGGTCTCGGAGGGAGGAGGTGCGGCGAGGCATTTGCGGAGTTTTCCCGTAGATGCTATAATCGCTGGATGCGAGGACCGTGTTACTGCCCATCGTGTAGCGCAAGTCTACAGGTCGAAAACCAAGAGAGGTGAGAGATTCATGAGCCCTAAGGCATCTTCGGAAATCGATCAGTCATACCCAGGGCAGGCCACCACACCTGCACTCGCGCCCGGCAATCCAATCTGCCGTTCCACCGCAGAAGGTGTCTGTCCTGGGGATCGGTCCATGTGCGGGTCTATCATAAAGATGCTCTGTGGGTCTCTCTGGTTTCTCGCCTGGATCCTCCTGTCTCCCCAGTCCACCGTGGCGAATTGGTCTTTGGGTGTGCCTCTCTTGGAGGTGAGGGAAGGCGCGATTGCCTCGATGCTGGAAGAAGGTGCCGGCCTCGATCTCGAGAAGCACGCTGCCGCCCTCTGGGGTATCCCCGGGAGGATGAAGGGTGAGATGGCAGAGGCGGACTCTCCCGCGAACGAGGCGAACGAGGCGGACTCCACCGCCGCTGCACCGCCACCCTCAGCCCCTGCACAAGTTGGAGATCAGGAGGCCTCGGCGGCCTCGGTGTCGTTGCCGGTCGGTTGGCTCCCCGTAGGACACCTTTTCAGTCCGCTCCTGGCCGATCCGCGTTGGCTTCATTTCTCCGCTTCCTACAACTATCACATCCATGACAAGGAAATCACCCATGTGGGCGCTGTCAGTTTAGGGGAGATCTTCTCGTTGTTCAGATTTCGAGGCCCCTTCGACGGGCAATCGGAACTGGGAATTCAAGCCGGGGTATTTGCGATCTTCGACCTCGCGGCGGAATCCCACGATCTGATCAATGCGGATTACTGGGTCGCCCTGCACAGTGCCTATCGCATGGGGCAGGCCTC
Source organism: bacterium (assembly GCA_043800755.1). Classification (GTDB taxonomy): domain Bacteria; phylum Methylomirabilota; class Methylomirabilia; order CAVQYV01; family CAVQYV01; genus JAZDMQ01. The sequence continues at coordinate 5,928 of JAZDMQ010000162.1, read as the reverse complement.
AGCTATGGCGCGCGTCTATCATCGAAGCTCTCATCTGGGCGACGAGTTCCTCCTGCGAGGGAGCGTCAAGCGGCTTGACTTAAGCCTCGAAGCCGTGGACTTGAAGCTTTCCTACGATCTACCCCGCGGATTTCGCCTCTACGGCGGCGGCGTATACATTTTCAACCAGAAGGAGACGGACATCAAACGCTGGGCCACTCAAGCGGGACTTGAGTTCAGGAGCCCGTGGGCATCCTGGGAGGGCCGCATCAGGCCAGTCGGGGGCGTGGATATGAAGAATCATGAGGAAAACGGTTGGCGCCCAGACCTCTCCGTGCGTGCTGGCATTCAGTTCGACAGCGTTGAGGTATTGGGGCGTAACCTGGAGCTCCTTCTGCAGTATTATGACGGTTATTCCCCCGATGGTCAGTTCTATAAGAAAAAGACGCAATACCTCGGTCTGGGAGCCCACTTTCATCTCTGAGCGCCGGGGGCGTATCCCTTCAAAGAAAGGCTCCGGGTTCCATCCAGCCGACACCTCGCCAACCCCGGTCGGCCCCTGAAGCCCCGATTTGCCCACACCCCTCTCCTCTCCTTCGTCCTGAAACAGCCTTCAACGCTCATTCGCCGATTTCCCACGGAAGCCCCCATCACCTTGTCACCGTGGTCCACGGTGTCCATCTCTATTGACCCTCATTGAGGGGCTTTTTTCGTTGAGGCTGTATATCTCATGCCATGGATTATCTGTTGGTTCCGTTCGATTCCAGGCTGGAGGTAGCGCTCGCGGCCGCCGGCACTGCTGCCCTGGTGGCCTTCTTCGTTCATCGCTGCATTCAACTAACAACCGTCTACGGTTTAGGGTACACGGGGCGCGACTTCGGCCTGCCGTGGCAGGAGAGGGGCTGCCTCCCGAACTCTGAGGGCGCGCCCGCACCAGGAGAAAGACAGCAGAAAGAAAAGGCAGGAAAGGAAAGGAAGGGAAAGGCAAGGCCCCCCGTCCCGGCGCGGCGACGAGGGGCCTTGCTATTCAGAGGGGGAAAGGGGGGCCTTTTGGCAGCTCTTATATGTCGTAGTAGAGGGTGAACTCGTAGGGATGGGGCCGCAGCCGCACCGCGTCCACCTCTCGCGTTCTCTTGTAGCTCAACCATACATCGATCGCATCCGGGGTGAAGACATCCCCCTTCAACAGGAACTCATGGTCCGCCTCCAGGGCATCGAGGGCCTTTTCGAGAGAGGCAGGGACCGAGGGCACATCTTTCAACTCCTCAGGACCGAGCTCGTAGATGTCCTTGTCCAGCGGCTGTCCGGGATCAATCTTGTTCTGGATCCCATCCAAACCCGCCATCAACATCGCAGCAAAGGCCAGATAGCCGTTGCAGGTGCAGTCCGGGAAGCGAACCTCGGCCCGCTTCGCCTTGGGGCTGGGCGAATACATGGGGACGCGGATGCCCGCACTTCGGTTGCGGCTCGAATAGGCGAGATTGACCGGGGCCTCATAGCCCGGGACCAGCCGCTTATAGGAGTTGGTGGTGGGTGCCACCAGGGCGCAGAGGGCGGCGGCGTGTTTCAGGATGCCCCCAATGTAATAGAGGCCGATGTCAGAGAGCCCCGCGTAGCCGGAGCCGGCGAAGAGGGGCTTTCCTCCCTTCCAGAGGCTCTGGTGGGTGTGCATCCCGGAGCCATTGTCTCCAAAGATGGGCTTGGGCATGAAGGTTGCCGTCTTGCCGTGTTGGCGGGCCACGTTCTTGATGATGTATTTGTACATCATGAGTTTGTCCGCCATCTCGGTAAGAGGGGAGAAGCGAATGTCGATCTCGGCCTGCCCCGCCGTGGCCACCTCGTGGTGCTGGGCCTCGATCTCAATCCCCGCTTTTTCCATGATCAGTACCATTTCAGTCCGCAGATCCTGGAGGCTATCGGTAGGGGGAACCGGGAAATAGCCCTCTTTGTAACGGGGCTTGTAGCCAAGGTTGGGCATCTCCTCCGCCCCGGTATTCCACTGGCCTTCGATGGAATCGATAAAGTAATAGGCACAGTTCTCTTTCGAGTCGTAACGGATGTCATCGAAGATGAAGAACTCTGCCTCCGGGCCGAAGAAGGCCTGATCGGCAATGCCGGTAGATTTTAGATAAGCTTCCGCCTTCTGCGCGATATTTCGGGGATCCCGGGTGTAGCGTTCCTTGGTGATGGGATCCACGATGTTGCAGATCAGGCTGAGGGTCGGGGCTTCCATGATGGGGTCAATCACCGCGGTATTCGGGTCGGGGATGACCAGCATATCGGAGGTGTGAATGGCCTGCCATCCCCGAATGCTGGATCCATCGAAACCGAATCCCTCCTCGAAGGAATCCTCAGAGAGCTGATGAATGGGGACTGAAAAATGCTGCCACATGCCGGGAAAATCCATGAACTTCAGATCCAGCATCTTCGCCTTATGGGTCTCGGCAAATTCCAAGACTTCCTTGGGTGTCATGCTATCCTCCTTGCTGTCCTTTTTGACGGTTAAGGGTTTGTTTCTGAGCACTGTACGGGGATGAAGAGCTCCTCTTTCGCTAAATAGCTTCCTCTCCCCGCTCCCCGGTCCGAATCCGAACGACCTCCGCCAGGTCTGTGACGAAGATCTTTCCGTCGCCGATCCTTCCGGTGCGGGCTGAATTGGCAATGGTTTCCACGATCTTATCTGTGAATTCGTCCGAGGCCAGAATCTCGATCTTGACCTTGGGCAAGAAATCGACCACATATTCCAATCCCCGGTAGAGTTCGGTGTGTCCCTTCTGCCGGCCAAATCCCTTGGCCTCCACCACCGTCATGCCTTGGACCCCGATCTCATTGAGGGCATTCTTTACCTCGTCGAGCTTGAAGGGTTTGATTACCGCCTCTATCTTTTTCAAGTTTCTCACCTCCTTTTTCGATCTGCATTATACACTTTAATAACTGTAATGGCCTCCATAGGGCCTGAGGGAGAGGGGGACCAGTTTGAGGAAGGGAACTTCCAGCACCTTCTCCAGATCCCACCCCTCGTCCTGGCAGAACTCGGTCAATTCTGTGCGCAGGAGGCGGTGGTCCGCCTCGGTCAATTCAGTGGGGGCAATCTCTTTGCCGATCTGGTGAGGATTGACCCTCCCCCGCAGATAGATCGCCCCTCCGTGCATGCCAACCCCCAGGTACTCTCCGGCCAGAGGCCTGTCAGGGGATTCTTCCTCTTTTCCCATCCCCAGGACGATCAGGGCCCCGCCGGCCATGTATTCTCCTAAGAAGTCCGCCACTCTGCCGCCGATGACGATGACCGGGACCTGGCTGCGATAGGATTTCATGTGAATCCCAATGCGGTATCCCGCATCCCCGCCCACATAAAGCTTCCCTCCGCGCATGGCGTAGCCGAGGACATCCCCGGCCTGGCCGGTGATGACCACCTTTCCCAAATTCATGGTGTTGGCCACCGCATCCTGGGCATTTCCCTCCACCCTGATGGTGGGCCCATCCATGAAGGCGGCCAGGTCCTCGCCCGGGGTCCCCTGGATGCGAATCTGAACCTGACCCTTGAGGGCGTCTCCGATATAGCGCTGGCCATTGACATGGTCGAGGAGGATATCCGATTCGCCCCCGGCCACGGCCTGGCGGACCAGGTGATTGAGTTCCCGATAATGCAGCCCTCTGGCATCTATTCGCAACATGATCCTATTTCCTTCCTTCACAGGGGCTGGTGCCCATCATCGTCCAGCCGGCTTGACCCCCAAGATCCCCAGGGTCTGGGCGTCCAGGCCAAGGCCGCGCAGCCTCTCCCGGTTTCCGCGTAGGCTCTCCAGGGCATTGATCCCCAGGGCTCCCAGCACCTCCTTAATCTCCAGGGCCCAGGCAGAGAGCAGGTTAGTCAACCTCTCCGCCCCCACCTCCGGATCCAGCCTCTGCACCAACTCTGGCCTCTGGGTGGCGATCCCCCAGGAGCAATTTCCGGTGTGACACCTCTGGCAGACATTGCAGCCCAATGGAATCAGGGCCGCAGTCCCTAGGGCCACCGCATCGGCGCCCAGGGCAATAGCCTTGGCGGCATCGGCGCTGGAGCGAATCCCGCCGGCAGCCACCAGCGAGACCTGGTTGCGGATCCCTTCCTGCCGCAGGCGGTCATCCACTGCAGCCAGGGCCAACTCGATGGGAATCCCCACATGGTTGCGGATGATGGTAGGCGCCGCGCCGGTCCCGCCCCGGAAGCCATCGATATGCAGGATATCGGCGCCGGCCCGCACAATGCCCGAGCTGATCGCCGCCACATTGTGCACTGCCGCAATCTTCACCGAGACCGGCTTGTAGTCGGTGGCCTCTTTCAGGGCGTAGATCAGGAGGCGCAGGTCCTCGATGGAATAGATGTCGTGGTGGGGGGCCGGGGAGAGGGCATCGGTGCCCATGGGGATCATCCGGGTCTGGGAGACTTCCTGGGAGACCTTCTCTCCGGGAAGATGGCCACCGATGCCGGGCTTGGCACCCTGTCCAATCTTGATCTCCACCCCCACGCCGGCGTTCAGGTATTCGCGGTGAACCCCGAAGCGGCCGGAGGCCACCTGTACCACGATGTGATCTCCATAGGGATAGAGGTCCTGATGGAGTCCGCCCTCGCCGCAGTTCATCACAATCCCCAACTCCTTGGCCGCCATGGTCATCGCCTTCTGGGCATTGAGGCTGATGGAACCAAAGGACATGGCGGAGAAGAGGAAGGGGATGTCCAGGCGGATCTGGGGAGGGAGAGCCTCCTTCAGCAGGAACCCGCCCTCCCGCCTCTTCAGGATGTTGATGAGATCGGGCTTCTTCCCCAGATAGGTACGCAGCTCCATTGGCTCCCGCAGCGGGTCAATGGAGGGATTGGTTACCTGACAGGCGTCGAGCAGGAGGTGATCCCAGAGAATGGGGTAGGGCAGGTCGTTTCCCATCCCGGTGAGGAGCATGCCCGGGGCCAGGGACTGTCTCCAGATATCGATGATGTGGTGCGGAGACCAGTTGGCGTTCTGGCGGAAGGCCAGGGGGCGATGCTCGATGCGAATGGCCTGCTGCGGACAGTAGGTGACGCAGCGGTGGCAGGCCACGCACTTGGAGTGATCGGGCACGATCCCGTCGGCGAAGCTGTAGACCGAGAAGCCACAATTCTGGATGCAGCGCTTGCAGCGCACGCAGCGGCGGTGGTCGATATCCACATAGAATTCTGAGGGAAGAGCAGTCTTCAACATGCTTGGGCCTCCAGTTCCACCATCAGAGGTTCTCCGGCCTTCAGCGACCAGACCTTTTCCAGGCTGGGGGAGATCTCGCGGATGGCCGCCTCCTCGGAGGCCATAAAGACGAAATCCCCCTGGATGCCGGCCACCAGAGGGCGGAGCTTGATGCGATCGGTCAGGCCAATCAGCCCCCGGTGATGGCCGACCAGTACCGCGAAGGGGCCGTTGAGCAAGGCGCTGCCATAGATCATGCGCAGGGCCTCATAGAGGGAGCGGTCCTCCTCCGGCAGTCGATCGATGTCCTTCCAGAAGGGGGAGGCCAGGGCCTGGCACACGAGGCTCAGGGGGAGGCGGTGCCTCCGGGAGAGGAGGTCGAAGAGATAGGCGATCACCTCGGTGTCGGTGAAGAGGGTGCACTGATAACCGAACATCTCCAGGTACCGCTTGTTGATCCCGTAAGAGGAGATCTCTCCATTGTGGACGATGGACCAATCGAGAAGGCAGAAGGGGTGGGCTCCGCCCCACCAACCCGGGGTATTGGTGGGAAATCTCTGGTGGGCGGTCCACAGGTAGCCCTCGTACTCCTCCAGGCGGAAGAAGTGCCCGATATCCTCCGCATATCCTACCCCCTTGAACCCGCCCATATCCTTGCCGCTGGAGAAGACATAGGCCCCGGGGATCTCGGAGTTGATCTTCATCACCGACCGCATGACGAAGTCCCGCTCGTCCAGCTCCGGGAAGAGATAGA
>JAZDMQ010000146.1:0-2173 GCA_043800755.1 bacterium | reverse complement strand
AAATCTCCTTCGGTGCTATCTCTCACGGTATCTGAATGGCACGCCATCATCGAGATGAAGTAGGCCGAACCCCAGATGAGCCCTCGCCAGATCAGCAGCCGTTTGAGATCCGGAGGCATCTGGGTCACCCCTCCAGCCGTTATCGAGTCCTCAAGGCGGAGGGCTGAGTGATCCCGCAAAGCCTCCGGGAGGCTCCCTGGAAAACGCCCCATTATGAACCCTAACGGCCCAACCAGTTGCGCATCCCGCAAGAAGATCTATCAGGGACCCCAGGAGCTGCAAGAGGACCTGGACCAGTTCCTGGTTTTACAACTATCAAAGAGCCCATCAGGGGTACCGGCCGAAAGGCCGGGCCCCCATGAGAGCCTTTGAGGATTACCTGGACACCCTAAAGAGAGGAGGTGAAGGAGGCCGCCTATGCGGCAGGAGGAGAAGACTCCTATTCCCGTTCCACCAAACATCTCACAAAGGGAGGAAATAAGCTATGGATGCTGGTGCCAAGAAGCAGTACAAAGGCCATTGGATAAGGATAAGGGATTTGCTGCGATACACCCTGCTTGGAATTGCAGTGACACTGACTTGCACAGGTTTATTCGCCCCGGCTGCCAAAGCCTTCGAACTGGAAGAGGCGACCATCGCCCAATTGCAGGAGGGGATGCAGTCGGGCAAGTACACGGCCCGCTCCATCACCGAAATGTATCTGGCCCGCATTCAGCAGATCGATGGGAAGGGACCGACCTTAAGGTCCATCATGGAGGTGAATCCCGATGCCCTGGCCATAGCCGGCCAGTTGGATAAGGAACGTCGAGAAGGCCGTGTGCGCGGGCCGTTACATGGGATTCCTGTACTGATCAAAGACAACATTGACACCGCCGACAAGATGAACACCACCGCCGGCTCTTTCGCCTTACTCGGGGTTCCCGTGCTGAAGGATGCCTTTCTGGCCAAGAAACTCCGGGAGTCGGGAGCCATCATCTTGGGAAAGACGAACATGAGCGAGTGGGCTTACTTCCGCTCCACCCGGGGCTGCAGCGGCTGGAGTGCCCGCGGTGGCCAGTGCCTGAACCCTTATATTCTGACCCGAAATCCCTGCGGTTCCAGCTCCGGATCGGGGGCAGCCACCGCGGCCAACCTGGCAGCTGCGTCAGTCGGCACCGAGACCGACGGCTCCATCACCTGCCCCTCCTCAGCCAACTCCCTGGTAGGGATCAAGCCCACCTTGGGGCTCGTTAGCCGATCGGGCATCGTTCCCATCGCCCATAGCCAGGATACCGCCGGCCCCATGGCGAGAACCGTCGCCGATGCGGCAACCCTCCTCGGAGCCATGACTGGGGTGGATCCTCAGGATCCCGAAACCGGGAAGTCCCGTGGCAAGGCCTTGACGGACTATACGAAGTTCCTCGATCCCAATGGACTGCGCGGGGCCCGCATCGGGATTGCCCGTAACTTCTTCGGCTATCACGAAAAGGTCGATCAACTCATCAATCAGTGCATCGCGGTGATGAAGGAGCAGGGCGCCATCATCGTTGATCCCACGGATATTGAAACGGCGGGGAAATTTGGGGATACGGAGTTTGAGGTGCTCCTGTATGAGTTCAAGGCCGATATGGCAAGCTACCTCGCCACACGCGGACCAGGTCCCAAGTCGATGAAGGATCTCATTGCATTCAACGAGAGCCACCGGGCAGTGGAGATGCCCTACTTCGAGCAAGAAATCTTCCTGATGGCGGACAAGAAGGGTCCCCTCACCGATGAGGCCTACCTGAAGGCCCTGCAGAAGAACCATCGGCTCTCGAGAGATGAGGGGATCGATGCCACCTTGAAGAAATACAATCTGGATGCGATCATCGCCCCCACGGGCGGCCCCATCTGTCTGATCGATCCGGTCATTGGGGATAAGCTTATTCCGCCATTTGGATCGCCCAGATGGAGCCCCTCTGTTCCGGCAGTGGCAGGATATCCTCATATCACGGTCCCCGCTGGCTACATCTTTGGCATCCCCGTGGGCATCTCCTTCATGGGCGGTGCCTTCAGCGAACCCAAGCTGATCAAGCTCACCTACTCCTTTGAACAGGCCACCAAGTACCGCAAACCTCCTCAGTTCCTGCCGAGTGATGAGGCGCGGTAGGGATGGAGCTTGTCGAATCACCAAGGGCTGATTTTCAAATTGGTG
>JAZDMQ010000107.1:0-2324 GCA_043800755.1 bacterium | reverse complement strand
GTCATGGCCATACCGATCATGTCGTTCCTGAGGGCCATGGTGGCGTAGCAGCCGGCCGCGCCGAAGTGGTTGCTCCCCCGGACGCCCACATAGCCGATCCCGGCCTCCTTGGCCTTTCGCATGGCCTGCTCCATGGACCACAAGGCGACGACCGTCGGCATGGCGCGCCGGCCGTCGATGATAGCCCAGGCGGGGCCCTCGCCGACAATGACGGGGGTGGCCCCGGGATCGATCCGGCCGTCGCGAACATTCCGCATCAGGCCCCGGATCTGCCGGGTGCCATGGGAGTGGGTGCCCCAGGCGTCGGTGGTGGCGAAGATCTCGGCAGAGAGGGCGGCATCCGGCGGCGTGAGACCGCATTTCACCATGGCGGCGGCGCAGAAGTCCCGAAGATCGTTGGGCATCACGCGCTTCTGGGTCATCGACATCATGTCTTCCATTCAGTCGACCTCGGGGACATTGTTTTCTACGTTGCAAAACTCTTGAAAGGTAGATCCATGGCCGATTCAGGGGAGCAGACTGGAATCCGTTCTCCCTTGATCCCTCAAGCCTTTTGCACCAGGCCCACCATCTCGGCCTTGAACTTGGAGTAGGCGGCCTTGAATTCCTCCAGGGTCTTGCTCACCGCCCCGTAATCGGCCCACTCCGAGGGCTTTAGCCCGGAGGCGCCGAAGTCCCCCTTGATCCCTGCCTCCCGCAGTGTCTCGGTGATCTCCTCGTTGATCTCGTAGGCCCTCCGAAACTCCTCCATCTGGTTCAGCTTTTTCAGGGCCTCCTCAGGGGCCTCCTCGCGAATCGATTCCTCGTAACGGGAGAGCCGGAACCCGGCCTGCTTGCCCATCTGCCGCACCGCCTCCTGCTGATTGGGGAATTCGGTGTGGACCATGTTATTGCTGGAGAGGGTCCAGAGGGTATCCTCTGCCTTGCGCTTGGAGGCGGGCAGGTAGTTGATGCGATTTAGAATCAGCCCTGCCTGGGGACGGGAGAGGTCGTATTTCTTCATCAGATAAGAGGCCCATTTCCGTTTGTTCTCCCGGGAGAAGAAGAGGCCCCATACCCGCCGGGCCACGCAGGTTCCGGCCATGGAAATGGCCGACTCCCACTTCTGGAGATCCTCCGGGGAGGATACCGGCTCCAGGGCTTTGATGACGGGATCATCAATCTTCCTCTGTCCGTGGAGAAAACGGGTGGCGGCGATCACCTTCTCTTCGTAGGTCCGCACTGCCTCCACCTTGGCCTTCGTTCCATTTGCCTCTGCCAGGGCCTCGACCGCCTCGGTCGCCCTGGCCTCCCCCTCCTTCTCCTTCAGCTCGGCGAAGAGCCCTTCTAACTTGACCTCCCGCAGATGGCTCTCCAATCGTCCGCCCATGTTGGTCATATAGAGCTGGGTGGGCCGGATCCCCTTCTTCAGGCCCGCGGCCATCCCGGCCGCCTCGTCCAGGATCAAGGTGGCCTCCTGGGCCACGGTGAAGACCACGGTGATGTTGGTCCCATAGCCGAAGGAGTTGAGGGTCTGGGTGATCTCCCGGGCGGCCGGGGAGCTGGCGGCCACCTTGATCACCATGTTGGGGCGTGCCCTCTCCCGGTCTGGGCCGTAGCCGGCTAGGAGGTGGGCATCGTAGCGGCGAAGGTCCTGCGCGGCGTGCTCGAAGGCCGCGAAGGCGTCCGCCACAGACTCCCTGGCCAGATGGGCGATGTTGGGATTCAACTGGAAGCTGACCACGCCGCCTCCGCTCCCCTCCTTGAGCTGATAGAAGAGGGGGCGGTAGACATGGAGGTTATCCCAGAGGGCAATGAGGGTCGCGTAGAGGACGATCTCATCCCCGTAACGGGCCGAGTCTTTGCGCCAGGCCTCATACCGGGGATGTCCCTTGGCCTCCTCCAGGAAGGCCTGGCTCAGGCGCGGATCATCCTGATAGGCCCGGGCTGCCAGGACCGGGTTGGTAGACACCTGTTCGTAGCCCAGATGGCGGAGCCACCGCAGCCCCAGGGCGTAGTCATTGCCGAAACGGCATTTCCCTTTCTTGACGATCTGATAATAGATGTTTCCCTTGATCGCCTCCTCCGCCCTTTGGAGAAAAGCCAGGGTGACCGGATACTGCTCGTATAGCCCAGTCTCGATCTCACCGGCGATCTGGGCCAGCATGGAAGCCCCGGCCATGACCAGCTTCATCTCGAAGAGGTGCTTCTTGATGACGGAGGCGGCGATGGATCCGCTTCCCTCTCGCTTCTCCTGGCCTTCCCACTCCGCCAGGGCGTTGAGGAGGAAGGTTAGGCATTGGAGCTTTTCTCTTTCGCTCCAGGGGCGGCTTTCCAGGCCGAAG
>JAZDMQ010000099.1:0-10068 GCA_043800755.1 bacterium | reverse complement strand
ATGACCTCCTATGGGTAATTGCTCAACTGGGAAGGCCCAAACCTCTCTGGGAGTTGTGGCTGCGCCGCTTGCAGGCGAAAGGCCCGTTTCCTAAAAGAGGCGATACAGATAGCCAAAGAGGATGGACCCGCCGAAACAAAGGCCGAGATAAAGCAAGAAGGGCCTCTTGCACACCAGGGCCAGAAGGGTCACCATGGGGCTCACCCGGGTGGCAGGCCCCATAATAAAGAAGGCCAGGGCCGAACCCTTATCCATTCCCTGCTCCATCAGGGAGAGAACAAAGGGCACCGCCCCTCCTCCACAGATATAGATGGGAATGCCCAGCGTCGCCCCCCAAAGGATGGAGAAGCGATTCTGGGCCCCCAAAAGCCCCCCGACCAGGCCGTGGGGCAGGAATGCCTCCAGCGCTGAGCCCAAGACGATCGAAAGGATAAAATACTTCCCCGAGAACTTGGTGATCCCCCACATCATCTTGATGGCGGCCTTGCTCTTGTCTTCAGGGCTGATCTTCTTTCCTGCCAGAGACCAAAAATCCTTCCCCTCAGAGGAGTTGTGCAGGGCAGGATTGATCTCGGTCCACTCCTTCATTTTGCCCTTTTCCGTCAAGACCTTGATGATTGTCCCACAGATCACCGCCAGGACCAGGGCGGTCAGGAGCCGGGCCAGGGCCATTTGGCGACCCAGGATTCCCCAGGTGGTAATAAGGACATAGGGGCTCATCAAGGGGGAGGCGGTTAGAAAGGCCATCACCGGGGCCAGGGGAAATCCGTTGGCCAACATGGTTGCAAAGATCGGGATAACCGCGAAGGACCCCAGGGGAGAGATCACCCCCAGGAGACTGGCCAGGATGATGGACCCGAACCCGGACCGGTTAAAGGCACGGGCCAGGCCCTCCTTGGGCACATAGATGGAGATCAAGGCCCCTGCCACGATTCCCAGCACCAGGTAGAGCCAGGTGTGGGAAAAGTGCCGCGCAGAGATCTGGGCCACTTGAATGAGGCCTGTTCCGATGAAGTGAAGGATCTGGCCGTCGGCGATGTGCATGAGGAACCCTCTTTTTCTTTAATAGATGCGATATCATCAATACCGGTTCAATCCAAAGGAAGGTATGACATAGATCATAGGCCGGGCCTGGCAGAGGGGTTTACAAAAAGGGGGAAAAGGAAAGCCCCCTTCCCCCATGGCGAGGCCAGACAGTAAGCGAACATAATTTAGCTCTCGCCGGTAAAATGTCAAGGGATATTTGAGGCTCAACGCGGCAAGCAGAGGGAACCTTGCCAGGGAAGGCCTTTTCCCCATCCTCGGGCTTGCCTGCATTAGCTCATTGACAGGGCCGAAAATAGATATACAATAACCTCCGGGCCCGGGAGGGAGGTTTGGCTTCGCATCGGCTATCGAAAAGAGGGGAAAAATGGATTTGGAAAAACTGAGGGGATTGTTGAAAGGCGTGAGCGAAGGGTCTATTAACATCGAGGAGGCGCTCTTCAAATTGAAGGGGCTCCCCTTCGAGGACCTGGGCTTCGCCAAGATCGATCATCACCGCCACCTGCGAGGGGGTACCCCTGAGGTCATCTTTTGTCAGGGCAAGACGCCGGATCAAGTGGCGAATATCGTGGAGCGACTGGCCCAACACAGCCAGGATATCCTTGCTACCCGGGCCAGCCAAGAGGTCTTTGCCCGGATCCGCCAGCTTCCTCTGGACACTGAGTATCACGAGATGGCCCGCATCATCGTCATCAATCCCAACCGGGAACGAAAGAGGATTGGAATAATCGTCGTGGCCAGCGGCGGAACCGCTGATATGCCCGTGGCGGAGGAGGCCGCGGTGACCGCCGAGGTCCTGGGGAATCGGGTCGACCGACTCTATGATGTGGGCGTGGCCGGATTGCACCGGCTTCTGGAGAACAAGGAGAAGCTTTTCCGCGCCAATGTCGTCATCGCCGTGGCGGGGATGGAGGGCGCGCTGGCCTCCGTCATCGGGGGGCTTCTGGACAAGCCCGTCATCGGCGTCCCCACCAGCGTGGGCTATGGAGCAAGCCTGGGGGGGATCTCTGCCCTCCTGACCATGCTCAACAGCTGCGCCTCCGGGGTCTCGGTGGTCAACATCGATAATGGTTTTGGGGCGGGATTTCAAGCCAGCATGATCAACAAGATGGCGGCGACGCGAGAAGAGAAGGACACAGGCAGCGGAACTTAGAGGCAAGAAAAAGGGCCACCGGGGCCGGGGCCCTCGGCCAGGATTGCCCCCTGATGGCCTCGGCCTCTTACCTATTCTTGATCATCTCCGTTGACGGCCACGGTTTTTCCAGCAAGCTCTCCATAGATCTCGGGGCGCCGATCTCGGAAGAATGCCCAAGTCTCCCGAGCCTCCCTCACCATCCCCAGATCGATATCGGCGAAGATGGCCCCATCCCCTTGCCCGCTCGGCTCGCACAGGAATTCCCCATGGGGATCCACGCAGAAGCTCCTCCCGTAAAAGGCAATCTTTCCCTCCCGGCCCACCCGATTGATGCGAAAGACGAAGATGCCGTTGGCTATGGCATGAGAGGCGATCATCTTCTCCCATTTGGGTATCGCTGCCAAAGTAGAGGTGGCGGTGGGGGCTAAGATAAGCTCCGCACCCCTCAAGGCCAGAATTCGGGAGCCCTCCGGGAAGAAATTGTCCCAGCAGATCTGTATTCCCAAGGTGGCAAATCCGGTGGGAAACACCGGATATCCCAAGTCACCGGGTCGGAAGTAGAATTTCTCCTCATAGTTGGGGATCTGCGGGATGTGATTCTTGCGGTATTTTCCCAAAAGCGTCCCCTCGGGTCCGATCACCGCCGCAGAATTGTAATAGACCCCCGGCATCTCCCTCTCAAATACGGGGCAGATGGCAACCGCTCCATACCTCTTGGTGAGCTCCCCGACCCTCTCCGTTGCCTCCCCGGGAATGGACTCCGCGTAAGAGAAACGATCACTATCCGAGGCCAAGGGAATCCAGGGGATATGGAAGCACTCCTGAAAACAGAGGATCTTGGCCCCCCGATCGAGGGCCGTCTCGGCCAACTCCAACGCACGGCTCAGGTTTTCTTCCTTTTCCTCTCCACAGGCCATCTGTATCCCGGCCACGCGCAGCATAACGCCCCTCCACTTTCCCTTCTTAAGCTCCTCGCCTTCCCCTCATCTTCCGCAGCATTTCTTATATTTCTTTCCGCTGCCGCAGATGCAGGGTTCATTGCGTCCAATCTTCCGGGCAGGGGGATTACCTTCCAGGACTGAGGCAGCAACCGCAGAGGAGAAAAATCCCTTCGCCGGGTAGCGCTCGGCTTCCGACCTGGCGTGCTTGGTCTCTGGCCTGGCGCGCTGGGCCTCAGGAGCTAATGCCGCCTCTTCTCTTGCCGCAGGCTGAAGCTGCACCTTGAACAGGTATTGCAGGCTTTCCTCCTCGATCCGCTCGATCATCGCCGTAAACATGTCGTAGGCCTCTCGCTTGTACTCGATCAGGGGGTCCTTCTGCCCATATCCCCGGAGGCCAATCCCCTCTTTGAGATGATCCAGCGAATAGAGGTGATCCTTCCACTGGCTGTCCACCACCTGAAGCATGATCATCGTCTCCAGTTGGCGCATAATCCCCGCACCCAGCTCTTCCTCTCTCTTCTGATAAGCCTCCACTGCCCCTTCTTGAATTTCCTCTTTCAAGACCTCGGGCCTGATCTTGGCCATCCGATCCATCTTTAACGGCAAATCCAATCCAAACTGGCCAGCCAAGGCCTCCCCCAATCCTTCCAGATCCCATTCCTCCGGATGAACCTCGGGGTGAATGTAGCGGTCCACGATCCGCTCCACCACCTCCTCGATCATATCCATGATGTGGCCCCTGAGGTTCTCTCCCCCCAGGATCATCCGCCGCTGCTCATAGATCACCTTTCGCTGCTTGTTCATGACATCGTCGTACTCGATGAGGTGTTTGCGGATGTCGAAGTTGTGAGCCTCCACCCGGGTCTGGGCGGTCTCGATGGCGTGGCTGACCATTCGGTGTTCGATGGGTTGCCCCTCTTCCATCCCCAGCTTGTCCATGATGCGAGAGAGCCGGTCGGACCCGAAGAGGCGCAACAGGTCATCCTCGAGCGAGAGAAAGAATTGCGAGGAGCCAGGGTCTCCCTGCCTCCCTGCCCTCCCCCGCAGCTGGTTATCAATCCTCCTCGCCTCATGCCGCTCCGTTCCGAGCACATGCAGGCCTCCGCGGGCCACCACCTCCGCGTGCTCCGCCTCGGTGATCTTTCTCGTCTCCCCCACCGCCTGCCGAAACTGTTCGGGGGGGGCCTCGCGGGGATCGATATCGCGGCGCTGCAGAAGATCCAGGGCCAGGAATTCCGGGTTGCCACCCAGCAGGATATCCGTACCTCGCCCTGCCATGTTGGTAGCAATAGTCACAGCCCCCTTCCTTCCTGCCTGGGCCACGATCTCCGCCTCCTTTTCATGATATTTGGCATTGAGCACATGGTGGGGAATCCCGCGGCCCTTCAGCATCCGGGCCAGCCGTTCCGACTTCTCAATAGAGATCGTCCCCACCAAGACGGGCTGACCCTTCCCATAGCGGTCGGCAATATCCCCGACGACCGCCTCGAACTTCTCCCGCTCGGTCTTATAGATCAAATCCGAATAGCTATATCGGACCAAGGGCTGATTGGTGGGAATCACCAACACCTCCAGGTTGTAAATGGTAGAGAACTCGGCCGCCTCTGTATCCGCGGTGCCGGTCATTCCCGCCAGCTTCTCGTACATGCGGAAGTAGTTCTGGAAGGTGATGGAGGCCAGGGTCTGGTTCTCCCTCTCAATCTTCACCTTCTCTTTGGCCTCCAGGGCCTGGTGGAGCCCATCACTATAGCGCCGCCCTGGCATCAGCCGCCCCGTGAACTCGTCGACGATGATGACCTCTCCGTCTTTCACCACATAATCTACATCCAGCTTGAACAGGGCGTGGGCCTTGAGGGCCTGGTTAATGTGATGGAGGATCTCCATCTGGGAAGGATCATAGAGGTTCTGCACCCCCAGGAATCGTTCTGCCTTGGCGACGCCTTCCTCGGTGAGGCTCGCGGTCCGGGCCTTCTCATCCACCTGGTAGTCCTGATTGGGCCTCAGGCGAGGAATGATGCGGTCAACCTGATAGTACTTCTCCGTGGATTCCTCGGCCGGACCGGAGATAATGAGGGGGGTTCTGGCCTCATCAATCAGGATCGAGTCAACCTCATCCACGATGGCGTAGTGCAGCCCCCTCTGTACATAATCCTCCAGGGAGAACTTCATATTATCCCGGAGGTAGTCAAAGCCAAATTCGTTGTTGGTCCCATAGGTGACCTCCGAGGCGTGGGCTTGCTGGCGCTCCCTATCTCCCATGTCATGCTGGATGAGCCCCACGGATAGCCCCAGGAAGCGGTAGACCCCGCCCATCCACTGACTATCCCTCTTGGCCAGGTAGTCGTTGACCGTGACCACATGAACGCCTTTACCGGCGAGTCCATTGAGATAGACCGGGAGGGTGGCGACCAGGGTCTTGCCTTCGCCCGTCTTCATCTCGGCAATCTTGCCCTGGTGGAGGACGATTCCCCCAATGATTTGAACATCATAATGCCTCATGCCCAAAACCCTTTTTGAGGCTTCCCTCACTATGGCAAAGGCCTCAGGCAGGAGTTGATCCAGGGGTTCTCCCCTCTCCAACCGGCCCTTGAACTCCCCGGTCTTTGCTCGGAGTTGGTCGTCGGAGAGGGAGGAGAGAGAGGGCTCGATCTCCCCGACCCGCTCCACGATCGGCCAGAGCTTCTTGAGCTCCCTCTCATTCTTGGTGCCTACCACCTTGACCAACATACTTCTCAACATCGCTTCTCACCTCAACCGCCTCCTCCCCGTAGAGAACCATAGGGATCGAGGCGGATATCCTTCTTCCCCCGATAGAGATCCCCGGCCCCGGAAAAACGGGCAGGGCGACCTCCCCGGGGTCGGTCAATCGATGATGTATTTCAAAGGATCCCGGGAGGCCCCATTGACATGGACCTCGTAATGAAGGTGGGGGCCAGTGGTATTGCCAGTATTCCCCAGATGGGCGATAACCTCTCCCCTCTTCACCTTCTTCCCGGTGGAGACCAGGTTACGGGAATTGTGGGCAAAGAAGGTGCGACACCCGTATCCGTGATTGAGGATAAGCACATTGCCCCAACCCCCCACGAACCCAGAGAATAGAACCGTCCCATCCGCCGGGGCCACAATGGGCGCCCCAGCACCAGTGGCTATGTCCAGCCCTTCATGGAGCTGCTTATAGCCGGTGAAGGGGGAGCGACGGTAACCGAAGTCCCCGGTGATCAAGCCCCGCACGGGCCAGATAGATGGGGTGCAGGAGAGGCGAGCCCTCTTGTTTTCCAAGAAGCGGTTTAGCTCGACAAAACTCGCCTCCTGATTCTTGGTAGCGCCTTCCAAGGCCGCAATCTCCTTCTCCATCTTGGCCATGAGCTGTTCCTTTTCTAACCTCATGGATTCGTTCAGGATCCCGCCCTCGGTCTGTCCTGCCCCTCCCACTCCCAAAATCGGCTCGGACAGGCCGTTGGGTTCCAGTTGCGCGATGGTACGGATCTTACGATCGAAATCCTGGAGCCTCATCATCTCCTTCTCTATCCCTTGCATCTTCTCTCCCACCACATTGACCTGGGCGACCTCTTTGCGGAGTCGCTTCAATTCCAGCATGTGGGCATTCATGCTGATGTATTGCAGGATGAAGACGAAGATGCAGAGGAAGAGAGCGGATAGCCCCACTGCGATGCTCACCAGGGTAAACCCCGTCAGGTGAAACTTCAGCGGAGGCCGGGTGGCATCCGGTAGGATGAGAATTGTATAAAAGCGCTTCGCCATCGCTTCCTTATTCCTCCACTCGCTCCAATCGTCCTCGGGGGCTCAAGAGGAAAGCCCCATCCTCCGATACAGAAGGGGAAAATCGACCTCCTGCGCGATCAGGTCCCGGGCTTTTTCTATCTTCTTCTCCTCTTTAAACTCCAGTCTGCCCAGTATCGAATCAAAACGCTTTACCACCGCAAAGGTATCCTGATCCACCAGGATCAGGGGCACGCCCCTCTCCTCGGCCCGGGTCACGATGATCTCATTGGGATAGAACCCCCCGGTCAAGATGATCCCTTTGACCGGGGTCTCCAGGGCCGCCAGTTGAATGTCCAGACGATCGCCGCCGGTGATGACGACAATATTCTGTTGTCGCTGAAAGTATTTCAGGGCATTCTCCATGCTCATGGCCCCCACCATGAGGCCCTCCACCAACTCATCCAGCCGATCACCCCGGCAGATGACGGATCCGTAGAGGATCTCGGCCAGGTTGCGTATGCTGATGGCCGCCAGGATCTTCTCCTCTGGAATCACCGCCAGGATATCAATCTCCCGGTGGGCCAGAAAGGGCAAGACCTTCTTGCGCACGAAATCGATCTTATCCCCTGCAACCCGGTTGATTAATCCACCGATCAGACGATCGCCCACCAACTCCTTAGCATCCAGGAGGGAATCGATGGTGGCAATACCGTCGTGATACCAATCGATGAGGAGGATCTTCGCATCCAGGGCAGCCGCCAATTCAATCCCCCTCGCGCCGACGAAGCCGCCCTCGAAAAGGCTTCCCGCCCCCTCTACCAGGACGATATCCTGATCCTGGCAGACCAGGCCAAAGGAATTTAGGATCTTCTGCCCAAGGTCTTGGACCTTGCCCTCATAGGCTAACTGGATCAGCTCCTGAGTCATGACCACCGGACAGATATGATCCAGAGGTTCCTGCAGGTCGAGGGCCTTCTTCATAAAAAAGGCATCCTGATCACAGATCCCCCCCTCCATCTTTACGGGAAGCCACCCTACCGGTTTGAAGTAACCCAGGCGAAAGCCGTCTCGCTTGAACTTCAGTCCCATGCCCAGAGTTAGAAGGCTCTTTCCCGAATACCTGGCGGTGGAATTGATGAAGAGCGGGATCATTTCTCCTCCCCCAAACTGGATCGGGCAGCGATGGCAAGAGCAGGCTTCTCTGCCCTATTGCATAATCGAAGGGGGTCGACATTCCCCCCGATGATCTCGGGGAAGTCGCTGGCCCAGTGGGAACGTCCCAAGGAGGAGGCCTGAGGCGAAATCCTGTGCTCAGATCCAAGCCAAGTCCTTTCTCTTAGCGGAAGTGGCTTCTTCCCCTGCCGGCCCAAGCACCTGGCACCCCCCAAACATCTTAACCGAAGAGCAGTCCAACTACCAGAAAAAAATGAGGGGGAGACAGGTAAAGACCTCACCTCAAGGGTTACCCCGAATGCAATGCCCCGGGGATTTTCGCAACGACTTTACGGAGTTGAGGCACCCTCTCGCATTCCCTCTCAAAGGATTTATCCCGCAGGGAATTCCGATAGTCGGGAGACTGGAATTTGTAGGTGAAATGGGTATGGACGTCGTACCTGCCCTCCAGCAGTGCGACTACATCCTCGATGGAGACCCTCTCTTCATCGGTGGGGATGACGAATATCTTCACCGGGGAGCCCTCTCCTGAGATGTCACATTCGGCATTTCTGGTCTTGGCAATCTCGTTTTTTTCCTTATCGTATTGAATCCCCGCGAATTCGAGCCCATCCAACGCCTTCCTCCTCAGGGTGGGGGACATCTCTCCCACCCCTGCGGTAAAGACCACTGCATCAATCCCACCGATTGCGGCGGCATAGGCACCAATGTATTTCTTGATCCTGTAGGCCTCGATCTCGATCGCCAGCTCTGCCCGGGCCTCGCCTCTCGCCGCCGCCTCCTCCACATCCCGTCGGTCGGTATACTTGCCGGTAATCCCTAAGATCCCTGATTTCCGGTTGAGGATGGTATCCATCTCTTTGGGCGAAAGGTTCTCCTTTTGCATGACATAAAAATCAATGGCCGCATCGTGGTCGCCGGGGCGCGTTCCCATCACCATCCCCTCCAACGGGGTAAATCCCATGCTGGTATCATAAGATAAACCATCCTTCACCGCATTCAGGGAGACGCCATTTCCAATGTGACAGGTGACGAGATTGCATTTGAATGGGTCCTTATTGAGCAAGACGGCCGCCCTCTTCGCCACATAGAGGAGCGAGGTCCCGTGAAACCCATATCGCCTTATCTTATACTTCTCATACCATTCATAGGGCAGGGCATAGATAAATGCATGCTTCGGCATCGTCTGGTGCCAGGCGGTATCCATGATCGCCATGTGGGGGATGGTGGGCAGCAGCTCCATGGCGGCCTCGATTCCCAAAATATTGGGAGGATTATGCAAAGGGGCGAGGTCCGACAATCCTTTGAAGGTATTGAGCACCTCGGGATTGATGATGACCGATTTGGCAAACCGCTCGCCCCCGTGGACCACCCGGTGCCCTACCGCGGAGATGACGGACATATCCTGGATCACCCCGAATTCAGAGTTGGTGAGGGTATCCACGACCAGTTTGAAGGCCTCTCTATGATCCGGGCAGGGGTGTGACCTCTTGATCTTCTCCCGACCAGGCACCTCATGGGCAATGAAACTGCCGCCAACCGTGACCCTCTCCACAATGCCACTGGCGATGGTCTCTTTCTTGTCCCAATTATAGAGTGAGTGCTTAACGGATGAGCTTCCGCAGTTTAGGCACAGGATGATCATTTTCTCCCCCCTGCCAACAAAGCCCCGAGCGCAATCGAATAGAACTTGCTATCCTCTGAATCGGCCCTGGAAGTCAAAATGCACGGAACTTCGGTCCCGGCGACGAGGCCGGCGCCCTCTCCCCCTGCCAACTGGGTGCAGGTCTTGAAGAAGACATTCGCCGTCTCAATGTTCGGAAAGATGAGGATGTCCGCATCTCCATCCACGGCGGACTGCAATCCCTTGATTTCACAACATTCCTTGCACACTGCCACATCCAGTGAGAGGGGCCCATCCACGATTGCCCCTTTGATTTGCCCTCTCTCTGCCATCTTGGAGAGGACTGCGGCATCCAGGGTCTCACCCATCTTGGGATTGACCTTCTCCACCGCGGCAATAATTGCAGCCTTCGGCTTTTCGATGCCGAA
>JAZDMQ010000087.1:0-4743 GCA_043800755.1 bacterium | reverse complement strand
CGCTACGATCTCATGAACTCTCTGATGAGCCTGGGGCGGGTCAGATCGTGGCGGAGGTCTGCGATTGAGCGCTCTGGACTTGGGGCCGGTGGATTTGGCTTGGATGTCTGTTGTGGCACCGGGATGCTCGCCCTGGAGATGGCCAGGGCCGTCGGCCGGGCCGGCAGGGTCGTGGGACTGGATCTCTCCGAGGCAATGCTGGCGGTGGCCAGAAAAAACCTGAACGGCTTGGCATGCAAGGAGAAGATCCGTCTCATCCAGGGCGATGCCCTGGCGCTTCCTTTTGAGGATCATACCTTCGATTGTGCTACGGTGGGCTGGGGCCTGAGAAATGTACCGGATATCCTGGCTGCCGTAAGGGAGATGGCCCGGGTGGTGAAGCCGGGGGGCAAGGTGGTCTCTATCGATATGGGGCAGCCTGGCCTGTTAGGGTTCAAACAGCTCTACTGGCTCTGCCTGGGGAAGGTGATCCCGGTCATGGGCGCAATCTGGACCGGGAACAGAGGGGCGTATACTTACCTTTATGAGTCCGCCCGCGCGTTCCCTCATCCGAGGGAACTGGCTCGGCTGTTCAGTGAGGCCGGGCTGGTGGAGACGCAATATCATCTTCTGACCGGCGGGGTGGTGGCAGTTGTGGAGGGCAAGAGCCCCAATCTTCCAAAGGGAATGATCTGATGGGCCAAGACCCCAATAGGTGGGAGTAAGGATGCCCTGGGATTTGCCGGGAGAGGTCACATCCCGAAGCGTGACGATTTATATGACGGGTGCCGTTTGCACCCAGCCCACCCAAGTTCTTCATACCGAACACGCCACCAAGGTCATCCAGAACTTCATCAACAAGCTCCGCGAGCGGGGATCGATCCATCTTAAGGTGTTCAAGGACCTGGAGACGGCTGGTGATCGGGCTCATCCCTCACCTGCGGCCAAGTTGCTGGCTCGTTTGCTCGGACTTCTCTGCGACATGCCCTCCGAAGAATGCCGGGTGCGGGCACCGGATTGCGCGGACCTGCTGAATGATCCCACCGCCCTGGCGGAACTGGTGGAGGAGCTTTACGACCACTGGCGCGGTTACGAGCGATACCTCATATTTGAGGCCTCTGCGGATGATTCCCGGGATCGGGCGATCGAAGGGCACATGCCCTTCATCTTCAACAATGAGGATTTGGGTTCCCTGATCCGGGAGGCCTACCGTCGGATTGAGCGCAACCTTCGGGGGTACTGGCCGCGCGTCTATCGCCAAACCCCAGGCGGCGCCAATATGAGCCTGCTCATCGAGCATATCAATTGGGAATGTCCCGGCGGCATCTACGAGCCGCTCAAGAGGGTTCGGATGGTGCGGCTGGCATTGCTGGTGCCACCAGTGGTCCTCTATCCGCGGAGCAACTTCCGCCGCGGCAAGTTTGTGCAGGTTGATGAGAACCCCTTGCAGGGGATGAGGATTGACGCCGATGAATGGTATTGCATTCCTTTCCGCGTTGGAGAACTCTGTTTCCATGTCTATTTCGACCGGGAATATCTGTCCCTGGCGGTGAGTCTGATCAATCTCTTCGAGTTATCCGGCCACCTGGAAGCGCGCCGCAGCCCCGACGGGATCTTGCTATTCGGCCTGTCCGAGGAACAGATGCAGGGTGAACACACCGTCTTTCATATAGATGAGCAACAGGATATTGCGATCGGCGCGGTGGTGAAATCCGAGGAGATGGATTACTTCGGGTACTTTAAGAAGATGATCTTGACGCTCCATAATGTCATCATGATGAGGCGGGGACGACTGCCCGTACACGGGGCAATGGTGCACCTGCGCCTGCGGCAAGGCCCTGAGAAAGGTATCGTGATCGTGGGCGACAGCGGGGCCGGCAAATCGGAGACCATCGAGGCATTCCGGGAACTGGCAGGCGAATGGATCGCAGACATGAGGATCATTTTTGATGACATGGGATCGCTTCGGCTGGCAGAGGAAGAGGGCCAGATGCTGGGTTACGGAACGGAGATAGGCGCCTTTCTGCGTCTGGATGACCTCGATCCCGAGTATGCCTTTGGCCACTTCGACCGCAGCATCTTCATGAACCCGCATCGCCGCAATGCCCGAGTGGTGCTGCCCATTACGGAATATCGGCATGTGGTTCAAGGGTATCCCGTGTCCATGCTCCTCTACGCAAATAACTATGAGCCAGCCACGGAAGTCACACCGGTCCTGGAGTTCTTTCGCAAACCGGAGGAATCGCTAAAAGTTTTTCGGGCTGGCAATCGCGCTGCCAAGGGAACGACCGATGAGCAGGGGCTGGTTCAGACCTATTTTGCGAACCCCTTCGGGCCGGAACAGCTCCGCAGCTTGCATGAGCCGCTGGCGGAAAAGTATTTTAAGGCGGCTCACAAATTGGGCGTGCCTGTGGGTGAGATGAGAACCCGGTTAGGTATCAGCGGTATGGAGCGAGAGGGCCCACTCCAGGCTGCAAAGGAGCTTTTCAGGTTTCTGATCAGGGAAAAGCAGAAAGTGGATAGGACTTGAACGATGATGATCCGATTCCCATTTCGATGAACCATTAGTTCCAGGTATGAAGGGAAAGTGTGGACTGCGCTGGCGAGATCTGCTGTGCCCAGTCGAGCTGCGGCTGTGAGCAGGCCCGGGTCAGCATCTTCATCGCCTCGGGTAAGAAATGAGGAGACGAGCCGTCCTGCTGGTCAATCCCGATCAGATGAAGCTGACGGAGAGGCCGATGGCCGGTTTTATCTATGCCCCAAAGCTTGCAGGGTCAATCCTCTTGATTCCCGGGATGAGGTCGAAGTGATGATCCACGGAGATGATCTTTTTGATCCCGTGATTGATCATGGTGGCGGCGTGGACCGCATCGCGGGAGGTAATTCCCTGGCGGCTTTTCAACAGTTCGAGGGTCTTGTCCATATCTTGCAGTGTTATCGAAAGGATTGCAGTGCAGAATTGAACCATCGAGGCGTATGCGATTTCAGCGAGAGCTGGTCTACCGATGGAGAAAAACCGATAGAGGATTTCCTGGAGAACCTCCGTGTTCGTGACCGCGAGAATTTCCCCAGTTTTGATCTTGTCCAGGATTCTTTTGCAGGGATTACGAAGGAGGTGTGATCCTCCCAGAGAGTACATGATGAGATTAGCATCAATAAAGTGGTGTGCTGGTGGCTTTATGGGCATGAGTATTTCTTTTTGAGATATTCGGCTTCCCATTTCTGATAGTCTTCTGGGACAGGGACTTCAGGAAGCGAGAGGATCCGATCCACAGCCTCAGCGATCTGTTGCTCTTTCTTTTTCCTGAGGTAATGTTCTTCGATCGCCTCTCGGACCAGAGTCCCAATCTTTTTCTTTCGCTGAGAGGCAATCTCCTCAAGATCTTTCAACTGTTCTTCGGTCAACAAGACCTGGACTTTCTTTGAGAGCTTTGCCATTTTTATTTCTCCATTCCCTATAATCCCAAGAAAATAATATTGATAAAATACTCCTTTGTCAAGACGATTGTGATGATAGTATTTCGGAGATGAGCGATGAGGAAGCGGAGGGTCTTGCTCGTCAATCCCAATCAGATGAAGCCGCCGGTCACGCCGGTGGCCCTGGACTATCTGGCCCAATCCCTGGAGGAGAAGGGCTTTTTGGTTCAGGTCCTGGATCTGGCTTTCTCCGCAGATGCGGAGGCGGACATCCAGCCGGCCCTGAAGGGCAGCGACCCGCTGCTGGTGGGGGTTACGGTGCGCAACCTTGATGACTCTTACTTGGCCAGCCAGGACTTCTGCCTGGAGCGCACCAAGGGGATCATCGACCTCCTCAAGGCCCATTCTTCCGCTCCCCTGGTTCTGGGAGGGGTCGGCTTTTCCATTGCGCCCGAGGCCGCCCTTTCCTATTGCCAGGTGGACCTGGGGATCCGAGGAGAAGGGGAGCAGGCCTTGCCCCTTCTGGCCAAGAGGATCGGGGAAGGGGATGATTTTCGCGGTGTCCCGGGGCTGATCTTCAAGGAAGGGAGGACCTTCCGCCGAAATCGGATGCACTGGTTTGCCTTAGAGGAGGCCGATCTCTCCCGGCGCGAGGCCTTGGACAATCCCCGCTATCTGAGGGAAGGGGGGATGGTGGGCTTCGAGAGCAAGCGGGGCTGCGATCAGGGCTGTACCTTCTGCGCCGACCCCGTTGCCAAGGGAAAGAGGGTGCGCCTCCGGCCCCCGGCCCAGGTGGCCCAGGAGCTGGCCAATCTCTATGCCCAGGGGGTCGATCACTTCCACACCTGCGACAGCGAGTTCAATATCCCGGAGTCCCACGCCCTCGAGGTCTGCCAGCAGATCGTCGAGAGGGGACTGGGGGACAAGGTTCGCTGGTTTGCCTATCTTTCCCCCAAGCCCTTCTCGAAAGAGCTTGCCCAATGGATGCGGCGTGCGGGATGCGCGGGGATCGATTTCGGACTGGACCACGGCTCCCCCGCCATGCTCAAGGCCCTGGGCCGGTCCCACACCCCGGAGGACATCCGCTCGGTGGCCCGCCTGGCCAAGGATCAGGGCTTTTCCCTGCTCTTTGACCTTCTGTTGGGGGGGCCGGGGGAGACGCGGGAGAGCATCGCCGAGGTGATTGACCTGATGAAGGAGGCCTCCCCCGACCGCGTGGGCATCAGCCTGGGGGTGCGCCTCTATCCGGGGACTTCCTTGTTCACTCAAGTCAAATCCGAGGGCCTTTTCCGGGACAATCCCCATCTCAAGGGGGCCGTTGAGGGAAATCCGGGGTGCCTTCGTCCG
>JAZDMQ010000072.1:0-3418 GCA_043800755.1 bacterium | reverse complement strand
GTCGGCCATCCGGCAGAGTCTCCCAGCGGGGCGGGCAAGCGCCCCTTGAAGGAACTCCTGCACTGGGAGCGGTATGGCGGGTAGATGCACCCGCGCTTTTTCAGGATGAGGAGAGCTGCCGAATCTCCTCCTGGAGGACGCGCAGAATCTCGGGCATCTTTTCCTGGAGGGTCTCCGATAGCTCCAATCCCCAATCGAGGCTGGCCGGCTCGATTCCGATGACCAGGCAGGGTGGAGGGTCTTGCTCCAGGGCCATGATCTTCAGGATCTGCACCGCACCGACCTGGTGCAGGGAGAGGGGCTGATCGGTTTGGGATCGGAGCAGCTCTTTCGCATCCACCAGGTAGATGCTGCCCGGCGGCCCGTCGGCCCGCATGGCATCGATGAGGATCACCTGCCTTGCCTCGCGGAGCTGGAAGATGAAGTCCAAGAGCATGGTCCCTGCCTCGATGACCTCGACGGAGGCGGGCAGGGGGAGCTTTCTCAGCTCCCGCACCACATGTACCCCCACCCCCTCGTCCTGGAGCAGGGTGTTTCCGATCCCGCAGACGATGATCTTCTCTTTTTCTTGATCCGGCACTATTGGCCTCACAAGAAAAAGGGCTGCCATGGCAGCCCTTTTTCTATTTTATCTGATCTCTCTGTCTGAGCGTTAAAGCACCCGGATGGCCGGTCGCTCGGGCCGGCCGTCTATGAGATGAATGGCACAAGCCAGACACGGGTCGAAGGAGCGAACCACCCGAACCAGCTCGATAGGGTTATCTGGATCGCTCACTTGAGTCCCCATCAGGGCCTGCTCCATGGGGCCCAGATTCCCGTGATCATCTCTGGGGCCTGCATTCCAGGTCGTGGGGACCACCGCTTGGTAGTTGGCGATCTTCCCCCCCTTGATGGAGATCCAGTGGCCCAGGGCGCCGCGGGGGGCATCGGTCAGGCCCATGCCCTTCGCCTCCTGGGGGACCTTGACGGTCACCGAGGACCTTTCGTCGATCTTCAATTCCGAGAGCCATTTCTCCATGGCGTGGGCTATCACGCTGCACTCCTCCGCCCGGGCCGCGTGGCGGCCCAACACCGAGAAGGCCGCCTCACCCAGATCCCGGAAGCGGACCTCTTTTTCCGGGCTCAGCCCCAGGAAGGCATTGGCGTGTTTGCTCAGGATCGGGTTGGCCATCCAGACCCGAGCCAGGGGTCCCACCTCAAGTGGTTTTCCCTCGTAGCGGGGGGCCTTCAGCCAGGTATAGCCATTGGACTTGCGGGCATCGGGCACGGTGGCCCCGTTGCTCGGGTGTAGGCCCGAGGTCTCATCCTTGTACCAGGAGTACTTCACATCCTCGGCGATCTTGGCGGGATCGAACGGCATGGGCTGGCCGTTGATGCAAACGCCCGCGGGGAAGAGCTTCTGGCTTCCCTCGTCGTCCAGATCGAAGACTCCATAAGAGAGGAAATTCTTGCAGCCGGCTCCGACCCCCAGATAGTCCTTGTAGGCGGAGGCGACTAGGTAGACGGTGGGCAGATAGACCTGATCAACGAACTCCTGCAGCTCCCGCAGTCGCCAGAGGAAGTTGGTCACCTTGTCCACCGTGGGGATCTCCGTGGCGCCACCGACCACGATCCCGGCGGTATGGGGCATGTGGCCTCCGAAGATGGCCAGCATCTGATGGGCCTTGTTGCGCATCTCCAGGGCCTGGAGATAGCGGCGAACCGCCTCCGCATTGGTGGCCTGGTCCAGTCGATAGAAATCCTTTCCCTCGTATCGGGGAACGAAGGGGGCCACCTCCGGCCCCTTCACATAGTCCAGGGCCGTCAGGTGGAAGAAGTGGAGCAGGTGCGACTGGATGAAATTGGAGCCGAAGATGAGATTGCGGATCAAGCGGCCATTGGTGGGGGGCTTCACCCCGAAGGCATCATCCAGGCACTTGACAGAGGCCGTGGCGTGGGCGATAGGGCAGACCCCGCAGATGCGCTGGGCGATCTGGGAGGCGTCTCTCGGATCCCTCCCCTGGAGAATAATCTCCCATCCCCGCCAGAGCGTGCCGGTGCTCCTCGCCTCCACCACCTTTCCGCCATCCACCTCGACCTCTATCTTCAGGTGGCCCTCGATGCGGGTCACCGGGTCAACGATGATCTTTCTTGCCATCTCGAAATCCTCCCCTAGCAGATTGATTTACTCGTTCACATACATGGGAGCCAGGGCATCGGGAAAACCTGACTCCACACAGCCGAGACAGATGGCATTCTGCACGCACCAATTCACCCCATTGTTCCAACGCCGGGACCAGCAATCCGAGTAAGCGAAGGGCCCCTTGCAGCCCAGCTCGTAGCGACAACCCTCGGCGTCAAAGTATTTGGCGAATTTCTTCTCTTCATAGTAGCCGCGGAAGGGGCAATTCTCGTGGATGTTCTTTCCATAAAAGAGGACGGGCCGTCCGTCACTGTCCAATTTGGGCATTCCGTAGGAGAGGAGATGGGCGAGGGTTCCCACCATCCAATCCGGATGGGGAGGACAGCCAGAGACATTGATCACCGGGGTTTTGATCTTCTCCTTGGCGAAAAAGTCCTTCACCTCCATGGCGCCCGTGGGGTTGGGCTTGGCTGCCGGTATGCCGCCGAAGGCGGAACAGGTGCCGAAGGCCAGCACGCCTGTGGCGCTCTTCCCCAGCTCTCGCATCCAATCCACCATGGTGATCCCTCTTTCGTTACGCTCGCCGATGACATTATAGAGGCCATCCTCTTTGGTCGCGATCGATCCCTCCACCACGAGATAGAAGTCTCCGACTTTGGCCGTCTCCTCAATGGCCTTTATGGCCAGGTCCCCGGAGGCCGCCATGACATTGGGCTGAAACCTCAGGCTGATGATCTTGAGCAACACCTCTTTGATGCTGGGATGGACTGTGTTGAGCAGGGAGACGGAGCATCCGGTGCAGGATGATCCCTGCAGCCAGATGACCGCCGGATTTCCCTTGACCGCCTTTTCCAGGGCGAAGACCAGCTGCGCCAGCAGGGCATCGGAGACGCCCAGTGCGATCGCCGATCCCCCACATAGCTTCAAGAATTGCCGACGTGAAAGTTCCATCGCATGGTCTTCCTTGTTAGAGGTAAGAGACTGCGGCCTTATACTATTTCTATTTTCAAAAGTCAATACCGGAGAACGATGGGGGAAGGCAGGGGCTTTCGGCCCGGAGCAGGCTCGGCCAGGAGGAGGCGAGACGAAGCGGGATTGTCAATTTCTTGTTGACAAATGAGATAAGGGTTGCTATATCCGAAATCTGAAGTTGCAGGTGTTTTTTGTCGCAGCAGTAAAGACCGCTCAGAAGAGTCCCCTGGACTTGCGGCCTTTTTGTTCCCAAAAGCCCTGATAGCTTCGGCGGGCAATCCCCGTCATCACCGGAAGCCATTTCCGGAAATCGTAAAGGAGAGA
>JAZDMQ010000157.1:0-12612 GCA_043800755.1 bacterium | reverse complement strand
GCGATGAGACGGATGTCGACCTTGATCGGCTGCGTCCCCCCCACTCGTTCGAATTCCCTCTCCTGCAAGGCCCGCAGGATCTTGGCCTGGAGGGAGATGTCCAGATCCCCGATCTCGTCGAGGAAGATGGTCCCCCCGTCGGCCAGCTCGAACCTCCCCTTTTTGTCGGTAATGGCCCCGGTGAAGGAGCCTTTCACATGGCCGAAGAGCTCGCTCTCCATTAGCTCCTTGGGGATCGCCGCACAATTAACGGCAATAAACGGGTGCTCTTTGCGACGGCTGTGGTTGTGGATCGCCCCGGCCACCAGCTCCTTCCCGGTGCCGCTCTCCCCCTGGATGAGGATGCTGGCGTTGGAGACTGCCACATTGCGGATGAGGCGAAACACCTCCTCCATTTGTCCCGATACACCAATGATATTATCAAAGTGAAATTTCTTTTCCACCGCCTCTGATAGCTGCCGATTTCTCTTGACCAGGGCGAATTTTTCAATCGCCCGCAGGAGTCTCTGATAGAGGTCCTCGTTGTTGAAGGGTTTGGGGATGTAGTCGTAGGCCCCTTTTTTCATGGCTTCATAGGCGGTGTTGATCTGGCCCGAGGCAGTGATCATGATGACTGGGATCTCAGGGTCCTTCTCGTGGATCCGCTCCAGGAGTTGGATGCCGTCCATCTTGGGCATCAGCACATCGGCCAGGACCACATCGAATTCCTCAGCCGCAAAGAACTTCTCCGCCTCCTCGCCATCGGCGGCCAGGACCGATTCGAACCCCTTCTGGTCCAGGAATGTCTGCAGCATGCGGAGGATGAGCCTGTCGTCATCTACCACCAGAACCCTTGCCTTTATCGTTTTTTCGGCTTCCCTTTTCATCGTTCAGGCATCCTAACTTTGGCTTATCTGTGCAACTTCTTTTCCTTGGCCAAGGCCTCCAGTGCGGGCACATTCCTCGCCGCCTGTTTTTTGCGCCTCAATTTATACCTGACCTTATAATGGAAGTCAACCTTTGATCCACTTCCCTGGGACCGACGCCTAAATGAAAAATGAAAAGGCTGAAAAGGGTAGTGTCTCAGTTTGAACAAAAAATATTTACGTTGAACAAAACGGCTCCCTTTAGTAAGATTATAACATGTGTTCTATTTTGGCAAGCTGGGTTACTGTGGGAGCGGTTGTTCCCGTATTTATTGCGATTGGACTGGGGGTATTGAGCATGAATCCTCCAGATTTCACAATCGCTCGCGTATCCTTTACGTTTGCCGCCATAATGCTTTTAGCCCGTATTGGTTGGTGGATAGCGTTTGAGCAGCAAGGTAACATTTTGCAATTGCTTGTTTTTGCTTTTATTCTCTTTGGGCTTATTGGTTCGTTGTGGTTTATTTCAATGAAATGGATAAGCAAACGGCAAGAGCTTCCGAAGAAGGCCATTAATGACAGCAATCAAAAAGTTATAGTTAAAGTTATAGTTATAAATATGATTTCATCAACGTTGGCCAGAAAAGAGGGACGGGCCTACGATGATCCTGATATCGAGAGGAAGTCAGAACAGAAATACCGCATGTTGGTAGAGAAAAATACCAATTTCTTACCTATTGACACGCTAAAAGGTAGTTTAGTTACTCTTTTTAAAATTGTAAAAGAACAAGCCCCCCTTGAAAGATTCTATCTTCTTGATTTGGTGGGGGACCAAGAAAAGAACAGAATATCTCTGTTTATTGAGAGACAGTCGGTAATATGTCAAATTCTAACTTCTACGGGCAAAAAGGAGTCGTTGATAGGTCCCTTACCCATATGGGGTAAAGGAGACGTGCATACCGTGATTATGACTTGGAGCATCACCAAGCAGACGGCAACGCTTGCCATTGATGGAAAGGTGGCCGAAGAAAAACATATTAAGAACCTGCAATTTGACGTATTGGGGCCAGTCGCCCTTGTAGGCACTGATTTTGAAGGCAATTTCCCAGCACAGGGAGTAGTCGAGTTTATCAAACTCCCGAAAGAACTCATTGATCTAACTATGGCCGATGTTCTCGGTGACCCAAAAGCGAAAATCAAGAACGGTATATTAATAAAATTTAAGCAAATGAAAGCTCAAGCGGGCCAACCCTTGCCGGATAAGTGGATTGTTTCGACCTACTTTCCTCATTTAACGACAACAGAAAAGAACCTATTTAATGAAGCCGTACATGAATTAATCAGGGATGGACTAGTTGAGGATATAAGGGGTAATCTTAAATTAACAACTAAAGGCGCAGAGTTGCTTCGATAGAACTATGTTTTTAGGATTAATGAAAGCATATCTTTTATCCCACACATGGTCCGTCACCCCTGCCGCCATTGCCGGGGTGACTCTCAATGTCTGGTGAATGCGACAGAAGTTATAGTACATGAAGTGAATAGCTACGGCATATTCAAGATTTTCAATCTTTTTGCTGAATCCATTGGTCAGACGGGTTAACCGGCGCATTGACATTCTCATCTCAAGCATTTCAAGGGGCAATTATTTCAAACTGAGACACTACCGAAAAAAGGGGTTGACAGGGGGGATTTTTTGAAATACTAATAGGGCCGTCGGCCTGAAGGCCGATGTGGGTTGATCGAATTTTGGGGTGAATGGAGATAGAGCCACGAAGGCTCATACCGGATTGAAGATCTGGGAGGGTTTCGTGGCTTTTTGTTTTTGCGAGGAGGCAGGGCAGGCCTCTTCATGACACCCGATCCCCTTGACTCTCCCTGGGGCTCTGAAGGAGAGGGAACATGCACATCCCGGACGGATATCTCGGACCACCGACCTACCTCAGCCTTTACGCCGCCTGCGTCCCTTTCTGGATCGCAGCCTCGGCCCAGGTGAAGAAGCGCCTGAAGTCGATCCAGGTCCCCTTCCTGGCCCTGGGAGCCGCCTTCAACTTCGTCATCATGATGCTCAATGTCCCGATCCCGGGGGGAACCACCGGCCATGCCACCGGGGTGCCCCTGGTGGCCATGGTGCTGGGGCCCTGGGCCGCGATTATCACTTCCTCCATCGCCCTGGCCATCCAGGCCCTGTTCTTCGGCGACGGCGGCATCCTGTCTTTAGGGGCCAATTGCTTCAACATCTCCGTGGTGGGATCCCTGGTGGGATACTACTTCTACCGGATGCTGTCCTGGAATTCGCAAGAGGCCTCCAAGCGGAGGCTGATCGCAGCGGGCTTCTCCTCCTACCTTGCAGTCAACCTGGGGGCCTTGTTGACTGCGGTCGAGGTGGGCCTGCAGCCCCTTCTGCATGTGGGGGCGGACGGACGCCCCCTGTACAGCCCATTTCCTCTGCAAATCACCATCCCTGGAATCATGATTCAGCATCTGGCGATCTTCAGCTTTATCGAGGTCGTGGTCACCGTTTTGGCCATGATCTACTTTCAGCGGGCCCACCCCGATTTGATGAAGAGGGGTCTGGACCACAGTGGAGGGCAAAAAGGGGCAACCATCACACATCAGGAGGGAAGTCATGTCCAATAGGCACCGGTGGCTTTTCATCTTGGCATTACCTTTTCTCTTGCTTCTTTCCGTTCCCTGCTTCGCCCACGACTTCTGGGTAGAAAAGGCAGGGGGGACGCTCAAGGTCATTTACGGCCATGGTGCCCAGAGGCTCCCCTATGACCCTTCCACCATCAAGGAGATCCGGGGCTTTGATCCCAAGGGGGGTCAGGTGCAGATCCGGGTAGAGAAGAAGAAGGAGGCCGTGACGCTGGTTCCTGAGGGGACCGTCTCTGCACTCACCATGACGGTGGACGATGGGTTCTGGGTGAAGACGATCATGGGACTGAAGAAGGGCTCCAAAAGAGGGATGAAGCGGGTGATCGAATCCTACCAATCCCTCAATTATTCGAAGGCGATTCTCTCCTGGAGCGAGGCTGCAGGCAACCCCCTGGGCCTCAAGTTGGAGATCATCCCCCTCGCCAACCCCTTCGAGTTGAAGGGGGGCCAGAGGCTACCGGTGAGGGTCCTGCTGGATGGGGAGCCCCTGCCGGAGGTGGAGGTGGAGTCGATCGAGCACACCAGGACGGCGAAGACGGACGGAAAGGGAATCGCTGAAGTCCCGCTCTCAGGGGAGGGATTGAAGGTGATCACCGCTCGGCACCGGATGCCCCTGAAGGGAAACCCGGACGCCGATACCCTGAAGCTGATCTCCACCCTGACCTTCGGGGGCAAAGGGGAGGGAAAATAGATGAAAAGGATGATGCCGTACCTGCTCTTGATTGCCGTCGTCCTGGCCCTGTTCGTCCCCGGCTGGGCCGAGGCGCACACGGTCAATTATCAGGTAGAGAATAAGGGGCTGACGGTGCGGGTCTTTTATGCCCAGGATGACCCCGCCTCCTATTGTGAATACGAGGTTTATGGCCCGGGCGACGAGATCCCCCACCAGAAGGGGAGGACTGACAAGAACGGCTGTGTCAGCTTTCTACCCGACCGGAAGGGGACCTGGAAGGTCAAGGTGTGGGGGGAGTCCGAGCACGGCTTTCACGGCACCGATGTCTCGGTAGAGGTGGGGGAGGGGCTGATGCTCAAGGGGTTCAAGAAACCTCTGGTGGCGACCCATCTCAAGCTCTTCGTCGGGGTCAGCCTCATCTTTGGCCTGTTCGGGATCATTACCCTCTGGAGGAACTGGAGGGGAAAGAAGGCGAGTTGAACACGCGGAGCCTACAAATTGAGAAAGAAAGGAGGATTGAGCGAGCCAGCGAAACGAATTGTCGTCCCGCGGATTCCTTAATCGAGGCAGTCTATCTGGCACGAACCTCAATGTATCGGAGTGAGTCAATGAAAAAGATGATCGCGAGCCTTACCCTGGCTGTCATCATGGCGGCCTTCGTGGCGATCTTGCCCGCCGAAGTCTTGGCCCATCATGGCGGAGTGAGCCTGGGATATGGGCCGGGGAGCCCGGTGGAGACGAACTCCTCATTGACCCTTCCCGAAGGAGGGGTCTCCCTGGTGACGAGAGTGGAGCAGGCGGAATTCAAGAAGTATCACTGGGCCGAGCCGGAGAATAAGGATGCTTTCACCTTTTACACCCTCGGCCTGGGTTACGGCATCAAGCCTTACCTGACTGGCAATCTCTTCATCCCCTATACGGTGAAGACTCAGGATCGACTGGGCACCTCCTCTGGGGGAGGAGACCTGAAGTTCCTGTTCAACCTCGGGTTTCATTATGACCCGAATCAGGGCCTGGGACTCAACACCTCAGAGGATACCGCGATCTCCCTGGAGTCCTCTCCCAAGACCTATTTCGCCTTCTTTCTGGGCGCCTCCGCTCCCACTGGAGAGAGCCACAATCACGACCAATATGGGGAGGAGTTCGAGCGGGGGATGCAGCCCGGTTTCCGGAGCCCTACCGTGAGCTTCGGGGCCTCCGCCACCAAACAGGTAACTCACGGGTTCACCATCGTGGCGGATGCCATGTATGATATCTTCACCAAGAAGGACGATTTCAAGTTCGGAAATGAATTCCGGGCGGACCTGGCAGGGGTCTATGACCTCTATGTCAAGCCCGGGGTCTCGGCCCTGGAGGGGATTCTGGAGGTCAACCTCTTGAATGTGGCCAAAGATGTGGATGAGCCGGCTGGGGGGAAGGTGCCCAATTCCGGGGGGACGATCCTCTATCTCTCTCCCGGGCTGAGGTTCAACTTCCCGCCCATGAGCCTGGGGTTTTTGTTGAAGTTTCCCATCTGGAATGATCTGAATCGGAAGGATGAGCAGCAGGGGGCTGAAGGCCTGGAGGCCTTCCGGGGAATCATCTCCCTCTCCGCCTTCTTCTAAATGACAGATCGTGCATCCAAAGTCTTATGGGGAGAATAGGATAAATTCCCGCTCCAAGGGAGAAGCGGTGCTGTGACCCCCAAGTGGATGATTGTTAAGGATCAGCCTCAGCTTGTTCTGCCTCTCCTCACGGGCAAGGGCAAGAGGCATAGGTCGTTCCTGGAGAAGACCCTGTGGGGCATTGCCTCCATGCTGCAAGAATCGGTCTTTTCCGAGACCTATGCCTCTGCGCCCGGGCTCTTGCAGGGCTTGGATCCCCGGGTCAAGTTTGCCACCCTGCTCCTGTTCCTGATCGTGACCAGCCTGGTCCATTCCATCCCGGTCCTGGTGGGGATCTACCTCTTCACCCTGCTCCTGGCCAATCTCTCCCACATCGGCTTGCCCTTCTTCATCAAGCGGGTCTGGCTCTTCATCCCCCTCTTTGCCGGGGTCATGGCCCTGCCGGCCCTCTTCAATGTGATCACCCCGGGAGAAGCCTGGATTCCCCTCCTCCACCTGCCCCGCGCCTATTCCTGGGGGCCCTACCACATTCCGGCGGTGGTGGGCATCAGCCGCGAGGGGGCTCTGGGGGCCCTGGTCTTCGTGTCCCGAGTGGCAGCCTCGGTCTCTTTGGTGGTGTTGGTCACCCTGAGCACCCGCTGGGCCTCCTTGCTCAAGGCCCTTCGCGTGGTGAGGGTCCCGCAGGTCTTCGTCCTCACCTTGGGGATGACCTATCGCTACATCCTGCTCCTGGTCAAGCTGGTGCAGGAGATGTATTGGGCCAAGAAGAGCCGCACCCTGGCCTTTTCCCGGATCAAGGCGGAACAGGGATGGATCGCCTCCCGCATGGGGAGCCTGTTCGCCAAGTCCTTTCAGCTCAGCCAGCAGGTGCACGGGGCCATGCGCTCTCGGGGATTCGATGGAGAGGCCAGGGTCCTGGAGACCTTTCAGGTGAGGGTCAGGGATTATCTCTGGGTCTTCACCTCACTGCTTTTGAGCGGCCTCCTCCTCTGGTGGGATCGCTGCCTGTAGTCGAGTCCACCCCTGAGGACTGCCCGGAGAAAGAGATGTCCAATCCGGTCTTTCAGTTGCAGGATGTCAGCTATTATTATCTCAACAAGATCCCGGCCGTGCGCGAGGTCAGCTTCGAGGTGGAACCGGGCGAGCGGATTGCCATCCTCGGGGCCAACGGGTCCGGAAAATCGACCCTGATGCACCTTCTGGATGGATTGTTTCCCCCCTCCTCGGGCAAGCTGCTGGCCTTCGGCCAGGAGCTCACCGAGAGGCGGCTGGAGGACCCCGAGTTCAATCGCTTCTTTCGGGAGCGGGTGGGGTTTCTCTTTCAAAATCCGGATGTGCAGCTCTTCTGCCCGGTGGTGTGGGAAGAGGTGGCCTTTGGGCCGTTGCAGTTAGACCTGCCCCGGGAGGAGATCCTGCGGCGGGTGGAGGATGTGCTGGAGATGTTAGGGATCAGGGAGCTGCGGGATCGGCCTCCCTATGCCCTGAGCGGGGGGGAGAAGAAGAAGGTGGCCCTCGGCTCCATCCTCTCCATCAATCCCCAGGTGCTGATTCTCGATGAGCCGACCAATGGCCTGGATCCCCGCACCCAGCAGTGGCTCATCGAGCTGCTGGCCGAACTGCATCTGGCAGGGAAGACCCTGATCACCGCCACCCATGACCTCTCCATCGTGGAGGAAATCGCGGATCGGGCCCTGGTCATGGATGAAGGCCATAGTGTAGTGGCCGAGGGGTCCGCCTCCTCCATCTTAAACAACTTCGACCTGCTCTTGGAGGTCAACCTCATCCACGAACATGTCCATCGGCATGGGGAGATCGCGCACCATCATGGGCATGGCCACTTCTTTACCCATGACCACCCCCACGAAAGGGAAAGGGGGGAGGGAGAAAAGGGGTAAATCCTCCCTCTCCCCCCCCCTTCCTCCCCCTCCCTGCGGGGGCACTTCCCCTTTTTCGATCCCTGAGGTCCTTTATCCGATATTAGGCGACAGAATCCTTTGTTGAAGGAGGAGAGAGATGGCAACCATCACAGTCGTGGTCGGAGAACCGCCTTATGGCAAGGAGAGGGTATATAGCACCTTGAGATTCGTGCTGGCTGCCCTCCATGAGGGACATTCGGTGAATATATTTCTCATTGAAGACTCCGTCTTTGTGCCTAAGAAAGGACAGAAACCCTCTGAAATGCCGGCTGTTCTGGATGAGAGGATGCCAAATTGTGAAGAACTCATTAAGGCTGCTATAGCTCAAGGGGCGAAAGTGAAAATATGTGGGGTATGCGCATCAGAGCGGTCGTTGAACCAAAGTGAAATATTAGAAGGTGCTGAAATCGCTTCGATGCGAGACTTGGTTCAGTGGGTTTTGGATTCCGACAGGGTCGTGTCTTTCTGAGGTGACAAGGCAACGTGCCGAAGAAACATTGGGATTAAGCAGCTGAAGTCGATCGTATGGCCAAGAAGTATTCATTCATCATCAACGAGGCCGGTTTAGGGAGACGGTGCTCCCCGCGGGCTGCAAACCCGTTGAGGATACTTAGAAAGTGTCCTGTTCGGTTCGACTCCGAACCCGGCCTCCAACGGAAATTCGCCTTCGGCGAACTTCGTAGATGCTGGAATCCGATTCTCTTAGTGGCCCTTTTGCGTTGGCCTCCCTTTACATCACTTCTGCTGGGCCGCTGCCCTCTGCCGAAGGAGCTTTTCAATCCCGGGCGGTGAGTAGAAAAAGGCGATAGATAATTTTTCCTTCCCGTTGTTGGTGAATCCGTGCTCGCATCCGATCGGCGTCAGGACGATGCTCCCCTTGCTCGCCTCATATTCCGCTCCATCTACGGTTGCCAATCCCTGGCCCTCGTAGACGAACATGATCTCCTCTTCCCCGGTGTGGGCGTGATTGGGGATGCTGCTTCCAGGCGGGACCTCCACGATCCCCATCAAGAACTCCTTGGTATCCGAGGTCGCCGGCTCCACGATCAGATAGACGGTCCGATCCGGCCCCTTGAGGGTCAGCTTCTCCCCCTCCTCTTTGTGAAAGACCCGTTTCGTCATGGTTCCTCCTTTCATGAGATGAAACAAATCCGCCCTTTCGAGGCGTCAATCCTGGGATTCCGGCTCCGCCCCGGCGCCCCCGACCGCGCAGGCCGGCTTCTGATACCCCACCACTGCGCCATCCGGGACCTTGATATAGTAAGGGGAGAGCACCGTGTTGGGCAGGGTCCTCACTCGATCCCCGATCTGGATCACCCCCATGCCGGTTCCACTGGCGATCGTGCAATCCGAGCCGATGGAGACCACCCCGTACCGGAACTTGCCCAGGCCCTCATAGGCGTGGACGGTAATCCGGGTGAAGGCCCCGATCAGGGTGCGGTCGCCGATGAAGATGAGCTCGGGCCGGAAATGATCCAACCAAGCCCCCATCATGATCTCCGTATCCTGTCCGATGTGAACCCCTAACAGCCGGTAGAGCCTGATCTTGAAAGGTGTGCCCTTGAGGGCCATGGTGAGAAAGATCACCAGCGTATTTGCTGTGCGCCGCAGAAAGCCCAGGTTGACCTTGCGCCAGTTCACGGGGTTCTTCTCCGACGGGCTCCCCAGCCCATAGATCGTATAATGGCGCTTGGGCACCTTCAAGAAGGCCTTCAGGGCCGTCCTCCCTTCCGGGGTCTTGGGGTCGAGCTCTCTCACGTTGATGCCCTTTCCGGAGGAGGTCTTGGAGATAAAGATCTCCCGGTGGCACCGCCGGGAGTACTTGATGCAGCGGGAGATGATCTCCCGGGTGACCCGCTCCATCGTCTCTTTGATTTCCCTCTCCCGCATCGTATCCTCCAAGGCAAGGATTAAAAGGATTAAGAAGTGAGCGTTGGGTAGCCCATGTTTACCTACCAGGCGGGACAAGGACCGGCACAGTGGCCGGCAGAACCCGGATATCCACGGGGGTAACCCCAGCGGGATCGCCGTCCGCCTGGACCGCCACCGGCTCTCTGGACTCAATCCTGATGCGGCTCCCCGTCAGATAGCGAACATCGGTCCGCCTCGAGACCCGGCCGCGGAGGGCGGCAAGGTAGTACCAGATGAGAGCCGGCAGGGTCCCCCTGGGAAAGACGCAGACGTCGAGGTGTCCGGAGTCGCATCGAGCCCGATCGGCGAAGGAGAAGATCCCGCCATAGTTTCTCGTATTGCTCACCACGGAAAAAGCGCCGGGGATCTGCTCTCCTCCATCGACGGTCACCTTGAGCTCAGGCGGTTGGTAGCGCTGGAGAGCCCTCAGGATGGGCATCAGGTAGCCGAGGTACCCGAGGGTTCCACCTCTCCGCCTTCGCACCTCCTCCGTCACCATGGCATCGAGTCCGGCACTGGCCATCATCAAGAACCGGCCTTCCCCCAACAGCCCCATGTCCAGTCGGCGGAGATGGCCGCTCTCAAGAATCTGAATAAGATCCTCTGCTCTTTTCGGCAGTCCGAGCTCGCGGCCGAGGACGTTGGCAGTCCCCGTGGGGAGGTACGCTATGGGAGTCTGGGATGGGTCGGGAAGGCCATTGAGGATCTCGTTGAGGGTACCATCTCCCCCCACCACCACGAGCACATCCACGTCAGCTTCAATGTCCCGAGCCCGGCGGGTCGCATCTCCGGCAGAACCGGTCAGGAATGTCTCGACCAGATAGCCTCTCTGTCGCAGCGTCTGCAGGAGGTCTGCCATCAGCCGCTTCGCCCTTCCGCCTCCGGCAACAGGGTTTCCTATCAGGAGGATCTTCTTTCCCACGGTGACCTCAAGCCTATTGGGCGGTGTGCCCACCGTCCACGCACAACACCGTCCCGGTGATCAGCGTGGCAGCATCGGACGCCAGGAATATGACCGGCCCGACGACCTCGCTTGCTTCGCCCAGTCGACCGAGGGGGATGTTGCCGAGGAAGTAGGCCTTCTTCTCAGCATCCTCAAGAACTGCTTCGATGAGCGGTGTGCGGATATGGGTGGGGGCAACGGCATTGACGAGCACATTGTGTTTGGCCCATTCGAGCGCCAGGGCTCTGGTCATCGAAATGAGTCCGCCCTTCGCGGCGCAGTAGTTCGCGTTGCCTGTCCTCAGGCCGACCAGCCCCGCAACCGAGGCGATGTTGATGATCCTCCCACCGCCCTGCCGTATCATGGTTCGTCCAACTTCCTGGCAGCAGAGAAACGGGCCGGTCAGGTCCACCGCGAGGACATCATCCCATTGATCATGCGTCATCTCTTCCGCGAGGGCCCTTCGACTAATGCCGGCATTGTTCACCAGGACATCGATTCTGCCGAACCTATCCACGCATTGCGCCACCATCGATTGTATTTCTTCAGCAGAGCGTACATCGCAAATGACGGGCAACGCAGCTCGGCCCATCCCCTTCACCTTCTCGCAAACGCGCCCCAGGCCAGCCGCCTCGACATCGACCGCCACAATGTCGGCTCCAAACACAGCCAGACCATACGATATGGCTTCTCCCAGCCCAGAGGCTGCGCCCGTTACGATCGCAATTCGTCCCGTCAAATCGAAGAGGTCCCGTCCAATTGGCATAGTCGTCTCCTGTTGAGCTGCGCCGTTGTTGAGCCCTGCGGATCCCGAACCAGACAACATCTCCAATGCCTCTTTTTGTCTTTAGAAAGGCCTCCAGGGCAGATCTGCCCTCTGGGGTACCGGGGTCGAGT
Source organism: bacterium (assembly GCA_043800755.1). Lineage (GTDB taxonomy): Bacteria > Methylomirabilota > Methylomirabilia > CAVQYV01 > CAVQYV01 > JAZDMQ01. The sequence goes on along the minus strand of JAZDMQ010000157.1, from coordinate 1,165 downwards.
TCCCTTACCTGGATGCTTTTTCTGAGGAGGATTTGGAGATGAATATATCCCCGTACTAACGGTCCGTTTGGGGCAAAATATAATCTTATCGGGTGCTTGTCAATGAGGGAAAAGAGGTCGCCGCAACCTTGACAAGGGAAGGGGATTTGTATTATATGAGGAATGTCGTTCACATCTGATTTTGGTCCCCAGGTGATCTCGCCCATCGGGCGGGATAGAATAGGGAAGATGGTGCAGGCCCCCGCGAGATGGTTAGCGGGGGACGATTCCATCGCGGGCGCGCCACTGTAATCGGGGAATGGCCGGCAACATGCCACTCGTAAAGCATCGGGGAAGGCGCTGGGCTGTAGCGATCCGAAAGCCAGAAGACCTGCCTGGGGATATTCCGCTGAGTCTCCTTCGACGAGGGGGGGAGAGGTAACGGCATGGCCAGAAAGATCAACCCTCAGCCTGAAGCGGGCAGAGGGTTTTTCGTTTAGGGGGATTTCATGATCACCTTGATCCTCGGGGGGGCGCGGAGCGGCAAGAGCGATCTGGCCCTGCGGTTAGCCCAGGAGGTCGCGGGCCGCAAGGCCTTTGTGGCCACGGCCCAGGCCGGCGATGCCGAGATGGCCGAGCGCATCGAACGCCACCAGAAGAAGCGGGGAGTGGGCTGGGAGCTCTTCGAGGAGTCATTGGATCTCGGAGGGCTCCTGGGGCGCATCGGCCCCCAATTCGAGGTCATCTTGGTGGATTGCCTCACCCTCTGGATCTCCAATCGCCTGATGGCGGCCGGGGTAGATCTGGACGAGGAGTCCCTGAAGGAGGAATTGGAGCTCATCTGCGAGGCAGGAAGGCGGGATGGCCTGCAGCTCTTCTTGGTGAGCAATGAGGTGGGGATGGGGATTGTGCCGGAGAATACCCTGGCCCGGGCCTTTCGGGATTGGACCGGCAGGGCTCATCAGACCCTGGTCCAGGCCGCGGATGCCGTCTATTTCTGTGTGGCCGGATTACCCATGAAACTGAAAGGCTGAGCGATGGAGAGGGGGGAGGGTGTGATCCTGTTGGCCCACGGGAGCAAGAACACAGAGGCAGAGGAAGAGCTGGAAGAGATCGCCGCCCAGGTGAAGGAGGGCCTGGGAGGGGGAGAGGTGATCCTGGCCTTCCTCCAATTCAATCACCCGAA
>JAZDMQ010000036.1:0-7446 GCA_043800755.1 bacterium | reverse complement strand
CGGTCAGGGCTGACCATGGATGATAGCGCGACAATTTGTTCTGGAGTGAATTCCCCCATCAGCTTTCTCCCTGTCTCAAGTTCTTCTTGATCCCCTCGATCTGCCTCACCAAGCTCCTGTCTTTTTCCTGCAGGGTCTGAAGCTTCTTCCTGCCCACGCTTACCGAGCTATAATCGATGCCCGTCAATTCCCCAATCTCCCGCGGCCTGCGAGTCTTCTGTTTTGAAATCCCCTGTCGATCTTGATCATCTTCCCTCCCAGCAATCAGGCAAGCAGCTCGTGATCACCAAGTCGTCTCCACAAGAACTCTCGCGCGAGATCACCCCAGGATCTGGGCCAATTCTCCGACGCTCCTCTTTGCTCCCTTGATCATCGCATTGAGGAAAGCAGATCGCAAAGGCTCGATCGCCATCGCCGCCTTAAACGGAGGGGATTTCTCCAAGGCATGGACAATCCGTCCCAGCGCCCGATGGCTCAACTTCTCAGGATCTTGAAAGAGAACATTGGCCAGTTTGCCCCGCTCGATCGCCATGGATACGATCCGATCGAAAACGGTCTCCGGGGTGAAGACCCTCTGTGCCCTGGGCCTCATGGCCATCGCGCCAACTTTGCACACCGAGTAGCAAACCCCACAACCCAGACAGAGCGCCTGATCACAGACAGCCCATTTCCGCTTCGTCTCCCCTTCTCCCTCCTTGACCATCTCAATCGCTTCTACCGGGCATGCCCTGGCGCATTTCCCGCAACCCTTGCATTGGGAGAGGTCGATTTCGCAGATCCAGTTCGAGGTGACGATCGCATTGCGGATACCGAAGGTCTTGATCGCCCCGACCATTCCGCAGCAGCAGCCACAGCAGTTGCAGATGTAGGTCATCTTGCGCTGTACGTTGTCGCCAATTTGGGCCAAGCCGGCCTCCTTGCATTTTTCCAGGATGCCCATCGCCTCGTTGGCGCTGACGGGTTGGGCAATGCCGCTCCGGATCAAGGCCTCCGCGACGTAATTGAAAGTGAGGCAGGTCTGCTGTGGGCTTTCACAAGCTTTTCCCAGATGGCTCGCCTTATGGCGGCAGGAGCAAAACGAGACCCCTACTGCCGACGCCGATCGCACGACCTGGCTCGCCTTTTCCCAGTCGAGGATTTCGGAATGGTCCTCCTCTGAAAGCGCCTCCTCTCGGACCAATGAGCGACCGACTTGGGTTTGGCCTTGGAAGACCGAGCGAGTGAAGCGGTCGTCCTCTTTGGTGTCCATGTACTCATGGAAGAGATGGGCCAGCTCAGCCATGGGAAGGTCCTCGCGAGCGCGCATGAAAATAAACTCGAAAAAGCCGATCGCCACCGGCGAAAGCATGAAATAGCGCTGCCCGCCCTGTTCCAGGTCTATCACCAAACCCCGCTGGGCCATATCGGCCAGTCTATCGCAAAGTTCATCCTGGCCGATCTTGAGTTTACGCGAGAGAATGCCCAGGGAGGTGGGTCTTGAGGGAATCCGCCGTGCGAGCTCGCCCTCCTCAGGGGCGAAGAGGAGCTTCAGGATCCTGGTGAATACAGGAGAGTCAGGGGCACCCGTTACATTGCAGTCCAGGCGCTGCTGCAACAGGTGATACGTTTGCTCAACTCCTCCAATATGGCCCATTGTCCTCTCCTTGTCTGAAGGTTCTTGGCCTCCCGCAGCAAAACGCGAGGATTTCTTGGCCAGGACCGAAGAGGGTCAGGTCTATTTTCTTAGCATTCAGGGGGTGTAGGAGCATAACGTCGCATCTTCATTTGTCATTTTAGATGGCTTCATAGCGGATCTCCAGATGTCTACCCAATCCAAAGAACCTGCACTTCCCCCTCCACCTGCTTGAAGTCACGGTCTCCGGTGACCAATTCGGCCTTGCGGAGTTTCGCCAGGGCGGCCGCGAAGCAGTCGGCATAAGAGATCTTCTTGCCGGACTTGAAGAGGGCTGCCTGCCTTGCCAATCCCAAATCGGCGCGGACGATCTCGATGCGAATTGCTTTTGCCAATGATTTGTATCGTCTAAATCCTGCTGCCGATCTCCCAGCCTTCGGCGATGGCCTGGACCATCAGTTGAGGTTCTTTGCAGTCGCCGATGGCGTGGAGCTCCGGGACCTTGCCCTGTAACCTCTTCCACAGGTCGGGATTCGGCTGGAAGGGCAGGGCGACGATGATCGTATCCGCTGGGATGGTCCTTTTCTCTCCGTCCTTGGTGATGATGTCCAGGCCCTGATCGGTGATCCGCTCGTACTGGACCCTGTCGAAGAGCGCCACCCCTTTCTGCTTGAACCACGCAAAAAGCTGGCCTTTATCGTCTCCGGTCAGCCCTTCTCCCAGCTCTTGGGCCGCATCCACGATCGTCACCGCTCGGCCCCGCTTCACCAGAAACTCGGCCAGCTGGCAGCCTTGCACCGCGCCGCCGATGACGACCACCTTCCTGCCCACAGGCATCCAAATCCTCGTCAATCGCTCCAGGGCCTTGGGCCCCAGGATCTTCATGAAAACCGCCAGCTTCCTCTTCAAGGCGGCAGTGCTGATTACCTTACGATGATCGATTCCGGATATTTTAGCGATGTCGGGTAGGCCTCCCGTCGCCAGAATGACCACATCCGGCCTGTGCGCCTCGATCTCGGAAAGGCCGATCTCCTCCCCGCCTCTCACGGTTACCCCCAGCTTGGCGAGCTGGATTCTGTAATAGCGAACCAGGTCTAAAAGACTGTCAATTTCCAGGTCTTTCACCATAGAGGCAACAGGTATCAGCCCGCCCGGCTCGCTCTCTTTTTCGTAGAGGACGACGTCATGCCCTCTTGACGCCGCCATCCTGGCCGCTTCCATCCCGGCCGGCCCACCGCCGACGACCATCACCTTCTTCTTCTCCGCCGGTCGGATGATTTGTGTCTCTCTTCCGAGAGCAGCATTCACGCGACATCGCACCGGAGTGTTGTGCAGACGCACATCCATGCAATAGAGACAGCCGGGGCAGGGGCGGATGTCCTCCAGCCTTCCCGAGATGACCTTGTTGGGCAGCTCCGGGTCGGCCAGCAGGCGTCTCGTCATGGCGACGAAGTCCAGCTTGCCCTGGCGCAGAAACATCTCTCCCAGCTCGGGATCCAGCCGGCAGGCCGCGATCACCGGCACGCTGACCGCCTTCTTGACGGCCTCAGCCAGGGGCACCGTGGCTCCAGCCCCGTTGCGGCTCCAATCGAGGTCTTTGGGCAGGGACTTCGGAGGTTCAGGATAAAGAAGCCTGTCGGGTTGTAACAGACCACCCCGGTGGCCATACCCATGGGCTCTCACCTGAATTGCGTCCGCACCGGCGTCCTGCAGAAGTCTGGCAAAAACCACACCCTCTTCCACGGTGGTGGCCTTCTCCGCCCCGTACTCGGCAATATTAATCAGGGCAGAGACCGGAAAATCCTGTCCCAGGCGCCTTTTGACCTCGCGTACGATTTCCACCATGAATCGAGAGCGGTTTTCGAGGTTTTGGGGGCCATAGGCATCCGTGCGCTTGTTCCAGACCCGGGAGAAAAAGGAATTGATCAAGTGACAGGTGCCGCCGATGAACTCTACCCCATCGAAACCCGCTTTTTGCGCCCGCTCGGCCGCCCTGGCGAACTTGTCGATATACTCTCCCACCTCCTCCAGGCTCAAGCCTCGGGGCGCATCGAAGTCCGGACCGGGCAGCTCCTCCCTGGTCAAGGTGGAAGATGCGATGGTGTCGCGCTTGGGGAGCTTGCCGGTGGGATTCCAGGGACCGGCATGAAAGAGCTGGATGAATATGGGGCAACCCTGCCGGTGCACCGCCTTGGTCAATTCACTGTAGCTCGGGATGTATTGGTCATCGTCGAGATGGAACTGCACCGGGGGATGATGGACCCCCAAGGGATACTCGACGCCGCAGGATTCCACGATCAAGAGACCCACCCCGCCTTTGGCCATGGCCTCATAATAAGCGATGGCGGTCTCCCCCACATAGCCGGTCGGCTCGATGAAGGAGGTTCCCTGGCCGGACTTGATGATGCGGTTCCTGGTCTTCACTCGTCCGATGTAGCCCGGCTCCAGCAATTTCTCGAATCGGGTATTGCCATTCATTGAGTTGCCCCCTCTGCGCGATGCTACGATGAAAGGAAAAGGCCGAGTCCAATCCTCCACTGCGCCATGGGCGGTGAACCATAGATACGACCGAGGTTGCCGGATCTGGTCAGCGATCCACCCGGGCCAGGCCCACTTCGTCATACCGAGCCCCGGCCGCAGCCCCAGGAGGGGCGATCCCGTCCAGGTGCCGCAGATCCTCCGCCGTTAGCTCCACCTTCAGCCCCTCGATGTTCTCCTCGAGATAGGTCCGCCGCTTGGTGCCGAAGATGGGCACAATATCCTCACCCTGGGCCAGGACCCAGGCCAGAGCCAGCTGGGCCGCGGAACACCCCTTTTCTGTGGCCATCTCCTCCAGGCGGCCGACCAGCTCCAGATTCCTCTGGAAATTCTCGCCCTGAAACCGGGGGGTGGTGAGGCGAAAATCGTCCCCGCTCAGGTCTTCGATCCGCTTGATCTGTCCGGTCAGGAAGCCCCTGCCGAGCGGGGCGTAAGGGACAAAGCCGATGCCCAGCTCTCGGCAGGCGGGAAGGACTTCGCCCTCCGGATCGCGCGTCCAGAGGGAGTACTCGCTCTGGACGGCGGCGAGGGGATGGATGGCCTGGGCGCGGCGCAGGGTCTCGGGCCCCACCTCGCACAGGCCCAAGTGCCGGACCTTTCCCTCTCGCACCAGTTGGGCCATCGCCCCCACCGTCTCCTCGATGGGCGTCTGGGGGTCGATTCGGTGGAGGTAGTAGAGATCGATGACCTCCGCCCCCAGCCGGCGGAGGCTGCCTTCGCAGGCAGTCCGGACATACTCCGGCCTGCCATTGAGGGCACGGTAATGGGGATCTTGGCCCCGCACCACGCCGAACTTGGTGGCCAGAACGACCTGGGCGCGACGACCCTCGATGGCTCGCCCGACTAGCTCCTCGTTGGTGAAGGGCCCGTACATATCCGCCGTGTCCAGGAAGTTAATCCCCAGGTCGAGGGCCCGATGGATGGTGGCAATGGACTCTCGATCATCGTGGGGGCCGTAGAAATCGGACATCCCCGCGCAACCCAGGCCCATTGCCGACACTGCAAGTCCACTATCGCCCAAGCGCCTGATCTTCACGGATACACTCTCCTCCTTCAATGCAAGATCTCGATCATCGCTCCACAAACGGCCGCAGGTGGCGGAGGAAATGTGCCTCCAGGTTGGCGGCATAGGCCTCCGGGTTGGCCCGCAGAAGGCCCATCAGGCGATCGTAAAAACGCCAGCGGCCATCCTCTGTGCGCGCGGTCAGCACCGAGCCAAAGGTGACATGTAAGATCTCGCGCGCATCGAACTGGTTGAGCAAGGCGGGCAGGTCAGCATCGGCCACCTCGTGTGGCGAGGGTGCGCGCTCCAATCTGCCCGAGACATGGTAGCTGGCCCGGTCGGTCTCATAGCGCTCCCGGGCAAAGACATAGATCTCGCGGAAGAAATCCGCATCCAATGCCGCGATGGTATGCAGGGCCTCCAGGTAGCTGGTTCCCGCTGTCTTCAGGTGAACCAAGCCGTTCGTCTGCCGCATCGCGATCGAGTAGACGCTGAACTTGTCCGAGCCAGAGTGGAGGCTCAGTTTATAAGGACCAAACCGGCGAGCAATGGAGGCATGGATGGCAAAGTCGGCCTCGAAGGCAGCCAGATCCCCGATATAGTCCACGCCCTTCTCGAAGCGGCCGATGTAGCGAGGCGCCAAACTGACCCAACGGACGCCGAGGCGCTTTAGCTCCCGGGCAATGTAGATGTGCTCGGCGTGCGTCGTCGGCGTCTCGGTCTCATCCACCGAGACCTCCAACTCGCAATTTTGACCGCCAGTGGCCCGCATCAGATGGCGGTACATGATAGCCACATGCGCCACCGCCCGCCCATACTTGGCCGCTGCCCGCAGAATGGTCTCTTCATCGAAAGTGATCTTGTGCCCCTCCACATCGAACGATTGATTCAGGTAGCGGCTTCTCAGCGACTCTTGACGATACTCAAGCTCCATCCAGGGAAGCTTCTCCAGGGCGGCGCGGAGATCCGGTACTGTCGCGGTGTCGGCAGCATTGTCCACATGCTCGCCCGGGTCAATGGTGAAGAGGGTAAAGCCCGTACCAAGGCAGACATCGATGTCGGCAGGAGTTTTGAGGTGATCGGCATCTGCGCCCACACCTTCCCGCCAACCTTCCTGAAAGATGCCCCAGGTTGCGTCATCCATTACCTGCTGGGGAGACCGTCCGGTGCGGGCCATCTCCCGGATGGATTGCTGGGCGAAGATGGGGGCGATGTCACCGCCTGCGGCCCGGATCGCGCGGACGTGGCCGGGCGTCCCCAGGCCCAAGCGATCGCCCATCCCGGCCGAGGTGCCCAGGCCCAGGGGGCGTGGCCGAAGCCAGGGCAGAAGGGCGCGCAGGGCGGCGGCATTGTGGGGACTGGTTGGACCCAACAGGAGGGCCCGGCCCACGCGATCGCTGGCCTCTCCCTCGAAATCCCGAAAGATCGATGAACTGGCCGGCCCCAGGATCACCAGGCGGGGCCCGGCGTCGGTCTGGGCGTAGGCCAACTCGGCCTCCTCGGTGACGACGACCGATCGGGCCGCAACATTCAAGTCAGGCAGCTTTTCCAGCGTAGGCATAATTTACCTTCAATCTCCTTTAAGAGTAGAGTATAGCCAGTTCTCCTGAATCTTACCTCCCCTTCCCCACCTCTTTGACCTGGGCCGATGCCTTGCACTCCTAATTTTCCCCTTGGCCCCGCTTTCCAAGGAGTACCGAGCGGCTACCCCTGATCTGCGGCCAGGCCTGCGGGTCGAGGCAGGTCTCTTTCGCGATCGTAAGGGTTTCCTGGAACGCTGCCTCGCTCACGTGGGCTTTCGGCTCGACCAGAAGGACCTTCCCATTCGCCCTCAGCGCCGCGCAGACCTCCAAGAAAAGATGTGCCTTGTCCGGAATCTCGTGCACTACGGCAAAGGCCAGGGCAACGTCGATCGATTCATGCAGATCGGATAGGTCCAGGGAGCCTTCGTTGTTGAGGCGAGTCTCAATGCGATCCGCCAATCCTCGTCGTTCCGCTCGCCTTCGGAGCACTCGGAGCATCTTCTCCTGAATGTCGATACAGATCACCTTCCCCTGAGATCCAACCATCTCAGCCAGGGGCAAGCTGAGAAAGCCCATGCCGGGGCCGACATCCAAGACCTTCATTCCCAGCCTGACATAGGGGCTTAAGATTCGGTACGGATCCTGAAAGAGCCCCCGTAGCCGACTGGTCAAAAGATAACCCACCCATGCCGGACAGACTCTACTGGCCATAACTTGCTCCGATGACCTGACAGCCTTTCGGCCACATGGATTTTTTCCCGAATGGTCTC